>USSF01000001.1 GCA_900557405.1 uncultured Prevotella sp.
TTCATTCTTCATTCTTCATTCTTCATTCTTCATTCTTCATTCTTCATTCTTCATTTCCCTCTTGATATCCCTGAACACGCTCCACGCCACTGGGACGGAAAGAAGGAAGGAACAGACGTCGGACACTGCCTGGCTCATTTCCACCCCAGCAAGTCCGAGGAACATGGGCAGGATGATTACGGCAGGGATGAAGAACAGGCCGTTTCTTGCCGCCGCCACGATGTTGGCACGCAGCGTCTTGCGCACCGTCTGCGACAGCATGTTGGTGAGGATGATTGCGGCGATGAGCGGATAGGTGGCAAGCTGCCAGCGGAACGCCGCACAGCCCACGGCAATCACATGATGGTCATCGCGGAACACGCTGATGATGGGCGAAGTGAAGAGGAAGCCGATGACGGTGAGGATAATGAAGAACACGGTGCCTATCCTGACGCAATACATATAGCCCTCGTATATCCTGTCGTAGAGCTTTGCTCCGTAGCAGAAGCCGCAGAGAGGTTGGAACCCCTGTCCCAGACCCACTATGCCGGCGTAGACGAAGTTGGAAATGCGGGTGACGATCGACATTCCGGCTATGGCGGCATCGCCGTAGGCTCCCGCACTGACATTAAGCATCATCGTGGCCACGCTGGCAAGTCCCTGGCGCGAGAGCGACGGGGTGCCTCCGGCAATGATTTCCTTGATGAGGGCAGGCGATGCACAGAAGTTCTTCAGTCTTATTGCGATGTTCCCGCTATGGCGCGTCATGCGCAGCAGGATGAAGAAGCTCATGGTCTGGCTGACGAGCGTCGCCACGGCGGCTCCCGTGATACCAAGACAGAAATAGAAGATGAGAATGGGGGCAAGCACCACGTTGAGCAGCACGCCGCTCAGTATTCCGTACATGGCAAAGCGGGCGTTTCCCTGGAAGCGCATCTGGTTGTTCAGCGTGAAGGAGCTCGTCATGAACGGTGTTCCCACGAGTATTATGCCGAGATAGCGCTCCGTATAGGGCAGGATGGTTTCGGTGGAACCGAGGGCGAGACAGATGTCGGAAAGGAACAGTAGGCCGACTACGGCAAGCAGCAGGCCGAAGCAGAAGCTGTAGACCAGTCCTGTGGCCGCCATGCTCTTCGCCTTGTCGTCCTCCTTCGAGCCCAGACAGCGCGAGATATAGTTGCCCGAGCCGTGACCGAAGAAGAAGCCTATGGCCTGGATTATGGTCATCACGGAGAATGATATGCCCACGGCAGCCGTGCTCTGCGTGTTTATCCGTCCCACGTAATATGTGTCGACTATTCCATATATGCTTGTCACAAGCATTGATATTATCGTAGGCACCGCCATGCTCAGAATTACCTTGTGCACCGGTGCATGCGTCAGAAACGTATAATTGTCTGTTTTCCTTGACATTGTCTTTATGTTCTTTTTTTCTTTCCTCTTTATTTATAGCGTCAGTATCGATTTCCTTTCTTTGAGGGTAGGGGCCTTAATGACACATAGCCTGACACACCTTGTCCTGGAAATTCCGTCCGGACGAAGTGTGCCTGATGCCGGAATTGATGATGGAGAAGCACAGGATGTGTCCGTTTGCCGCCGTGCAATAGCCGGCGAGCGAACTTATTCCCGTCACTGTACCCGTCTTCGCCCTCACGTTGTCATGGGCTCCGCCGCGCCGCATGCGGTTGTCGAGCGTTCCGTCGACGCCGGCCACGGGCAGACATTCCCTCAGCGTATCGTATATCCGCTTGTCGTGGAAGGCATAGCGGAGGAATGCCACCTCAAGCTCCGCCGACACATAGTTGTATAGCGAAAGGCCGCATCCGTCGGCGATATAATATGACGAAGGCTTGAAGCCGAGCTTCTGTATCAGCTTGTTCACCATCTGCCTGCCGTTGCGTGCCGTCGCCCTGCTGCGTGTGGCACCGTCAGAGGCGAGATGATAGAACACGGCTTCGGAGTAGAGGTTGTCGCTCCGCTTCAGCTGGCGGTGCATCACGCTTGTCAGCGGAGTCTCCTTGCAGTATATCATCTGCGTGTTGCCCGGCATGTTCTCCTCAATGCATCTGCCCATGAATACTATGCCCTTCTGCCGCAGACGGCGCGTCAGACGGTCGCCGAACTCATCCTTCCTCCCCACCAGAAGCGGCGAGAGAACAGGGTTCTTGTCGTCCCAGCACCAGCCTTCGCCCAGTCTGTCGCGGTCTTTCATCGTCAGATCCAGACAGATGTCGCCCTTTATCGTGTCGATGCCCAATGCCGCTATGCTGTCCACTATGTCGCTGATGTCGCCGTTGGCAATGGTCGGGTCGAAGCCGCCCTTGCAATAGATGTTGCCGTCGAGCGTGAGACTGTCCTTCTGTCCCGTATATCCCACCCTCGTCTTGATGCTGTAGCCGGTGCCGAGCCTGTCCATCGCCGTCACCGCCACCATCATCTTCAGCGTGCTTGCAGGCCGCAGCAGCTGCCGGGCGTTAAGCTCGAACAGGGTGGAGTCGGCAGTGAGGTCGTATATCTTCATCCCCACCATCGATGTGTTGAATATCGTTGTGTTCTGGAATATGTCGTCTATACGCTGCAGCATGTTCTGCGGCCAGGGCAGAGTGTCGTTTGCCGATGCGAAGGAGAATTCGTCATTGTCGTCCGTGTCGGCTTCCCCGTTTCCGTCGGCATCATCAGTATCGCCCATAGCCACCACGGCGGTGTCCACGTCGAGGGTGTCCACATAGATGCCGGCAGCCTCCGTGTCCACTGTCCCTGCGGTGCATGATGCCATTCGCATAGTGGCATGCAGAGGCACCATGACAGAGGTTGCCACGGCAATGATGCCACAAACAAGTATATGTCTTTTCTTCATCTGGATGTTTCGCTTTTTCCATTACCACGCCCTAAGATATGGCGCAGCACAAGTGTGCCGGGGCACGGTAATCATAAATCGCTTACAAAAGTAAGCATTTTAGTTTGAAAACACTGAATATTTATTATTAAAGAATGTGATACGCAACAAAAAGATAAGTTTATGTTGTACACTTTAGAAAATCTTATTACTTTTGCATCCGTTATTTAATATGCGTTTTTATGATTTATAAATACGACTTTCTGATTATCGGCGCCGGTGTGGCTGGAATGAGCTATGCGCTGAAGATTGCTCGTGAGCACAAAGGCAAGATATGTCTTGTCTGCAAGACTACGCTCGACGAGGCAAACACTTATTTCGCCCAGGGCGGTGTGGCTTCGGTCACCAACCTCAAAGTGGACAATTTCGAGAAACATATAGAGGACACCATGATTGCCGGAGACTTCATCAGCGACCGTGCAGCCGTGGAGCAGGTGGTGCGCAACGCTCCTGCACAGATTGACGAACTCGTGAAGTGGGGAGTGAACTTCGACAAGAAGGAGGACGGCTCTTTCGACCTCCACCGTGAGGGCGGACACTCTGAGTTCCGCATCCTTCACCACGCCGACGACACGGGAGCCGAGATACAGCGCGGACTGATGGAGGCCGTGCGCAGCAATCCCGACATCGATATCAGGGAGAACCACTTTGCCGTGGAGATCATCACGCAGCATCATCTCGGAGTGGTGGTGACAAGGCGCACGCCCGACATCGAGTGTTACGGTGCATACGTGTTGAACCCCGCCACGCAGAAGGTGGACACCTATCTGAGCAAGGTCACCCTGATGTGTACCGGCGGCTGCGGCGCCGTATACCAGACCACGACGAATCCCGTTATCGCCACAGGCGACGGCGAGGCAATGGTATACCGTGCAAAGGGAACGGTGCAGGACATGGAGTTCGTGCAGTTCCACCCCACATCGCTGTATCACCCGGGCGAGACCCATCCGGCTTATCTTATTACCGAGGCGATGCGCGGCTACGGCGGCATCCTGCGACTGCCCGACGGACGGTCGTTCATGGAGAAATATGACAAGCGGCTCTCCCTCGCCCCACGCGACATCGTGGCGCGTGCCATCGACAAGGAGATGAAGATACACGGCATCGACCACGTTTGTCTCGACGTGACCCACAAGGACCCGGAGGAGACGAAACACCATTTCCCGAACATATACAAGAAATGCCTCAGCATCGGCATCGACATCACCAAGGAGTACATCCCCGTGCGTCCGGCAGCCCACTACATGTGCGGCGGAATCAAGGTGGACCTCAACGGCGAGTCGAGCATCAAGCGCCTCTATGCCATCGGCGAATGTTCGTGCACAGGTCTGCACGGCGGCAACCGTCTGGCGAGCAACTCGCTCATCGAGGCCGTGGTATATGCCGACGCAGCAGCAAAGCACAGTCTGGCGCATATCGACGAATACGACTTCAACACCCGTGTGCCGGAATGGGACGACGAGGGAACAATGACCAATGAGGAGAAGGTGCTCATCACGCAGAGCGTGAAGGAAGTGGGCGAGATAATGAGCAACTACGTGGGCATCGTCAGGAGCGACCTGCGACTGAAGCGCGCATGGGACCGCCTCGACCTGCTCTACGAGGAGACGGAAGCCCTCTTCAAACGCGTCAAGGCGAGCAAGGACATCTGCGAGCTGCGCAATATGATAAACGTGGGCTACCTCATCACCCGTCAGGCGATAGAGCGCAAGGAATGCCGCGGACTGCATTACACAATCGACTATCCGCTCCACGCCTACGACAACAGGAAGCAATAAGACCAGGAACCGATAACCCGCACAGATGCCACGCCCAATCCTCAGGAGATTCCTCCATATATGGGCAGCGGTACTCACCGTCTGCCTCTGCGTGCAGGCATACAGCATGTTGCAGAAAGGCATCGTGACGTATGCCTTTTCCGACATGTTCATAAACTATTCAGGAGGCTTCGTCAGGCGGGGCCTCCTGGGCAGCATACTGCTCTGGCTAAACGCTGCGGGCATTGATCCCGTGGCGGCAGCCATGACGGTGTGCATAGCCGCGTTCGCCGCCATTGCGGCATACATCATCCGGCAGTTCATCCGCCGGGGCTACGATGTGGCACTGCTCCCCGTATGCTTCCTCCTGGGCAGCGCCGGAGCCTACGGGTTCTCTTTTCTGCGCCGCGATTTCATCATCCTTGCGGCGTTTCTCATCATAATGCAGCTGCGCAAGAAGCTGCCCCACGGATGGTGGATAGCGGCAGGCAACGTCCTCTCCGTCATCACGATACTCACGTACGAACCGTTCGTCTTCTTCAGTCTGCCCTTCTTCATCCTCACCACAAGGCTCCACACCCGTAGCTGGCTGCGGTCAGTGGCATATTGGATTCCGTCGGCAGCGGCGTTTCTCGTATGCTGCAAGTTTTCCGGCGACAAGGCCGTATATGATGCCATTTGGGCATCCGTCAGCGGCATCCTTCCCAATCCGGGCATCATGGATTTCTTCCTGAAGGGGAGCTTCGACGTGATGAAATTCCACGCCAAGATGAATTTCTTCAAGGCAGACTGCTGCGTGCCGAACCTCCTGACGAGCCTCGTCAGCCTCACCGCCATAGTCTACTATTGCATAAACGCCGTTCCGCAGTTCGCCAGGCGCCGCATTCCCGACACATTCCGTCCCCGTATGCTCCTCCTGCTCCTCTGCGCCATCCTCGGCCAGGCCCCCATGTTCATCTGCCTGTCCACCGACTACTCCCGCATGTTCGTCTACGCCACGGTGAGCGCCTTCATCATGCTCTTCTCGCTCAGCGAAGAAGAGTCCGGAAAACTCTTTCCGCCGGCATGCCACAGTCTTGCCGACCGCCTTCTGCTGCGCTTCGACCGCATCCTGCCGCCGTCACAGGCCGGTATCATCCTTGTCATGCTCTTCATCGGTGTGGCGGCATGGACATCCCTTGGAATCACGGATTTCATGCAGAAGAGCGGCATAGGAGTGGTATGGCGCACGGCAACACTCCTATTTCATTGACGCTAAAAAGCCTCAGTTTGGTCATCCGGCAGTGCCATCAGACCGATATCGGGCCAACGATACATAAAAAACATCCTCAAAATCTCAAAAAAGCGAGATTAATTATCATTTTACACATCTGCCGTTTGGGTAATAATCCTTATCTTTGCAGAGTTGACAGGAAAAGCATTAAAAACAAATAATACAGAACGAATTATGAAAAGTATACTGGAAGGACGCCCCGGACTGAGCGCCGAAGTGGAGAAAATAGCAGAAGTTGCCGGCTATCTGTGGCAGAACGGATGGGCCGAGCGCAATGGAGGTAACATCACCGTGAACGTGACGGAATTCGCCGATGACGAGATGAAGCAGATGCCTGCAATCAGCGACGTGAAGCAGATTGGAGTTACGCTGCCGGCGCTGAAGGGCTGCTATTTCTACTGCAAAGGCACTGGAAAGCGCATGCGCGACCTGGCACGCCGTCCGATGGACAACGGCAGCGTAATCCGCATCCTCGACGACTGCGCGAGCTACGTGATAATAGCCGACAACGCCGTGATGCCGACGAGCGAGCTGCCGTCGCACCTCACCGTACACGCCCACCTCATCGAGACTGGCTCCAGCTACAAGGCCACCGTTCATACCCACCCGATTGAACTCGTGGCAATGAGCCACAACCGCAAGTTCCTGGGCAAGGACGTGCTGACAAACATCCTCTGGAGCATGATTCCGGAAACAAAGGCGTTCTGCCCGCTGGGCCTCGGCGTAGTGCCCTACGAACTGCCTGGTTCCAACTCCCTGGCCGATGCCACCCTCAAGGAGCTTGAAGACTACGACGTGGTATTGTGGGAGAAGCACGGCGTATTCGCCAAGGGCCTCGACGTGATGGACGCCTTCGACCAGATTGACGTCCTCTCCAAGAGCGCCAAGATATACATCGATTCCAGATGCATGGGCTTCGAGCCGGAAGGCATGAGCCAGGAGCAGCTCCAGGAAATGACCAAGGCATTCAACCTGCCGAAATAAGAATACAGAGTTTAGAATGTAGAGTTAAGAGTTATCTCGCATTGTAAGATTCAGAGTTGGAGAATTATGGATTCTGTTCTTCAATTATGAGAATTGCAGACAACAAATATTCATCTATGAGCAAAGCATTGCCTTCCTTCAAAAGAAGCAATGCTTTGCTTTTTTTCATATACAACCATCAACACCTTATTAATATATATTATCGCGAGTTGACAAGTTGACGACTAATCATTATTCCGCAGAGACTCTGCCACCTCATATATCTCAAATATCCTTTTATCCGTAACAGTCTTATCCATATTCACACAGCACAAACCGGTACGCGTCAAGTCGCTGCCACTCGCCTCAACACGTTCTTTGATACACTGCCGAAGTTCCTCGTATGAATACCTCTGAATATCTACAGGGTTCAAACGGATATTGAAAAACGTCTCCGGCAGATACTTGCGCAGCAGAGCCACGTCTCCGCCCCATCCCACATCAAGAAACGTCAGACGCTCTATTTCGCTAAATGCCGAAGCCATGCGATGAGGATCCTTACCACAGTAATGGATACCGTATGGTGCATGGCGCAGGCTCCACTCTTTATCGATGGACAAGAAGAAACGACGATAGTCCTCCTCGGAAATCATCGTATGGCTACATTCCGAATGAATAGCCACAGGATAGTCAAAGAGCCTTGCGCTACGGTTTACGGAGATTGACGACGAACCGGTATTCGTCTGTACAAACCACACAAACTTGTCTATCACCTGAGCAATCTTTCCGAAGAATACAGCAGCCTTCTCCGGCTCCATCACCATGTCGGTGAAGATTTCCTCACCGCGCACATCAATAGCCAGATTAAGTACTCCTCCCCAGTTGATGTCACCCACCACATATCCGTATTTTGCTTTCAGCTCATCCACAAGATCAACAAGCCTTCTAAAAGCCCTTGAGCGGAAAGCATCCTCCACCTCGAAATCAAGAGATTCCCTGTGGGCACAAATCACCTGTGGTGGCGCATCATCATAATACTCCACCTTACATCCGAGCATTTCCGAAAGCAAATAGCCCGATGCAAGATGTACAGCACCTATCTGCGGCAAATCCTTGAGATGATCCTCGCCGAGTCCGAGGCTGCCGAAGCGTTCGTACAGCACCTGCTCCATTTTCCTTTCGTCCTCCACTCTCCTTCTTGGATCATAGAAGAAACTCTCGTCAAACGAGATGCCTGCATTCTTATGCCACCAATCCGGGTGGAACACTATATCTACGGGAAGTTTCCTACTGCAAATCTTTATCATATTACTATCCAATACCTTGTTGTAAAGAAGAAAGTATTCTGCAAATGTACTCATTACATGGATAAAAAGCTATCCATACTGCCATATTCTTTATTCAAGCTTATGAATTAGAAGAAATCAATAAAAACAAAGTAAACAACAAGTGCCATTTTAATTCAGCTTAACCCTGTAGCTTGCGTCGTATCTATATGAATTACCCCAGTACTCTTGCGGAGATTACTCCAGTACTTACATGAGAGTACTGGAGAACTTGGCGGAAGTACTGTAAGAAGTATGCCTTTAACTGATCATACGGTCAGTCCTTGGCATCGGACGGGGTGTCCGTTTGCGTCTTCGGCCAGTTCACGAGGAAAAGTTTCTCCGTGGCACGGGTGAAGGCGGTGTAGAGCCAATGGATGTAGTCGGGAGTAAGCATATCGTCGGTCATGTAGCCCTGGTCCAGATAGATATGAGCCCACTGACCGCCCTGCGCCTTGTGGCAGGTCACGGCATAGGCGAACTTTATCTGCAAGGCATTGTAGAACTTGTCCGTGCGCACATGCTTCATGCGGTCGGCCTTCAGGGGGATGTCGGCATAATCGGCGAGTACGCCCTCGAATAGTTTCTCGCTCTGCTCGCGGGTCAGCGACGGGGCTTCCGACTGCAAGGAGTCGAGCACGACGGTGGCGTCAAGTTCGTGGTTGTCGTAGTCGGGGAACTCAAGGGAGAGGTCGGCAAAGCGGAAGCCATACAGCTCCTGGATGTTGCGCACTCGGCGGACACGGGCACGGTCGCCGTTGGCGATGAAGGAGAAAGGCCGGGGATTCTGGGATGATTGTAAAGCATTGTCGGTCTGAGGCGTCCGGTCTGTCCTGTCATCCCCTGTCCAATGATAATTGTTTCTGACAATCATCAGCATATCGCCGGGCGTAAGCTCCTCCTCCCTGCCGAGCACCATATTCCGGATACCGTTGTTGTAGACGTTGGCGCGCTTGTTGCTGCGCGTCACCACCATCGTCTCGTCCTGTCCCACCTGACTGTAACTGCCCGCCAGACTCTCGATAAGCTCGTCGCCCGGCACCATCACGATGTCGGCAAAGCCGCGGAAGCGGATGCGCGGCAGCTGCGTTATCTCGTCGTGGGTTATCATCTGGCGGATGATGTTGGCGTTGTACAGGATGCCCGAGTCGGCGGCCTGGCGCAACACCTCGTTCATGTCCACGGCATACATATCGAGAGCGTAAGCCCCGGCTATCATGCCGCTCATCAGGGCGGGCGACTCCTCCTCGCCCACGGGCGGCAGCTGGGCACGGTCGCCCACAAGCAACAGCCGGCAGTTGTCGCCCGAATATACGAATTCCATCAGGTCGTCGAGCAGACAGCCGCTGCCGAACTGTCCGCCGCCCGAGGAGAGCGAGTCATTGGATATCATCGAAGCCTCGTCGACTACGAAGAGCGTGTCGCGCTGCTTGTTGAAGTTCAGGTTGAAGCCCGTCATGTCTCCCGTGAACGCCTTCTGCCTGTATATCCTGCGGTGGATGGTGTAGGCAGGCATCCCGGCGTTGAGCGACAGGACCTTGGCGGCGCGCCCCGTGGGGGCAAGCAGCACGACGCGCTGCCGGAGTCCGGCGAGCGCACGTATCATTGCCGCCGTGAGTGATGTCTTTCCCGTTCCGGCAGAACCGCACAATACCATCGCCGGACGGTCTTCACGACTGGCCATGAAGCGGCAGAAGGTCTTCGCCGCCAGACTCTGTTCCGCCGTGGGCGTGAAGCCGAACTTATCTATAATAAGGTTATAAAACTCGTCAACAGTCATTATTTTTGCCAAAGTTTTGATATTATGAATAAAATGCCGTAATTTTGCATAAAATGGCATCATACGCCACAAAAGTAATTAAAAGATTTGTGGAAGGCAAACGAAATATGGTAAAAATCAAGCTTAATCATATTCTCTCGGCAATCGCTGCCATTCTGGCGGTGCTCTGCTTCTTCAGCATCTATTCGCCGGTACGCTTCGGCAGGGAGAAGGCGGAGCGCGAGGCAGCCGTGAAGGCGAGGCTCATGGAAATACGCCGGGCGGAGGAGACTTTCAGAAAGGCTAACGGCGTGTATGCCGGAAGCTTCAGCCAGCTCGCAGGGGCGGGCCTGCTGGCAGACTCAATGCGCTACGTGCCGTACGGAGAGGGCGCAGAGTTCGAACTGTCGGTGACGATAAGCCGCGGGCAGTCGGGCAGCATGACACCGCTGATGGAATGCGGCGCACCGTATGAGTCATACCTCAACGGGCTCGACGAGAACCTGATAAGGGAACTCACGGAGAAGGCAGACGAGAAGGGGGAATACCCCGGACTGAGAATTGGAGACACCACAACACCTAACGACAATGCAGGAAACTGGGAATAACATAATACAAAGAAACGAGAGGCTCACCGTGCGCGTTGGGCAGAACTCGCTGTGCTTCGCCTACGACAGGGAGGGGAAGGGAGACTTCGTGTTCGTGCCGTACAAGGCGAAAAACGGCATTTCCATGGCGGCTAACCTCAGGGAGGCGCTGAAGGACGAGACTCTGAACATCGGGAAATGGAGAAAAGTGAAAGTGCTGATAGACTCCCCCGTGATAATGGTGCCGATAGACGAATACAGCGACCAGAACAAGGAGCAGCTGTACAACTACACCATCACGGGGAAGGAGAACTCCGCCGTGCTCGCCACAATACTGCCTTCGGTAAGCGCCGTGGCGCTGTATGCGCTCAACAAGGACCTGAGGCTTGTGCTGACGGACAACTTCCAGGACATCAAGATCCATCCCGTTTGTGCATCGATGTGGCAGCACCTGCAGCACAGGAGCCTGTCGGGCACAGCGCAGAAGCTGTATTGCTATTTCCATGACGGGAAGATGGATGTGTGCAGCTTCATGAAGAACCGCTTCCGCTACGCCAACGCATTCCAGACCACCCACCCGAGCGACGTGACGTATTTCCTGCTCTCCGTATGGAAGCAGCTCGGCATGGACGCGAAGAAGGACGAGGTGTATCTGATGGGCGACTTCCCGGAATACGACACGCTGACGGAGAACCTGAAGCAGTATCTGGCAAACGTGTACAGGATAAAGCCGTCGGCCGACTTCAACCGCCATCCGCTCACAAAGACAGACGGCGTGCCGTTTGACCTCGTGGCGGCGCTGCTAAGATAGGAGGAAATGAAACAAGACAAGAAAGAAGACGATGAGAATAATAACAGGACAATATAAGGGACGACGCTTCGAGGTGCCACGCACGTTCAAGGCGCGCCCGACAACGGATTTCGCAAAGGAGAACATCTTCAACGTGCTCAACGGATACCTGGACTTCGACGGTATCACGGCGCTCGACCTCTTCTCCGGCACGGGCAGCATATCGCTCGAACTCGTGTCGAGAGGATGCCGCCAGGTAATCAGTGTGGAGGCAGACCGCGACCACCACGCATTCATCAAGCAATGCGTGAAGAAGCTCGGGGCGGACAACTGCGTGACGATACGCGGCGACGTGTTCCGGTTCATCAAGGGATGCAGACAGCAGTTCGACTTCATCTTCGCCGATCCGCCATACGCTCTGCCCGAGCTGCACGGCATTCCGGAACTGGTGTTCAAGGCCGGCATGCTGAAGGAGGGCGGAGTGTTCGTGTTTGAACACGGCAAGAAGGACGACTTCTCCGACAACCCGCACTTCATCGAGCACCGCGAATACGGCAGCGTGAATTTCTCCATCTTCACGAACGAGGGGAAGGCAGATGCCGGCGGCAATGAAGGAAAGGAAGAACAGGAAGGCAACAAAGACCCGGAGGAAGGAAAGGAATAAAAGGCAGTGATAGACCACGCAACCATAGAAAGAATCAAGGACGCCGCAAACATCGTGGATGTGGTATCGGAATTCGTCTCGCTTAAGAAGGTCGGGGCGAACTACAAGGGTCTGTGCCCGTTCCACAACGAGAAGACGCCGTCGTTCTACGTCTCCCCCGCCCGCGGCATCTGCCACTGCTTCTCATGCGGCAAGTCGGCAAACCCCGTGAGCTTCATCATGGAGCATGAGCAGATGACCTATCCCGAGGCACTGCGCTGGCTTGCCAACAAATACCACATCGAAATCCACGAACGCGAGATGAGCGATGAGGAGAAGAGGGAGCAGAACGACCGCGAGAGCATGTTCATCGTGAACAAATGGGCGATGGACTATTTCCACGACATACTGCTCAACGACGTGGACGGCAGGGCCGTAGGAATGCAGTATTTCCGCAGCCGAGGCTTCCGCGACGATATCATAGAGAAGTTCCATCTCGGATTCGCCCCAGCCGAAAGGACGGCAATGGCACGTGCCGCCCTCGACAAGGGATTCAACGAGAAATACCTTCTCTCCACCGGACTCTGCTTCAAGCGCGACAACGGCGAACTGATGGACAAATACTCCGGCAGAGTGATGTTCCCGTGGCTGGGAGTGAACGGAAACGTGCGCGCCTTCGGCGGACGACTGCTCGACTCGCGGACCAAGGGAGTGCAGCAGAAATACATCAACTCATCCGATTCGGAGATATACCACAAGGAGAAGGAACTCTACGGCATCTACCAGGCAAAGAAAGCAATAGCCAAGGAGGACTGCGTATATATGGTGGAGGGATACACCGACGTGATATCCATGCACCAGTGCGGCATAGAGAACGTGGTGGCAAACTCCGGTACGGCGCTCAGCTTCCACCAGATACGCCTGCTCCACCGCTTCACGAGCAACATCGTGCTCCTCTACGACGGCGACGCAGCCGGAATCCATGCCGCCATGCGAGGCATCGACATGCTGCTGGCAGAAGCAATGAAGGTGAAGGTGCTCCTGCTGCCCGACGGCGACGACCCTGACAGCTTCGCCCGGAAGCATACGGCAGACGACTTCAGGCAGTATATCCTCGACCACCAGATGGACGTGATAGAGTTCAAGACGAAATTCCTGCTCAAGGGCGTCACAGACCCGATAAAGCGTTCGGAGGCGATAAGCAGCATCGTGAAGAGCATCTCGGTGATAGAAGACCAGATAGTGCGCGCCACGTATCTGCAGGACACCGCCCACCGCATAGGAATCAACGAAGCCACACTCATCGCCACGATGAACAAGTTCATACGCAGCGGACAGGAAGCGCAGGCCAAGGAGCAGCAGCGGCAGCAACAGCAGCAGGGACAAGCCGACGCCCGACAGGACGGACAGCAAGGTACGCAAGGACAAGTCCCGGGCCGGCAACCGGAACCCCTGCGCCCCGCAACACCGCAGCAGCAGGCGAAGAAGGTGGAATACATGCTCGTGCAGGCCGTGGTGAGACACGGCGAACAGATAATCTACGACAATGTGGAGACCGCCGACGGACAGACCATGTCGCTCAACGTGGCGCAGTACATAGGCTACGACCTCGGAGCTGACGAACTCACATTCTCGCAGCCCGTATACAACAGAATCCTGCAGGAGGCCGTGGACCACAGTGCCGACCCTGGCTTCAAGGCCGAGGAATATTTCATGAAGCACCCCGACATGGAGGTGAGCAAGGTGGCAACGGAGATGTCGTTCGACAGGTTCCAGCTCCGCAAAGGGGCGAAGCTGCGCACCGGCGAGGAAGTGCTCCGCGACCAGGTGGTACATCTCGTGCTCGATTTCCGCAAGGACTACGTGATGGAAAAGCTCAAGAAGCTGAAGACCGAAATAGCCCAGACCACAGCCGACGACGAAAGGATGATGACACTGCTCAAGGAATACCAGGAGATGCAGACCCTGCGCAACACCATCGCCAAGGAACTGGGAAATGAAATAATAGTATAAAAAGAACCGACAGGCTTATGATATACCTCTACTGGATACTGTTCATTGCCTATTCGGCAATAGTAATCGGCACGATAATCACCGTGCTCATGGACAACCGTCAGCCCGTGAAGACCATGGCATGGGTAATGGCCGTGATGTTCATGCCAGTGGCAGGGGTAATCCTCTATTTCTTCTTCGGGCAGGACACGAGGAAGGAAAAACTCATAAGCCAACACAGCCTGAACCTGCTCACCAAGAGTTCGATGCTCGAATTCGCCGTACAGAAAGGACTCGTCGTGCCCGAGGAAAACAAGACCCTCGTCAAGCTCTTCGCCATGCAGAACTGGGCGCTGCCATTCAAAGACAACGAGGTGGACATATACACCGACGGATATTCGTTCTTCGCCTCGCTGATGAACGAAATCGGTGCAGCCCGCAAGTCGATACACCTCGTCACGTATATCATGGAGGCGGACCCTCTGGGCAATCTCGTGGCCGACATGCTGATAGACAAGGCACGGGAGGGTGTGGAGGTGAGACTCATCTACGACGATGTGGGCTGCTGGAACGTGAGGGACGAATTCTTCAACCGCATGCGCAAGGCTGGCATAAAGGTGGAGACATTCATGCCCGTGCGCTTCCCTGCCTTCACCAGTAAGGTGAACTACCGCAACCACCGCAAGCTCTGCGTCATCGACGGCAAGGTAGGTTTCATCGGCGGAATGAACATCGCCAAACGCTACATCACGGGCAACGGCAAACAGAAATGGCGCGACACCCACATGAGAATACGTGGCGGCGCCGTGTATGCCATACAGAGGGCATTCCTCGTGGACTGGTATTTCGTGTCGGGCAAGCTTATCTCCGACCGCAAATACTATCCAGAACTCGACGGCACAATAAAGAACGACAGAATCATACAGATAGTGACGAGCAGTCCGGTAAGCCCCTGGCCCGACATCATGCAGGGCTACGTGCGCATACTGCTCGAGGCGCGCCGCTATGTGTATATGGAGACCCCATACTTCCTGCCCACGGAAACCGTAATGTCGGCAATGCGCATCGCCGCTCTCGCCGGAGTAGACGTGCGCATCATGATTCCGCGCCACGGCGACGCAAAGTTCGTGGAATGGGCAAGCCGCTCCTATGTGTTCCAGACCATACAGGCAGGCGTGAAGGTATATCTCTACCGCACCGGATTCAACCATTCCAAGCTCCTCGTTTGCGACGACAGCGTATGCACGTGCGGGTCGACGAACATCGACTTCCGCAGCTTTGAGAACAACTTCGAGGCTAACGCCTTCATCTACGACCGCGAAACGGCGCTCCACGTAAAGCAGATATTCATGGACGACGTGGAGCACTGCATGTTCGTCACCGAGAGGATGCTGAACCACAAGCGCCCGTTCTTCAAGCGCCTGTGGGAATCGCTCGTCAGACTGCTCTCGCCGCTGCTGTAATTGTTATAATAGAGGCAGGCCGCCGTTGATTGGCGGCTGCTTTCATGATGCTAAGACAACAGGCGCAGAGGAAGAAATGGAACAACCGGACAGGACAAAGAGAAGAATCCAATAGAATAAAAGAAAAACATAATAAAGCAATAGAAACAAAGAGAAACAGATGAAAAAGAATGAGATCTGCTATGTGGCAGCAGTTGCAGTGATAGGCGTATCGCTCCTTTTGGGATTCGCCGAAGAAGTGTTCGGACTCAACCTGGACGGAATGGGCTGGATGGCGCATTGGGTGTCATCGCCCGTGGCATTGGCCATCGGTTTTGCCTTCGCCCTGCTGGTGGGCAAGGCGTTCCCCGACTTCAACAAGAAGATGTCGAAGAAACTCCTGCAGTATTCCGTCATCGGACTGGGATTCGGCATGAACGTGGACAAGGCACTCGCATCGGGCAGCGAAGGAATGATATTCACCATAGTGAGCGTCTTCGGCACGCTCGCCCTCGGCTGGCTGTTCGGCAGGAAACTGCTCGGCGTGGATTCGCAGACGAGCTATCTGCTCAGCTCCGGCACGGCAATATGCGGCGGTTCGGCGATAGCAGCCGTAGGTCCCATCATCCGCGCCAAGGCCGAGAGCATGTCGGTGGCTTTGGGCGTGGTATTCGTGCTCAACGGCATTGCGCTCTTCATCTTCCCCTATATCGGCGACGCCCTGGGCATGACGATGAAGCAGTTCGGCATGTGGGCGGCGATAGCCATCCACGATACATCGTCGGTGGTGGGAGCCGGTGCGGCATACGACCAGATGCACCCCGAACTTGTAGCGTCGCAGGGCGTCAGCGCCCTTGAGGTGGCAACAACGATAAAGCTCACCCGAGCCTTGTGGATAGTGGTCCTCGCCCTTGTCACCCCGTATTTCTTCCGCCGTTCACTCGCCCAGGCCAACGGCTGCCGCAAACCATGGTACAGCAGCGTGCCGCGCTTCATCGTATGGTTCATCGTGGCAATCCTATTCAATACATACATCCTCAGCAACGCCTCGCTAATCGGCGACGGAGCGGCGGCTGCCGGCAGTCTGTTCAGCGGTGGCGTGAACAAGCTTGCCAAGCATCTCATCACGCTCTCGCTCTTCTTCATCGGTGCCTCGCTCACCCGCGAGACGCTGCGCAGCGTGGGCATCAAGCCCCTCATCCAGGGCGTACTCCTCTGGATAAGCATCAGCTGCGTCAGCATGGCATACATCTTCTGGGTGGAATGATTCCCGAGGGGAAAAAGTCTGCCGTGTAGTCCTCCTTGATGATGTTGAGCTCTTTTCGCGGCAGACTCCCGTCGGAGCCGACGTATGGTTTGGTATAACTCTCGGGGATGGATATGGTAGGCATGTATTTCTTTGACAATTCACAGCCTTTAACGTTTCCAAGCGATTTGCTTAACACGCAGATTTTACGCTTTTCGATGGATAATAGCATTGAAATGCATGAAAACATCATCAGACGAACGGCAAAACCGGGAAATACGCCAATCGGAGGTTGTCAGACTTTCATTGTTCTTTACATTTTCCGCCTTGAGAGCAAAATCACATCCGCCTTGGTGATGTGCTTCTCGGGGAGCAAAGCTATGCTTTTCGGGGAGCAAAGCTATGCTTCTCTCCAAGAAAAGCTATGCTTTGCTCCGAATGAAGCGATGCTTCATAACCAGAATACAACATATCCCCCTTATATATAAGCATTTAAGGAAATGTGACAAAATCCGCATATTTCCCCGAAAAAAAACTTTCAGTCAGAATTTTCCAATTATAAAGCGTTCGTCCGCCGCAATTTTAACATCTCTATGTTAAAGCTTCTTAATACGGAGGACGGAATTATTAAAGGTTCAGATATGATTGCATGCATGAAACAGAGTTTTATGTAGAGTAGATGATTTTACATGCAGAACAAGAAAATGTTCCAAAATTCTCATTAAATAGCGAGTGTTTCTTATTGGGAAATGGAGTTCTTGAAAATTAAGTTAAAACAAGACAATAATGGTAATAATAGCGTACAGATATGAATAATAATGTCTAATTTTGCAACGTGAAAACTTAAAAACGATTTTCAGTTTTCATAAAGAGCCGGATGAAAAGTGACAATTTAAGGCTATGGTGAGGGCGGAGATGCCCCTTATATATATTATATTAGGTGAAAATAATAATCAGATAAAATCAAATATTTACGAATAGGTATGAACAAAAAAAGTAATCTATTGATTCTGCTTTTTGCTGCAGCCATGATGGTTGCATCATGTGGAAGCAAGAAGCAGGGCGGAAAACCGAATTTCGGCGACGACGAATATGCGGTAAGAACAGTGAGCGGCCAGAGCACAGAGCTGCAGACCACCTACCCGGCTACGGTAAAGGGAGTGCAGGACGTGGAAATACGTCCGAAAATTTCAGGATTCATCACAAGACTCTGCGTACAGGAAGGACAGACAGTGAAGAAGGGCCAGTTGCTCTTCGTCATCGACAACGTGACATATGCTGCTGCCGTGCGTCAGGCAAGGGCTGCCGTAAACTCAGCAAAGGCTCAGCTCAACACGGCTAAGCTTACTTATACAAATAATGAGAAACTTTTCAAGAACAACGTAATCGGTTCATACGAACTGCAGTCTGCCAAGAACACT
This sequence comes from uncultured Prevotella sp., assembly GCA_900557405.1. GTDB lineage: Bacteria > Bacteroidota > Bacteroidia > Bacteroidales > Bacteroidaceae > Prevotella. The sequence continues at coordinate 18,074 of USSF01000001.1, forward strand.
CTTGAGGCTGCATACGCAGCCGTGGCACAGGCCGAGGCAAACTATGTTACAGCAAAGCAGAACCTCGACTTCTGCTACGTGACCAGTCCTGCCAACGGTGTCATCGGCGACCTGCCATATCGTGTAGGTGCTCTCGTAAGCGCTTCAAGCCAGCAGCCGCTGACTACGGTGTCTAACATCGGTTCGATGCAGGTTTACTTCTCTATGACAGAGAAGGACCTCCTCGACATGACAAAGGGAGTGGGCGGCATTCATGCTGCCATCAAGGACTATCCGGCTGTGAAGCTGAAGCTCGCCGACGGTACTCTCTATGAGCACGAGGGCCGTGTGGCTGCCGTGAGCGGAGTGATTGACCCGACAACAGGAACCGTTTCCATGCGTGCCGATTTCCCTAACCCTAACCATCTGCTCAAGAGCGGAGCATCGGGAAGCATCGTGGTGCCTCACCACACGTCTTCGGCAATCATCATCCCGCAGGATGCCGTGGCCCAGGTGCAGGACAAGTATTTCGTATACGTAGTTGGCTCTGACAACAAGGTGAAGTATACTCCTGTGACCGTCAACCCTAACAACGATGGCAAGAACTATATCATCGACGGCGGACTGAAGGCAGGCGACCGTATCGTGATGAACGGTATCTCGGGTCTGACCGACGGACAGAAGATCACTCCTATCACAGAGGCTCAGTATCAGGAGAAACTGAAGAAGACCGAGGCTATGGGCGCTGACCAGAGCGACCTGAGCAAGCTGAAGAAGGATTTCGGAAAATAAGACAACAAGTAGGCTGGTAGACAAGGAATTTGCTGTAATCTGGCATGTTTACCCGTCACTCGTCAACTAAAAATATTACAACAAATGAGATTAGATACATTTATCAAGCGTCCGGTGCTCTCCACCGTGATCTCTATTCTGGTAGTGATCCTCGGTGTTATCGGACTCATATCGCTGCCAATCGAGCAGTACCCTAACATGGCGCCTCCAACCATTATGGTGCGTGCGTCCTATACGGGTGCCAACTCACAGACAGTGCTTAACTCCGTGCTTGCTCCGCTTGAGGAGTCAATCAACGGTGTGGAGGGCATGACATACATGACCTCATCTGCAACAAACGATGGTTCCGCTTCAATCACAGTGTTCTTCAAACAAGGAATGAATGCGGACATGTGTCAGGTGAACGTGCAGAACCGTGTGTCGCAGGCATCGGCACTGCTGCCAGCCGAGGTAACAAAGGCAGGTGTGCAGGTGATGAAGCGACAGTCGTCAACGGTTATCCTCTTCGGTCTTACAGCCGACGACGACCGCTACGACGACAAGTTCCTCACCAACTACGCCAACATCAACGTCGTTCCTGCCATCAAGCGTGTGAACGGTGTGGGTGAGTGTCAGTGCTTCTCGCAGAAGGACTACACCATGCGTCTCTGGCTCGACCCTGTAAAGATGAAGAGTTACGGACTGATTCCTTCCGACCTCACGGGCGTTCTGGCACAGCAGAATATCGAGGCGGCACCAGGTTCCGTGGGCGAATCCTCAGACAATCAGTATCAGTACACATTCCGCTACAGAGGTCGTCTGCAGACTCCAGAGGAGTTCGGCGACATGATCATCAAGTCAACTCAGGACGGACAGACAATCCGTGTGAAGGATGTGGCACGTGTAGAGATGGGTGCTCTCTCATATACAGTGGAGTCACAGAACAACGGTAAGGCATCCGTTACCATGATGGTGACCCAGACCGCCGGTTCAAATGCTACAGAGATTGCAACGAACATCAAGAAACTGCTGAAGGAGCAGGAGGCTTCAATGCCGCCGGGCATCCACTTCGATATCATGCAGGACGTTACGGAGTTCCTCTTCGCGTCAATCGAAGACCTTATCAAGACGCTCTTCGAGGCATTCGTCCTCGTGTTCATCGTGGTTTACATCTTCTTGCAGGACACACGGTCAACGCTTATCCCATTGATTGCCGTGCCGGTGTCATTGATCGGTACGTTCTTCTTCCTCTATGTGTTCGGCTTCTCGCTGAACCTCTTGACGCTCGCTGCCCTCGTGCTTGCCATCGCCATCGTGGTCGATGACGCCATCGTGGTGGTCGAGGCTGTCCATGCAAAGCTCGACCTGGGATACAAGTCGGCAACGACAGCCTCTATCGACGCCATGAACGAGATTTCGGGCGCCATCATCTCCATTACCCTCGTTATGGCATCAGTGTTCATCCCTGTGTCGTTCATGGGTGGTACGTCAGGAGCCTTCTATCGTGAGTTCGGTATAACGATGGCCATTTCCATCATCATCTCTGCCATTAACGCCTTGACTCTTTCTCCTGCGCTTTGTGCAATGTTGCTGAAGCCTAAGAACGAGGACGGTTCAGAGCGCAAGATGTCGATGGTAGACCGTTTCCATGCTTCGTTCAACGCAGCCTATGGAAAGGTGCAGGCCAAGTACACCAAGGGCGTGCGTCGCTTGGTTGAGCGTCCGGTTATCGCAATAGGTGCTGTCATTGTCGGTATCGCAGTAATGGCAGTATTGATGTCAACCACAAAGACAGGTCTTGTGCCTGACGAAGATACAGGTACTGTATTCTGTACCGTTTCCACTCCTCCTGGAACTTCAATGAAGAAGACCAACGAGGTGATGGACCAGGTGGACCGTATGCTTGCCACCAACCCTGCAATCCAGAGCCGTATGCGTATTACGGGTTACAACTTCATTGCAGGTCAGGGTTCAAACCAGGGTACGTTCATCATCAAGCTGAAGTCGTTCGAGGAGCGCCAGAAGCTGGAAGGACCGCTGAAGTACATCGGCGTGCACAACCTCGGTTCGGGTATGGTGCTCGGTATGATATACAAGCAGACGGCAGCCATCAAGGGAGCTCAGATTCTTGCCTTCCAGCCGCCTATGGTGCAGGGATTCTCTGCAACCAACGGTATGACCTTCTCTATGCAGGACCGCACGGGTGGTGATGTGAATAAGTTCTATGACGTTACCCAGAAGTTTATCGGCGAGCTGAACAAGCGTCCGGAGATTTCAAACGCCATGACATCATACAACACCAAGTATCCGCAGTATAAGATAGATATTGATGTGGCCAAGTGTAAGCAGAGCGGTATCGACCCAAGTTCGGTACTCTCCACCATGCAGGGCTACTACGGAGGTATGTATGCAAGTAACTTCAACTCTTACGGTAAGCTTTACCGTGTATATATCCAGTCTTCTCCTGAAGACCGTGCTGATTTGAAGAGTCTTGATAATATATATGTCCGCACGTCGTCTGGCGAGATGGCTCCTATCAACGAGTACGTCAACCTGAGCCGCGTATACGGTCCGCAGGAGATTGACCGTTTCAACCTCTTCACGTCTATCAACGTGAACGCCTCTGCAGCAGAGGGCTACTCTACTGGAGACGCCATCAACGCTATGGCAGAAGTGGCAAAGACCACGCTGCCGGCAGGATACACATACGAGTTCTCCGGTCTGACACGTACGGAGCAGGAGTCAAGCAACTCCACCGCAATCATCTTCGTGCTCTGTCTCACCTTCGTATACCTGATTCTTTCAGCACAGTATGAGTCATACGTACTGCCGCTGTCGGTTATCCTCTCCATTCCGTTCGGTCTTGCCGGTGCGTTCATCTTCACCAACCTGTTCGGAAAGAACAACGATATCTACATGCAGATTGCGTTGATTATGTTGATGGGACTTCTGGCAAAGAACGCCATCCTTATCGTGCAGTTCGCCCTTGAGCGCCGCCGCACGGGTATGGCTATCTCTTGGTCGGCAGTGCTCGGAGCGTCAGCCCGTCTGCGTCCTATCCTCATGACTTCGTTGGCTATGATTATCGGTCTGTTGCCACTCCTGATGCCTTGGGGCGTAGGTTACAACGGAAACATGACCCTCGGTGCGGCAGCTGTAGGCGGTATGCTTATCGGTATGCTCTGCCAGATTATGGTCGTTCCGGCATTGTTCTACATCTTCCAGACAATTCAGGAGAAGATCAAGCCTCTCGAGTTTGAGGACGACAACGCCGATGTAAGTTCTGAGGTGAAGCAATATACCAACCCTTACGTGGCAGGAGCATTGCAGGAGCAGATAGACAAAAGCTCAAAGAATTAAAAAGTAACTTCCAGTCTTCGGGAGTTCGTCGTAACGATTCCCGAAGATTTGGATATATAATAAATAAGGTACTTATATGAAGATTAAAAGTATTATAGCTTTCGCCTCTGCCGGATTACTTCTGGGCAGCTGCGGAATATACAACAAATACGAGCGTCCTGACGTAAATGTGAAGGGCTTGGTGCGCGACTCGGCGTCGACAGCCGACACACTGGCTGTCAGCGATACCACGAGCTTCGGCAACCTGCCTTGGCGCAGTGTCTTCACCGACCCGCAGCTGCAGTCGCTCATCGAGCAGGGACTTGCCCACAACACCAATATGCTCAACGCCGCACTCAACGTGAAGATGGTGGAGGCGCAACTTGAGGTGGCCAAGCTCGCTTTCGTCCCTTCATTCACTTTCTCTCCGCAGGGAGTAATCTCTTCGTGGGACGGCAACAAGGCTACAAAGACATATTCTCTGCCAGTGCAGGCAAGCTGGAGCATAGACCTCTTCGGCAACCTGCTCAATGTAAAGCGCAGCGCACAGATGTCGCTGCTTGCCACAAAGGACTATCAGCTCGTGGTGCAGACCAAGCTGATTTCCAACATCGCCAACATGTATTACACGCTGATGATGCTTGACAAGCAGTTGGAGATTGTTGACAACATGCAAACCCTTACGAAGGAGACATGGAACATCATGAAGCTGCAGAAGGAACTGGGCAGAGTGAAGGAGACCGGCGTGCAGAGTGCCGAGTCTAACTACTATTCAGTTCAGGCACAAGCTGCCGACCTGAAGCGTCAGATTCGCGAGATGGAGAACTCTCTCTCCCTGCTGCTCGGCCAGCCGGCACAGACCATCAGCCGTGGCAAGCTCGACAGCCAGTCTTTGCCTTCGGAATTCTCCACAGGCATCGGCATACAGCTCCTGAGCAACCGTCCGGACGTGCATTATGCAGAGATGAGTCTTGCACAGTGCTTCTACAACACAAACCAGGCACGTTCCCGTTTTTATCCGAGCATTACCATCAGCGGTTCGGGTGCTTACACCAACAGTGGTGGCGGCGGTATCGTTAATCCGGGCAAGATGCTTTGGAGCGCAATAGGAAGTCTCGTGCAGCCTATCTTCGCCAACGGACAGCTCATTGCTGGCTTGAAAGTAGCAAAGGCGCAGCAGGAGCAGGCATACAACACATGGCAGAACGCCGTGCTCTCGGCAGGTAGCGAGGTGAGCAACGCCCTTGTGCTTTATAATTCTTCCGACGAGAAGAGCAAGCTGGAGCAGAAGCAGGTGGAGAGTCTGACCAAGAATGTAGAGTATACAAAGCTCCTCTTCAACGAGGGCAGCAGCACTTACCTTGAGGTTATCACAGCACAGCAGAGCCTGCTCAACGCACAGCTCTCCAAGGTTGCCGACGACTTCTACAAGATGCAGGCTGTAGTTAATCTCTACTACGCTTTGGGCGGAGGCCGCAACTAATTCAATCAAACCGAAGTGGGAGGTGGTGATACCCTAAAAAAAACCACACTCCTCACTCCACACTTTAAACTCAAAGAATATGATAAGTGAAAAAGCATATATAGCCCCTGGCGCAAAGATCGGCAAGAACGTTACAATCTATCCGTTCGCATATATCGAGGACGATGTTGTAATAGGCGACGACTGCGTCATCTTCCCTTACGTGAGCATCATGAAGGGAACCCGCATGGGCAAGGGCAACAAGGTTTATCAGAATACCGTGCTTGGAGCTGAGCCGCAGGACTTCAACTACAATGGTGACGAGACGACACTTGTCATTGGCGATGAAAACATCTTCCGTGAGAATGTCGTTATCAACCGTGCCACATTCAAGGATGGCGAAACCCGTATCGGAAACCGCAACTTCTTTATGGAAGGCGTGCATATCTCTCATGATACGAAGGTTGACGACTACTGTACATTTGGTTATGGAACAAAGATTGCCGGTGATTGTGAAGTACACAGTGCGGTGATCTTCTCTTCTGGAGTCATCGTCAATGCCAATGTACGTATTGGTGGTGCGTCTATGGTCACAGGTGGTGTTCGCATAAGCAAGGATGTTCCTCCGTTCATCGTAGCCACCGACAACCCAGTGCGCTACGCCGGAGTGAACGAGACGCTGCTCCAGAACTCAGGAACGGAGCATAAGGTCATCGGACACATCGCCAATGCCTATCGTCTTGTGTTCCACGGACAGACAAGCGTCTTCGATGCCATCAACCAAATCAAGGAGCAGGTTCCTGCCGGCAAGGAAATCGACTCTATCATTTCCTTCCTTGAGAGCACGAAGATTGGAATAATAAGCAAGATTTAGAATCATACCTAATATTTTTTTCATAGCATGGTTTTTTGTGGGGAATTGGCCGAGAGGTTAGTTCCCCATCTTTATTGCAATCACAGGCGGCATTGATTATTATTCCCATCAGTCATTGCACAGGAGACGGCAGCTTTGCATATCATCGACCGGAAACGGAAAAGTCCGGCTGTCTGATATTCCGCAAAGTGTCGGAAATTGTAGCATTCTGACTGGATTATGTGTCAGAAAGTCAGGGAGTAAGACAAAAACAAATTCCCCTGCAACATGCGAAGCCCTTCGGGTGCGCCGTGTTGCAGGGGAATCATCATATTCCGGTTATGGATGAAACGAGGGGTCAAATCCTGTCGAATGCCTGCTTCATGTCGTCGATGATGTCGTCGATATGCTCCGTTCCGATGCTCAGACGGATAGTGGATGGAGTGATGTGCTGCTGCTCCAGTTCCTCAGGCGTCATCTGCGAGTGGGTCGTGGTGTATGGGTGGATTACCAGACTCTTCACGTCGGCCACATTGGCGAGCAACGAGAATATCTGCAGCGAGTCGATGAACCGCCATGCTGCCTCTTCGCCGCCCTTTATCTCGAAGGTGAAGATGCTGCCGCCGCCGTTGGGGAAGTACTTGCAGTAGAGGGCGTGGTCGGGATGGGATGGCAGCGACGGGTGGTTCACCTTTGCCACCTTGGGGTGATTGGCAAGGAATTCCACCACCTTCAGTGCATTCTCCACGTGGCGCTCCACGCGCAGCGACAGCGTTTCGAGTCCCTGCAGCAGAATCCAGGCGTTGAACGGCGAGATTGCCGCACCGGTGTCTCTCAGTACTACGGCACGTATGCGTGTGACGAATGCCGCCTTGCCTGCCACGTCGGCGAACACCGCTCCGTGGTAGCTGGGGTCCGGCTTGGCGAGCGACGGGTATCGGTCGGCGTTTGCCTTCCAGTCGAAGGTTCCTCCGTCCACGATTATTCCGCCCAGGCTGGAACCGTGGCCGCCGATGAACTTCGTGGCGGAATGTACCACCACGTCGGCTCCGTGCTCGATTGGGCGGATGAGGAACGGTGTGCCGAAGGTGTTGTCCACGATGAATGCCACGTTGTGGCGGTGTGCCACTTCAGCCACGGCATCGAGGTCGGTCACGTCGGAGTTCGGGTTGCCGAACGTTTCGGCATACACCACCTTCGTGTTCGGCTTGATGGCAGCTTCGAGCGCCTCCAGGTCGTTCACGTTCACTATTGTGTGTGTGATGCCCTGCGTGGCAAGCGTGTGCGTGATGAGGTTGAACGAACCGCCGTACATATTGTCGGCTGCCACCACGTGGTCTCCTGCGGAGAGTATGTTCTGCAGCGCATAGGTCACGGCAGCCGCTCCCGAAGCCACGGCGAGTGCAGCCACGCCGCCCTCAAGCGCCGCCATGCGCTCCTCCAGTGCGCCCTGTGTGGGGTTGGTCAGTCGGCCGTATATGTTTCCCGCATCGCGCAATGCGAATCGGTCGGCGGCGTGCTGCGAGTTGCGGAATACGTAGGATGTGGTCTGGTAGATAGGCACGGCGCGCGCGTCCGTAGCCGGATCCGGCTGTTCCTGACCTACGTGTAGCTGTAATGTCTCAAAGTGAAGCTTCTTTTCTCTCATGGTCCTATTGAATTTATGTTTGTGAATATAGTTTTCAAGTGAGTGCAAAGTTACAAATTAATTCCATAAATCCACCTGCATCTTTCTTTTTTCTCAAATAATGCCGGAAAAGCGAGACAAATGAAGCCTTTCGCATTGCTGTATCTGGTTGCGCTTGGCGGAGGTTCGTTTGATTCCTCCTGGTCAACTCGTTTACTCGTCAACTTCTAATATATATAAGGAGTAGAGGAAAAACACAACAAAAAGCATGGCGGATTTTGAGGAATGGATAAAGTTTCATATATTTGTCAGCATAATTTGAAAAACAACCAGAAAAATGGAAAACAGAATAACAAGACTCTTCGGAATAGAATATCCGATAATACAGGGAGGAATGGTATGGTGCAGCGGATGGAGACTCGCTGCCGCAGTGAGCGAAGCCGGCGGACTGGGTCTGCTCGGCGCAGGGTCGATGCACCCCGAAACGCTGCTTGAGCATATACGCAAGATGAACGAGGCCACACGGAAACCGTGGGGAATCAACGTGCCGCTGATGTATCCCGAAATCGACAAGCTGATTGACATGATAATCAGCGAGGGACTGAAGATAGTGTTCACCTCGGCAGGCAGTCCGAAGAAATACACGTCAAGGCTCCACGAGGCAGGCATCACCGTGGTCCACGTGGTGTCGAGCAGCAAGTTCGCCAAGAAATGCGAGGATGCCGGCGTTGATGCCGTGGTGGCCGAAGGCTTCGAGGCTGGCGGACACAACGGCAGGGAGGAGACCACCACGATGACGCTGATACCACAGGTGAGGAAAGCCACCACGCTGCCGCTTATCGCCGCCGGCGGAATAGCCTCGGGCGAGGCGATGATGGCCGCCATGGCACTGGGGGCAGAGGGAGTGCAGTGTGGCACGGTGTTCGCCATGAGCCGGGAAAGCTCCGCCGCCGATGCCTTCAAGCAGCGCTGCGCACAGCTCGAAGAGGGTGACACGATGCTCTGCCTGAAGAAAATCGCGCCGACGCGACTCATCAAGAACCAGCTCTACGACTCCATCAAGGAGGCGGAAGACAAGGGGGCGACAGCCGACGAACTGCGCGGAATCCTGGGCAAGGCGGCTTCGAAACGCGGCATTTTCGAGGGCGACCTCGATGGCGGCGAACTCGAAATCGGACAGATTGCGTCGGGCATCAAGGAGATACAGACGGCCGGAGAAATCGTGGCGCGCATGATGCATGAATATGCCGAAACAAGGGAGAGAATACTTAATTCTATATGATTTATAGGCTTTTATGGCGTAGGGATGAAATAAAATTGCTAAATTTGCACCTTATATAGATATACTAATAAAGGTATTAATAGCAAATATGGGAAAAATTATCGGGTCCGTCAAGAGGCTCTTCTCCCGTCGCAGCAAGGCGGCAGAAGAGCATGACTCAATGGGCGTTGTGGAGGACAGCCCCTATTACCCGTTCTGCTGGAGAGAGAAGGAAGACGGCGAATACGCCGTGGTGCTCTATCAGGAGGAGGAATACAAGACGGACATATTTGAAGAAAAGAAACTGCAGGGAAACGGTTATGATTGGGTGGCACTCTCGAAGAAGCTCATCAGCGAGGAGATGCCCGATGCGGAGGACGTGGTGAAGTTCGAACCGGAGGCAGACATGTTCTATGCCTACTCCGGTGACAAGGAGACGCTCTACCGCTTCATGACCTTACTAAAGGCACTGAGCGACGACGACGAAAGGATGGAAAGATACCTCGCCGGAGCACAGGCAGAAGCAAATCTTATATGATGGAAAACGGAAAAGGAAACATTCTCGGAAGCATTAAATACCCGCAGGACCTGAGGAAACTCCCCGTGGAGAAGCTGCCGCAGGTATGCGACGAACTGAGGGAGGACATCCTGAAGGAACTATCGGTGAACCCCGGACATCTGGCGTCGAGCCTCGGTGTGGTGGAGCTCACCGTAGCTATGCATTATGTATTCAACACTCCGTACGACCGCATCGTGTGGGACGTGGGACATCAGGCTTACGGACACAAGATTCTGACAGGCCGATGCGACAACTTCTGTACCAACCGCAAGCTCAACGGACTGCGTCCGTTCCCCTCGCCGGAGGAAAGCGAATACGACACCTTCGCCTGCGGACACGCCTCAAACTCAATCTCCGCAGCACTCGGAATGGCAGTGGCGGCGAAGAAGACGGGGCACGAAGACAGGCTGGTGGTGGCCGTAATAGGCGACGGATCGATGAGCGGCGGACTGGCTTTCGAGGGACTGAACAACGCTTCGTCTACGCCGAACAATCTGCTCATCATCCTCAACGACAACAATATGAGCATCGACCGCAGTGTGGGCGGAATGAAGCAGTATCTGCTGAAGCTCAACACCAACGAGACATACAACAAATGGCGCTACAAGGTCGCCACATGGCTGCGCTCCAACGGGATGCTCGACGAAAACCGCCGCAAGGGAATCATACGGCTCAGCAACGCACTGAAGTCGGCGATAAGCCATCAGCAGAACATATTCGAAGGGATGAACATCCGCTATTTCGGACCCTTCGACGGCCACGACGTAGTGGAACTCGTGAGAACCCTGCGCCAACTGAAGGACATGAAGGGACCTAAGCTCCTGCATCTCCACACTATAAAGGGCCACGGATACGCGCCGGCAGAGAAGGCGGCGACGATATGGCATGCGCCGGGACGCTTCGACGTGTCCACCGGAAAGCGCATAAAGACAGACAACGGCAATGAACCGGCAAAGTATCAGGATGTCTTCGGCAACACGCTGCTCGAACTCGCCAAGGAGAACAAGCGCATCGTGGGCGTTACGCCCGCCATGCCCACAGGATGCTCCATGAACATAATGATGAAGGAGATGCCCGACAGGGTGTTCGACGTGGGTATCGCCGAAGGACATGCCGTGACCTTCTCGGGAGGAATGGCGAAAGACGGGCTGCAACCATTCTGCAACATATACAGCGCCTTCGCACAGAGGGCGTATGACAATATCATACACGATGTGGCACTGCTCAATCTGCCCGTAGTAATCTGTCTCGACAGGGCAGGACTCGTGGGCGAAGACGGAGCCACACACCACGGGGCATTCGACATGGTGGCACTGCGCACCGTGCCGAACATCACTATCGCCGCACCGATGGACGAGCACGAGCTGCGCCGCCTGATGTATACCGCACAGCTGCCAGGCAAGGGCACCTTCGTGATACGCTATCCGCGCGGCCGTGGAGTGCTTGCCGACTGGCATTGTCCGCTCGAGGAAGTGGAAGTGGGCACCGGAAGGAAGCTGCGCGACGGAAAGGACATCGCAATCCTCTCCATCGGAGCCGTGGGCAATAACGCCGCAAAGGCGGTTGAAGGCATGGAACAGGACGGCGCCGCCGTCAGCTGCGCCCACTACGACATGCGCTTCGTGAAGCCGCTCGACGAGAATCTGCTCAGAGAGGTGGCAGGAAAATTCAACAAGATAATCACCCTGGAGGACGGTTCGCGCGAAGGAGGCTTCGGGTCTGCCGTGCTCGAATGGATGGACGACAACGGGTATCACCCCGACATTGTGCGCCTCGGACTGCCCGACCGTTTCGTGGAGCAGGGCACCGTGGCCGAACTGCAGCATATCACGGGCATTGATGCCGACGGTATACGCAGGGCGGTGGAAAATATGACAAAGTAAAAAGAATCTGCTGAAATGAAAATCATCATTGCGGGAGCCTACGAGATCGGTTCGCATCTCGCAAAGCTCCTATCAAGGAACGACCACGACATCGTACTGATGGACGAAAGCGAAGAGAAGCTCGAGAACATCAGTCCCGACTACGACTTGCTTACAATGCACGCATCGCCGTCGAGCCTCAAGGCTCTCAAGAGCGCAGGGGCGGAACATGCCGACCTGTATATCGCCGTGACGCCCGACGAGAGCATGAACATGAACTCATGCGTGATGGCAAAGGCAGTGGGGGCGAAGAAGACCGTGGCAAAGGTGAACAACTACGAATTCGTGGAGCCGGAGCTGACAAAATTCTTCGACAAGCTCGGCATCGACTCGCTCATATATCCGGAAAACCTTGCCGCAACGGACATCGTGAACGGACTGAAGATGAGTTGGGTGAGGCAGCGCTGGGACGTGCACGGCGGGGCGCTCGTCATGCTCGGAATAAAACTGCGCGAGACATGCGAAATCCTCAACCAGCCGCTCAAGGACCTGTGTAAGCCGGATTCACCTTATTATATAGTGGCCATCCGCCGCGACGGAGAAACCATCATTCCGCGAGGCGACGACTCGCTCCACGTGTATGACATGGCATACTTCATGGTGACGAAGCAATACATACCGTACGTGAGGAAAATCGTGGGCAAGGAGCATTACGTCGACGTGAAGAACGTGATGGTGATGGGAGGAGGAGACACCGCAATACGTGCGCTCAAGAACATGCCCGAATACATGAACGTGAAGATAATCGAGCGCGATGAGGCGCGGTGCGACTATCTGAACGAACATATTGACAACAGAAATGTGATGGTAATCAACGGCGACGGGCGCGACCTCTCGCTCCTCAACGAGGAGGGAATAAGGAACACGCAGGCCTTCGTGGCGCTCACGACAAACGCCGAGACGAATATCCTGGCCTGTCTGACGGCGAAGCGCATGGGTGTGAGGAAAACCGTGGCGGCTGTGGAGAACCTCGACTACGTGAACATGGCGGTGAGCCTCGACATCGGCACCATCGTAAACAAGAAGGCCATCGCCGCAAGTCGCATATACCAGATGATGCTTGAGACGGAGGTGGACAACGTGAGCTACCTCATGACAGCAAATGCGCATGTGGCGGAATTTGTGGCGCAGCCGCAGTCGAAGGTGACACGCAAGAAGGTGTTTGAGCTCGGACTGCCAAAGGGAGCCACCATCGGAGGACTCGTGCGCAACGGCGTGGGATACCTCGTGTCGGGAGGCACGCAGATCGAGGCAGGCGACATAGTGGTGGTGTTCTGCTACCATCAGCGCATGGACAAGCTGGAGAAATATTTCAAGTAAAAGATGATAAACCTCAAACTTATATACAAGGCGCTCGGTTCGCTTCTCTTCATCGAAGCGTTCATGATGCTGCTGTGTCTCGCCATGGCGCTCTTCTATGGCGAGGACGACGTGCTCGGATTCACCATGGCGATAATACTTATCGTGATGACGGCATTCGTGCTCAAGTTCAACGGCCGCGCCTCGACAAACAGCATGAACCGGCGCGACGCCTATCTGCTGGTCACGCTCACGTGGATTGTGTTCAGCCTGTTCGGTGCGCTGCCGTTCGTGATAAGCGGATACATCCCCTCATTCACCAACGCCTATTTCGAGACGATGTCGGGGTTCACCACCACCGGTGCGACGATTCTCGACAACGTGGAGGCACTGCCTCACGGACTTATTTTCTGGCGCTCGATGACGCAGTGGATAGGCGGTCTGGGTATCGCCTTCTTCACCATCGCCATCCTGCCCTCGCTTGTGGGAGGAAGCGTCAAGGTGTTCTCGGCGGAATCCACAGGACCGATAAAGAGCAAGATACATCCCAGAATTTCATCGAGCGCAAAGTCAATCTGGCTCGTATACCTGCTGCTCACCATCAGCTGCATCGTTTCCCTCTATCTGTGCGGCATGAGCGTGTTTGACAGTACCAACTACTCCATGAGCATCACCGCCACGGGAGGCTTCGCGCCATACAACGACAGTACGGGGCACTTCCATTCCGTGGCAATCGACAACGTGAACATACTCTTCATGTTCCTCTCGGGAACCAACTTCACGCTGCTCTACATGGCGATTTTCAGGCGTAAGGTGCTATCGCTGTTCCGCGATTCCGAGTTCAAACTGTATATCACCGTAGTGGCGACGGCTACGCTGGGAGTAACCTATTTCCTCGTCACTCGCAGCGATTACCCCGTGGGCAAGGCGCTCCACAACGCCCTGTTCCAGGTCGTTTCGTTCATCACCACCACCGGAGTGTTCAACGACGATGCCGGAAAATGGCACCACATCACGTGGGTCATACTCACCATCTGCATGTTCAACGGAGCCTGTGCGGGCAGTACGAGCGGTGGTTTCAAGAGCGTGCGTGGCGTGATACTATTCAAGCTCATCCGCAACGAGCTGAAGCGCGTGCTCCATCCCAAGGCTGTATTGCCGGTGAAGGTGAACGGACACCTTGTCAGCACCTCAAACCAGGTGACACTGCTCGTATTCTTCGCCCTCTACATGGCATTGTGCATCTTCGCATATTTCTGTCTGATATGTATGGGAGTGGACAGCACCAACTCCATAACCATCGCCATGAGCTGTGCCAGCAACGTGGGCCCTACGCTCGGACTGGAAATCGGTCCGACGATGTCGTGGGACGTACTGCCCGACGTGGGCAAATGGATATGCTCCATACTGATGCTCATGGGCCGACTGGAAATCATCAGCGTAGTGGTTATCTTCACGCGGAGCTTCTGGAAGGACAGCTGATGCAATATTTTCCGATATTTTGAGTTATATAGATGAGGCTGGAGGCAGGCAGGACGCTTGCTGGTCTCGGAATGGATTATAACAAAAATCAAATTTTAGAAAAGGATGAAAAAATATCTCTTTATGCTTTTGGCTGCATGTGCAGTGGGTTTCTCCTCGTGCAGCGACGATGAAGGAGGAACAAAGGTGATGCCGCAGCTTGATCCGAACAATACGGATATCACCATGACGGCTACGGGCGGCACAAAGGCACTCACAGTGAAAAACGCCGTGGAGCTGAACATCACGTCGATCAATGACAAGACGGGAAATAAAGGCTCCGTTTCAAATGAATACTCCATCGAGAACGGCAAGCTGAAGGACTCGAAGAACGTTACCGAGGCTGGATGGTTCACGGCAGAAGTGGTGAAGGTTGACGGTGTGTACAAGAAAATCGTGTTCACCGTAATACCGAACACAAGCACTGAGGCGTCGCGCGACAAATACATCCACGTGACCTGCGGCGGCAACCTCTATGGTCTCTCCATACATCTGATGCAGGAAAAGGCGGCAAAGCCTTCTGATTCGTCAGACAAGAAATAAAGACGCTGGCAGATTGTTCCGACGAAGAATACGGACAGATTCCGGCGGACAGGCAAAGCAGTAACCGGAACTGTCACAAATCGGTAATCGGAGCTTGCTTTGATTTTGTCTGACTTTATACAATAAATGAAAAAACAATACCGGCTGACTTGTCATTGCAAGTCAGTCGGTATCATATTATGTGGAAAACTTTCTTTCCTGTTACTCAGCGCGGAAATTCACCAGGTCCTCGGCGATGAAGCTCTTTACGTAGCAGCTGTGGCCGATAACCTCTTCCTCAGCGTGGCGCACGTAAACCTGGGCACTCTTTGCAAACAGCTCCGGTGCTGCCGTGGCGTCGCCGACGATGAGCAGAGACATGAGGATGTCGGCTGTCATATCGTAGAGACGGCGTGCGAGGAAGTCCTGAACCTCCTGGTTCTCGCTCTGCTTCACGTATTCCAGCGACTGCTCGTAGAGCTCTATCATCTTCTGGATGCGCACCTGCAGCGGCTTCAGCTCCTCTGCCACCTCCTTGGCGATCATCTCCTTCATGATGGTGAGGTATGTGCCGTTGGTGATGTAGCGGATGGCAGCCACAACCTGCAGCTGTGTCGTACCCTCGTAGATAGAGAAGATGCGCGCGTCGCGGTACAGACGCTGGCACTTGTACTCCATGATGAAGCCCGAACCGCCATGGATCTGAATGCAGTCGTAGGCATTCTGGTTGGCGTATTCCGAGTTCATACCCTTTGCGATAGGAGTGAAGGCATCGGCAAGACGGGCATACTTTTTTTGCTCCTGGCGCTCCTCCGGAGTGAGCTTGCGCTCGCGGGCGATGTCATCGAGAGCCTTGTAGATGTCCACGTAGCGTGCTGTCTGATACAGGATGCTGCGTCCGGCATCGAGCTTCGCCTTTATCTTGGCAATCATGTCGTAAACGGCAGGGAAGTTGACGATGGCCTCGCCGAACTGCTTGCGCTCACGGGCGTAGGCGATGGCCTCGTTGTAGGCAGCCTGGCTCACGCCGACAGACTGAGCGGCGATGCCCAGACGTGCACCGTTCATCAGTGCCATCACATATTTGATAAGACCCATGCGTGTGCTTCCGCAAAGCTCTGCCTTGGCGTTCTTGTATACGAGCTCACAGGTAGGAGAACCGTGGATACCGAGCTTGTTCTCGATGTGGCGCACGGTAACGCCGCCCTGGTTCTTGTCGTAGATGAACATGGAGAGTCCGCGTCCGTCGTGTGTACCTGCCTCAGAGCGGGCAAGCACGAGGTGGATGTCGGAGTCGCCGTTGGTGATGAAACGCTTCACGCCGTTCAGCAGCCAGCAGCCCTCTTCCTCGCTGTATGTGGCCTTGAGCATCACGCGCTGCAGGTCTGAACCGGCATCCGGCTCGGTGAGGTCCATACTCATGGTCTCTCCGGCGCAGACGCGCGGAATATACTTCTGGCGCTGTTCCTCGCTGCCGAACTCATAGAGAGTCTCGATACAGTCCTGCAGGCTCCAGATGTTCTGGAATCCGGCATCGGCTGTGGCTACGATTTCCGAAGCCATTGAATACGGAGTGATAGGCAGGTTCAGTCCGCCGTAGCGGCGCGGCATTGAGATGCCCCAGAGTCCGGCCTTACGTGTGGCGTCGAGGTTCTCGTAAGTCTTTGATGCATAGTGCATGCGTCCGTCCACGAGGTGTGGGCCTTCAAGGTCCACCTCTTCGCTGTTAGGCTCGAGGATGTTTGCGGCGATGTCGCCGGTTATGTTGAGCACCTGCTTGTAGTTCTCGATAGCGTCTTCGAAATCTACCGGAGCGTCAGCATACGTGTCTTTATCTGCGAAGTTGCGCTCTTTCAACTCCACTATTCTCTTCATTTCCGGATGATTCAGATAGAAATCAAACTCCGGATGGTCTGTATAATAATTTGCCATTTACTTTGAATTCTGCTTATAATACTTTATCAATTTCGGTACTACTTCCTCCACGGTGCCGTTGATTACGTAGTCGGCAATCTTGTTGATTGGAGCCTCGGGGTCGCTGTTGATGGAGATGATGATACCTGAATCCTGCATACCGGCGATGTGCTGGATCTGTCCGGAGATACCGCAGGCGATGTATACCTTAGGATGTACGGTGACACCGGTCTGACCTATCTGTCGGTCGTGGTCCACCCAACCGGCATCCACGGCTGCACGGCTTGCGCCCACCTCACCGTGGAGCTCCTTGGCGAGCTGGAAGAGCTGGTCGAATCCTTCCTTGCTGCCCACGCCGTAGCCTCCGGCAACAACGATCGGCGCACCCTTCAGGTTGTGCTTTGCTGCCTCCACGTGGCGGTCGATTACCTTCACCACATAGTCTGCTGCAGGAACATACTTCGCCACGTCCATCAAAGCCACTTCGTGCTTTGCCTCGCCCTCATAGAGAGCTTTCTGCATCACTCCGCTGCGCACTGTGGCCATCTGTGGGCGGTGCTCAGGGTTTACGATGGTTGCAACGATGTTTCCGCCGAATGCCGGACGAATCTGATAGAGCAGGTTGTCGAAGTGCTTGCCGGTCTTCTTGTCGTCGAAGTCACCGATTTCGAGCTGTGTGCAGTCGGCTGTCAGTCCGCTTGTCAGCGATGAAGAAACCCTCGGTCCGAGGTCGCGGCCGATGACCGTGGCTCCCATCAGGCATATCTGCGGCTTCTCCTCCTTGAAGAGGTTCACGAGGATGTCGGTGTGCGGAGCCGAAGTGTAAGGGAAGAGTCCCTCGGCGTCGAACATGAAAAGTTTGTCTACGCCGTAAGGCAGAATCTGGTCTTCCACCTTTCCCTTGATGCCGGTTCCGGCAACGATGGCATGAAGTTCAACGCCCAGCTGGTTGGCGAGCTTGCGTCCTTTGGTGAGCAATTCCTGAGAAACCTCGGCAACCGTGGTATTCTCTATCTCGCAATATACAAATACGTTGTTCATCTTTTATCCAATAATCTTTTCGTCCAACAATTCCTTTACCATTCCCTCGATATCAGCGTCGCTGGCTGTGAGCGTCTTGCTCTCCTTTGCCTGGAACACGATATTCTTCACAGCCTTCACCTTGGTTGGCGAACCGGCGAGTCCGCACTGCTCAGGGTCTCCGTCCACGTCGGCCACCGACCACTGGTTGAGCGTCAGATACGGGCGCTCGGCATAGAGTTCGGCGTATGGCATGCCCTCGGTGCGCTCCAACGGTACGTTGGCACGCTTGTATTTCATCACGAGCTTGGCGTTGCACGGACGGCATGGTGCTGCACTTCCGTTCACGGTTATCACGATAGGCATCGGAGCCTCTACGGTCTCCACTCCTCCGTCGATATGGCGGCGGATGGTGAGCACTCCGTTCTCGCATTTCTCGATTTCCTCAGCGTATGTCACCTGTGAGAGTCCGAGCTTCTGTGCCACCTGCGGTCCCACCTGAGCCGTGTCTCCGTCGATGGCCTGGCGTCCGCCGATAACCACGTCTGCTCCGCCGATCTTCTTGATGGCAGTGGCGAGTGCGTAGGATGTGGCGAGGGTGTCAGCGCCGGCAAAGAGGCGGTCGGTGAGCAGCCATCCCGTGTCGGCTCCGCGATAGAGTCCCTGGCGGATGATTTCTGCTGCTCGTGGAGGTCCCATGGTTAGTATTCCTACTGTAGAACCAGGATTCTGGTCCTTCAAACGTAACGCCTGTTCGAGGGCGTTCAAATCTTCAGGATTGAAAATTGCAGGCAATGCGGCACGGTTTACTGTGCCTTCCGCTGTCATGGCGTCTTTGCCCACGTTGCGTGTGTCTGGTACCTGCTTGGCAAGTACGATGATTTTTAAACCCATATTATTAAATTAATATTGTGAAATTCAAGTATATAATACGTGCAAAAATACTATTTTTTCCGCTTTTGACAAAGAAAAGCATTGAAAAGCTAATCTTTTGCCACCTGTTTGTTTCATTTTATGTGTTATGTAACACAATCGGGGCGCTCCAGCCTGTCAAGCCGAAGCGCCCCGATTATATTGTCCAAAGAATCTCGTCAGCAATCAATTACCGGCATAATGTGGATTATGTCCGTCTGCTGACGACTGTCTTTTATTTCACTACCTTCACGGTCTTCACCTCTCCGTCGGTATACTTGATGGTCTGCACGAAGATTCCCTTCTCCGGTTCGGCTACCCTGCGTCCGCTCATGTCGGTGTATGTGATGCTCTCCACATTCTTGCCCTCAGAGCGTGCGTTGTCGATGCCTGAGGTGAAGCGCTCGGTGATGTCCGACTCGATTCTCGTGTCGCCGTCCACATATACCGCCTTGATGCCTATCTTGTTGAACTCCTTGTAGAAGTATACGAACTGCAGGTCCTGGTAGATCATGAAATCATAACCCACGGCACCCGAATTCTGCTTGTAGTCAATGTCATAGAACTGGTATGGGATGTCCGTCATGTCAGCCGCCAGGTTCTTGTAAACCGATGGGGTGAATGTCTGCAGCTCTCCGTCGAGATAGATGTTGTAGAAGATGTTCTTCTTGTTCATCTCCTTGCCGTCTTCCGAGAGGTTGCTGTTGGCGTAAGCTACGGCAATCATATTCTCCGAAGGGTTGTACAACATATCGAATATCATCGGCGCAGCCGGCTTGGCTGCCACGAATCCTGAATTCTTGAGCTTGGGGCGTTCGAATCCGGCAAGCGGCAGATAGCTGCTTGTACCCACGTTGACCATGAAGGTCTGCTCTGTCGACATGTCACCCGTCTCGGCGTTGTAGTCGAACACGAGGTTGTCGGCAAGCGTCGATGTGGTCTGGTCCTCCGACATGGTGAATGCGAGCATGTATTCATGCAGGTTGATGTTCTCGCCGAGCGATTCCATGCCGAGATACTGGCGCGCAGGGAAAGTAATCTTGTTTCCTGCCAGCGTACCCTTTATCCAGCAGTTGGTGTAGAACTTGCCGAGATACACGTCCGAGCCGTCGAAGATAACGCTCACTTCGGTGGTTCCCGTCTGCTCTCCCTCACTTGCATTGTCAGAAACGGGGTCCACGTAAGTCATTGTGTATGTAGTGGCTTTCAGCGAAGCGGCAGGCTGCACGGGTGTAGCCGTGATGACGCTGAACTGGTTCTCCCATGTGGCGTAGCCCATCCATGTTCCGCTCTCGTTGCCCATGCCGATTACGTCGTCCGGATTCACCTGCGTCAGCTTGTTGTCTGCCCATTTGAACTTCACGGTCTGCGAAGCCTCGTCGAGCATGAACTTCTTGTTTTCCGTATCGTTTATCATCTTCCAGGCGTAGCCAGTCAGTTCGTAGGCTGCTCCGCTGGCATCCTGCGTCTGGTTGTATATCACCTGCGGGAACTTGAATTCCACGTTACCCTCGGCGTCCAGGTCGCCCACAATCCATCCTGTGGAGAAGCAGAGCATAGGGTTCTTCATGTACAGTTTCTTTCCGTCGGAGGAGACCACGATGTCTCCTGCATAGGAGTCGTATTTCCTCTCGATGCCGTAGTCGAATCCGTTGCAGCTGCGCGACATGTTCTTGTAGAGCGTGCCCTCGGGCTGCGTCGAGATAATGTCAGAAACCGGAGGCAATGCAATGCCTTCCTTGGCCGTCACTTTCTGTCCGCCGTCGAGCGGAAGTGTCGTAGCCGTTGTTGCCATGGCGGTAGCCGTGGCGAACATCATGGCGATAAGTGTGTAAAATTTTCTCATAAGATGTTTTTCCGATTATATAATAATATTCTGATGCAGAGATGCAGCTTATCTTTTGCAAAAATAAGCAGAAAAATGACACGAACCGAATAATTTGTCCGAAATGTTTGTTTTTATATATTATTAATGTTCGCCTGCGTAGAAATCTCCCCCTCTTTCAAACTTTTATGCTTTATTATTCTTAAGAAGACGGGTCTACTTATCTACTCGTCTACTTATCTACTCGTTTACTCGTCTACTTATATAAATAAAAAATTTTTTTTCTTTACCCTCACACCCTCACAGTCCGGCTGAAACGCCCTGTTTATCGGGGTTTCAATGGTGAGGGTAAATGTGAGGGTGTGAGGGTAAATGTGAGGGAACAACATCTTCCGATAATATATATATTACAGGAAGTTTTATCAAGAATCCGAGAATCATTACCTATTATTATATTGCCGCACATAGATGCGTGCATTTAGATACACCCTACATATCTATGACAGGGAAAAGATGCTGATGGGGAGCATTTTGAATACTGCTTGCGGGTTAATTATACAAAAAAATACAACATTTTATCGATATTGTTCGGTTCGTGTCATTTTTCTGCTTATTTTTGCAAAAGATAAGCTGCATCTCTGCATCAGAATATTATTATATAATCGGAAAAACATCTTATGAGAAAATTTTACACTGCAATCGCCATGCTGTTTGTTGCTACAGCAACCGCATTGGCACAAACACCTCTCTCGTCAGCACTTATGGCGGAGAAACAAGTAAACACATCGCTCAACAGACAGCGCACCGCAAAGGCTGAGCTGAAACTCGTGGACAACGGAAATGCCGCTGCCATGCGCCGCACACCCGCCAAGGCTGAGACACTGCCTACGGTGGACGACCTGATTGTGGAGCAGCCAAACGGAACGCTCTACCAGACATACAGGTCGTGTATGTCATATTATCCAGACGTCTTAGGCACGGGAGTACAGGAGGGCGAGATGGACGGACTGGTCTGCGAAATCGTGGTTTCAAACGACGGTAAGAAGATATATATGAGGAACCCGTTCGTGAACCTCGACAGCAAGACATGGCTCGTGGGAGACATGGACGCCGAGGGCAACGTGGAATTCAAGTTCCCGCAGATTATATACCGCGTGGCGGATGCTTCGGGCGAAAGCCTCGGCTATGCCTGGAAGATGAAGAAGGAGGCAGCTGAAGGCGGTACGGCCGTGAAGAAGGACGAGGAATCGCAGGTGATGAAGTTCAAATGGAGCAACCAGAGCCTCGTGCAGGTAAACGATGACGAGGTGCTCGGCATGGGCAACGGGGAAGGCGGATGGTTTGGTTACGGCACGTACAAGGCTTCATACTTCAAGTTTGGGGATGTGGCTCAGGAGCCAGACCGCCCGGGAATGGCCGAGGAGTGGCGCTTGTCTTATACCAGCGCCACGGAAAAAACCGCAAAGCAGGAGCAGGTGAGGGTTATCATTGAGGGTAACTACATCTGGGTGGGCGATATCTACCAGAAGGACTACTGGATTCTGGGTGCCATCAACGGCAACAAGGCTGTGTTCCCGATGCAGTATATGGGTGCAGATGCCGGCACATACAAGTATATGTGGCCTATCGAACTGCGCTCCGAGGGCGGACAGACCATGGCGTATGCCATCGACAACATCACGTTCGACTACGACGCCGCTGCCAAGAAGCTCTCTTCAGAATATGTACTCGCCGTGAACGTGGGCAGAAACAAGACGCAGATTGTGGAGGGATACATGTCTCCGGTAATCGAGAGTGTGGACTATGTGGTGGGAACACCGGCAAAGCCTGTGATCGATTATATCTTGCCGTTCGATTCCGACAAGCAGCAGCCTAATCTGGGTGGAGTGGTGTACGTGTTGAGCAATCTTACCACCGACGGCAAGGAACTTAACAACAAGAACATCTATTACAACATCTATCTTGACGATGAGCTGCTGACTTTCGACAAGGGCAATTATCCGTATATTGACAATGAGATGACCGATCTGCCTTACGGATACACGGACAAATTCTATAATCCGATATATCAGTATTATGGAGATGACCTGTATACCGATTCTAAAGACGGCATTACATATCAGAACGTGTATCTGAAGAAGAATTTCAATAAGGTCGGCGTGAAGGCAGTATACGTGGACGGCACCACAAGATATGAGTCTGAAATTACGGAATACGTAGTGACCGGTATCGACAACGCCGGCATAGACGAAGGCACGGAAGTGAAGGGCGTTTCCTATTCCGACCTCAGCGGCCGCACGGTTTCCGCTCCTGTTCACGGCATCTACCTCATGACAATGAAACTTGCCAACGGACAGAGCAAGACGGTGAAAGTAATCAGATAATCATTCCGCAAATCATTTCTCTGCCGCAAGGGCGGCAGAAGGAAAAGGATAAAATAAAATTCCCTGCAAGCGATAAGGCTTGCAGGGAATTTTTTAATTCTTCATTCTTCATTCTTCATTCTTCATTCTTCATTCTTCATTCTTCATTCTTGTCTTTGGGTTCCTACTCCTTTATCTTCTGCATAATCTGCTCCTCAAGCTCTTCGCAGAGTTCCGGGTTGTCGCGAAGCAGGGCTTTGCTGGCGTCGCGGCCCTGTGCCAGACGGCTGCCGTTGTATGAGAACCATGAGCCGCTCTTCTGGATGATGCCGTATTCCACGCCGAGGTCGAGGATTTCGCCCACTTTTGATATTCCTTCGCCGAACATGATTTCGAATTCTGCCTTGCGGAATGGAGGTGCCACCTTGTTCTTCACCACCTTCACGCGGGTCATGTTTCCGATGACCTGGTCGCCGTCCTTGATTGCCGTCACACGACGGATGTCGAGGCGTACGCTGGCATAGAACTTCAGGGCGTTACCGCCGGTGGTGGTTTCCGGATTGCCGAACATCACACCGATTTTCTCTCTCAGCTGGTTGATGAAGATGCAGGTGGTGTTCGTCTTGCTGATTGTAGAGGTGAGCTTGCGGAGCGCCTGGCTCATCAGTCGTGCCTGCAGACCCACGTTGTTGTCGCCCATGTCTCCCTCGATTTCCTTCTTTGGCGTGAGGGCTGCCACGGAGTCAACCACGAGGATGTCGATTGCCGAAGAACGGATGAGCTGGTCGGCAATCTCAAGAGCCTGCTCGCCGTTGTCCGGCTGCGAAATCCACAGGTTGTCGATGTCCACGCCGAGCTTCTCGGCATAGAAGCGGTCGAAGGCGTGTTCCGCATCGATGAATGCCGCTATGCCTCCAGCTTTCTGACATTCGGCGATGGCGTGGATGGCGAGTGTCGTCTTTCCGCTGCTCTCCGGTCCGTAAATCTCTATGATTCTTCCCTTCGGGTATCCGCCCACGCCGAGTGCGGCGTTCAGCGCGATACTTCCCGTGGGTATCACTTCCACGTTTTCAATCTTCTCGTCGCCGAGCTTCATTATCGACCCCTTTCCGAAGTCTTTCTCTATCTTGGCCATGGCTGCCTGCAGGGCTTTCAGCTTTCCCTCCTGTGCCGCCGCCATGTTCTCGTCTGTCTTTGCCATATTTACCTTATATTATATATATATGTATGTTTTGTTTATATTCTGTTTTCTGCGGGTAATGCGTAAACAGAGGTTTACGTTATGCAAATATACAACTTTTATTTTAGCTTATGCATAAAACCAGTCCTTAAAAGTGTGATAAAACTACAAAAATCTTATTTCATCTCCACTGCGTTGCCGATACATCCGTTCGGCATCTGTATGTGTACGAGATTGCAGATGGTGGGAGCGATGTCGGTGATGTAGGTAGGATGGTTTGTCTTGCCGTGTTTCACTCCCCATCCCATCATCAGGAACGGTATGTGTGCGTCATACGGGTTCCATACGCCGTGGGTGGTTCCGCCGTCCACCTTGTCGCCATATACTTCATACCATCCTGGCTTCACGATGAGTTGGATGTCGCCGTTGCGCTGGCGGCAGTAGCCGTTTATCATCTTCTCCTTGATGTATGATGGGACGGTGGCAGTGGCTGCCTTGTCCATGTCCACGGCGTAGGCGATGTATTCCTTGGTCTGGAAATAGTCCGTCACGTCTGCCTTCACCTTGTCGAGTTCGAGTCCGGCGTTGCTGATTGCGTCGTGGTTAAGCACCACGCAGTATGACATGATTGCGCTGGCGAGGTCGGCTGTCACGCTGTATTTGGTCTTCAGATAGTCGTTGAGCGCTGTCAGTTCCTTTCTGTAGAAGAACGGGCCGGATGGTATTCCGTGTTCCTGGTTCATCAGGATATTGTTGGCGGCACCATGGTCGGCAGCGAGGAACACGAGGTATTCGCCCTTGCCGATGGTCTGGTCGAGATAGCTGAAGAAATCGGCGAGTCGCCTGTCGAGGTCCACGAACTGCGTCTGTATGATTTGGTTGTGTGTGCCGTATTTGTGTCCAATCTTGTCGGTGGACGAGAAGCTGATGCATATCATGTCGGTCTCGCCCTGCTGTCCGAGCTTCTCGTTTGTGATGGCGTTCTTTGCCATTTCTATTGTCACTTCGTTGCCTGCGGGCGAATAGCTGATCTGGTCGCTGGTATATTTGCTCACGGTCTTGTTGTATTTCTCCACCCACGCCGGCAGCTGCTTCATGTAGTAGGTGCTCGAAACGAAGCGGCTCTGGTCGCTGTCAATCCAGTAGGCGGCATCGGCGGCATGTCCTGCCGGAAGGATTGCGGCACGGTCCTTGATGGATATGCCAATCACGCGCGACTTGAAGTCGGTGGCCACCTTCAGCTCGTCGCCGATGGTGGTGGTGAGGAGGTTGCGCGGCGACATCTGTCCGGACTTGCTTTTCGTGCCCACGCCCTGCACGGAGTTGTCGGCAGTGCAGTAGGTCTTCTTCCCGTCAAGCAGGAAGTTGTTTGCCTGGATGCCGTGGATTGACGGCACGGAGCCTGTATATACGGATGTATGGCCTACGGCCGTGATTGCCGGGATATAGTTTATCATTGTGTTCTCGCAATCGAAGCCTTCGTTCATCATGCGCTTGAAGCCACCGTCGCCATAGAGGTTGTAATAGCGGTGGAGGTAGTCCCAGCGCATCTGGTCTACCATGATGCCTACGATGAGTTTCGGTCGGTCTTGGGCGTATGTTGCCAAAGCCGCAAGGAATAGAATTGCTGATAGTAAAAGTTTCTTCATGATGATGAATGGTATTTAGTTATTATTGTTTGCTGGTGGGGTGGGGATTACAGGACTTCCCTGATACCTTGGACTTCCCGGACTTTTCGGAGTTGTCCGAGAGAGGTCCGGGATGTCTTGGTTATCCGATGATTCCCTATCTTGTCAGCGAGAACTTCAGACTCAGTCCGAAGTCCTGCGTAGTGGTCGGGTAGCTGCTGCTTGAAAGCAGCGGAGTGTTCGTCTGGCGGTCGTAATAGAAGCTCATGGTGAGGAGTCTCGACAGAGTATAGTCTGCTGCAAACGAGAGCTTGAATGCCGAGTTGCCGCTGCTTGCCGAACTTGTCATCGACGCAATGTCGCGGCATATCGCCGCTTGCTTGCGGAATGACAGGTCGAGGCGCAGGTTGAGGTCGGTGTTGAAGCCGCTGCGGTTGTTGCGGCTGTTGTTATTGTTCTTCGCATTGTCGGCATCCTTGCCCTTGTTCCTGGAATTCTTCACCTTGCGCGACTTGTTGCCATTGCCGAGAAGTCCGAAGAAGTCGAAGTTGTTCACCTTGTATCCCATACCGATCACCCAGTCGTTGCTTGACGACTCGTTGAGCTGCACGCTCGTCATGCTGAGGCTCAATACGCGTGTCTGACGGTATTCCACCTTCGCCGTGAGATTGTTGTTGAACGTCATGTCCACACCGAGCAATGGCGAGAACGACTCGTTGATGCTCACCGTGGATACGTTGAACATGCTGCTTGGCGTAGGATTGCCCGTCGTGGCGTCGGTGATGAATCCCAGTCCGTTCATATACTCCTGGAATGTGCTGAACGAGCTGTATGAGCCCACGGCATACACGCTCTTGTATCCGTGGTTGATGTTGAAGCTCTTGAACACGTCGCGGAACCATGGCAGCTTGCCCAGTCCGCTGTATCTCACTGTCCAGTTTGGCAGCATCTTCGCCAGTGCGGGGAAGAGCGAGAGGGAGTTGCCGCCCATGCTCGTATATGTGGAGAGGAACGCCGGAACCATAACGTCGGCGCTGTATTTGCTCACAGTTCCGTTCTCGGCGTTGAATTCCTTTCCTGCGAGGATGGAGCCTGCCGGATATGTGGCGCCGGCATACTGGCTCTCCACTCTCTGGCGGAAGCCTTCGAGCGAGTTGCAGAATTTCTCGAACGATGCCGAATGGTATCCGTTGTTGGCGTCGCCGGTGCTTTCGAATGCGGAGCCGAGGCTGATAGTCGTCATCGTGAACGTGCCGCTCTGCGTCGTAGGCATTCCCTGATACATATACTGCACGCTCTTTGCCGTGGTCATCGTACGGCTTGCGTTGAGGTCAATCTTCAGTTCCCTTACCGGTTCCAGTGTCATGCGCAGCTGCAGGTCTTCGGTCTTGCTCGATGTGGCAGGCGTCGCCACACTGTCGGCCATGAGCAGCCAACCGCGTTCCGCACTCTTCTTCACGTATGAATCGTCCACGAAACCGAAAGCGAAGCCAAGTCCTGGAGCCATGATGCCGCTGTTGCGCTGGCCGAACACGTCGCCCACCTCTGGCATGAATCCAGGCAATGAGAGTCCGTACTGGTTGCGGTATGAGAGGTTCACGTTGCGTACCATCATCAGTCCGCGCGCCACCACCTGCATTGTCTTGTACCATGTCTGGTTGTCGAGCGGCTCCTTGGCGGTCACGGCGAGCTTTATCTTTGTTGCGGTGTCCACCTTGGAGATGATCTTTATCTTGTTGTTGTCCACCTTGCGGAACTTCAGGTTGAACATCTTGCCGTCGGCGGTCTTTGCCGTGACGATGAGTCGCTTGCTGTTCTTGCCGTGGCTGATTGTCAGCGTTGTGTCGGGCATGAGGGTTATCTCCTTTTCGAAGGCCTTCTTGTTCTTCGGCAGCTTCTTCTCCTCACCCTTGGCGGAGCTCTTGCCCCTCAATGACATTGCCGACAGATTCCTTTTCGGCGTAACTGATATGCGCTTGTTGAACCTCTCGTTGGTCTTCTTCAGGAACGGGATGTGGTTGTAGAGCTTTTCCAGATTCAGCGCACCGTTGATGTTCAGCGTGCGGTTGTTGGCAATCACGTTTCCGAGCGACTGTCCGTCTTCCTGCGTCGTACCACGCGTCCAGTTGTATGTGGCGTTGTAGTTGGCGTCGGCGTTTATCCAGTCGAATATCGGGATGAGGTTGAGCGGAGCCTGATAGGATGCCGTGAAGTTCTGGTTGTAGTCGAGCGGACGGCCGAAGTGCTTGATGCTTGTCCAAACAGAGTCCTTCCATGCCGTGTACTGGTCCGGATAGCGGCTCTTGTCCACCGGCGTGTATGGTTCCTCGATTTCGGCATGGGTGGCGCTGTTGAAGTTCATGTGGAGGTTCTTCGTCAGGTCCCAACGGATGGAGAACTCACGGTTCCAGAGGAACTGCTCGCTGAATGTGAGCGGCAGTTCAGAGTTTTCTGTGCTCTCC
The DNA here is from genome assembly GCA_900557405.1 of uncultured Prevotella sp. GTDB lineage: Bacteria > Bacteroidota > Bacteroidia > Bacteroidales > Bacteroidaceae > Prevotella. The sequence continues at coordinate 46,493 of USSF01000001.1, forward strand.
ATGTCGCGCTCCTGCAGTTCGTAGTAGTTGCGCGTCATCTCCGTGTTGAACGAGAGGTTCTGCGGCAGCCAGTTCAGACCGAAGCGCTTCAGGATGTCATACCATTTGCTCTTGCTCTTTATCTTCTTGAATGGTTCGAACGGCTTGTATACCGGCGTGTAGCTGTAGTTCATCGAACCGCGCCAGTTGTCCTCGTTCTCGTATACCGTGGTCTCGCCGCTTGTGTGGCGATGGCTGTGGCTGTAGCTGAACGAGAAGTTAGCCGGATCGTAAGGCATCGGATGCTTCTTCGTGGCTATGCCCACCTTCATGTTCGAGAGAGAGAAGTTCGTGCTCGTCGTCTTCGTCACGGCGATGCTCTCTATGGAGTCGCGCTCGTGGCTCTCCATTGCGTCGAGGGCGTCGTCGAGCTTCATGTCCGTGTCGAGCGGGTTGTATTTCGGACGTGTCTCCTCCTTTGTCACCGAGTAGTAGAGAGGGATAGACACCTTCGCCTTGTCGGGGAAGAACTTGCCGAGCTCGAAGTTCGTCGTCACGCTATACGTCTTGTATGTATCCTGTGCACGCTGTGCCACTCCGTCTTCCAGTCCGCCGAATCCCTCCGACACGTACTTGCCGGTGACGTTGACGCTGCCCACGTCTGACAGCTGCATGTTCAGGTTGCCCTGTGCAGCCCAGCCGCCGGAGTTGTTGTATTCCTTCAGTCGGAGCTCGTTCACCCATATCTCGCCCGACTTCTGGTCGGACGCAAGGTTGCGCACACCGATAATCATCGTCCTCACCTCTCCGAGTGTAGGGTTACCCACGATGCTCACCTTGTTGTTCGGATGCTCTTCGTCGTATGCCGTATACGGATAGCTGTATGAAGCCTGTCCGATACTCTTCGCCTTGTTGCGCTCCTTCTTGAGCGTGGTGAATACGCTCAGCGGAATGTCGAGCATGTTCTCCTCCGGCCAGACGAGTTTGCAGTCGGCACCCGAATACCTGTCGTAGTGTCCCGGAGCCGTGAGCTTCAGCGGAATCTCGTATTCATAATAGTTGCTCTTGTAGTCGGAGCCCAGGCGTACGAAGAGTGCAAGCTGGTTGTCCTGCAGGTTCGTGGAGTTCTGTTCGAAGGCGTTTGCGTGGACGAACATCTGCATGCGCCTGTATTGGCGCAGGTCGAGGTTCGTGTTCTTGTATACAGCCTTTGCCTCACCGTTTGAGAGGTTCGTCACCTGTATGTCGAGTGCCTGCTCGTTTGCCTCGGTGAGCTGCGGCTGCGTAGGGTCCTGCTCACGGCGTATGCCTGGAGGCAGAACGTAGTTCACCGGCACACGGTCGTTGTTCTCCTCGATGTTCACGGCGCTCACTGCCATCTTGCCCGATTCGCTTCCTGTGGATAGCGACTGCTGGTAGATGCGCCATTCGCCGCGCACGAGGTCGAGGTTTCCGAATCGCATTACGATAGGCTTCTGGAAGTTTGTGAGGAACATTCTCATGAAGCGGATGGAGGTGAAGTCGGTGATTCCGCCCACGCGGCGCTCATAGTCGTCCACAGGGATTCGGAACTGATACCAAGTCACGGTCTCCGTCGTATCGTTGCGGAGCTTCACGCTGCTCTCGCGCTTGTCCACGATGTAGTTCTGGCCCACCACGAGGTCCTGCGGACGGATGCTCAGATGATACTGGTAATACTTTTCGTATTCGTTGAGCGTGTAGTCCTGGTTGATGTCCTCCACGTCGGGCGTCGTCTTGTATGATGTGTCGTAGCTCTCGTTCCTCGAATCGCTGTCGGGCGAGTTGCCCTGCGGATTGTTTATCCTCTTGTAGCGCTGCAGGATAGGTGTGCGCGCCGCGTCGTAGTCGGATCCGCGGAAGTAGTGGTAGTTGTCGTTGGCGGGGTCAGCCATGATGGAGTCGAGGGCGGCTCCCGTCACTCTGCTCTGCACGTTGTTGAGGAATTCCTGGTATGACCCGAAGGCTTTCTCCTCCTCGTCGGTCAGTCCGTTGAATCCCACGTCCTGCTTTGCCCTTGCACCGGATGATGTGGCGAAGGCGTATGTCACGGTGGACTGGTTCGGAATCTTTCCCCACTGCGTTGTGGTGAAGCTGCTCGAACCGTCTACCGGCATTCCGCTCTCGTAGAATTTCTTTCCGTCGCGCAATACGTCCTCGCTAACCTCTCCCAGGTTTATGTAGAAGTCGCCGCCATACTGTGCCGCGTCGGTCTGCTTGTTGGTGTAGATGAACGGGTCGAGCATCCAGAACTCGATGTATTCTATGTTTGCCGTCTCGAAGTCGTTGGTGTCGAGTCGCCTCATCATTCCTCCCCAGTTGCGCTGTGGGGTGGGGAGCGTACCGTTGCTGTTCAGGTTCGGGTTGAAGTTGTATGGTCCGCGCTCCGACGGATAGAAGGCGAGGTTGAGTATAGGCAGTGTTGCCGTTGCCCCGTTGTAGCTGCTCTGGTCGCGGTTGGGGAAGAGCTCTCTTACGTAAACCTCCCTGACGTAATGGTTAGAGAGCTGGTGCAGGTCGCTCTTGATGTGCGACGGCGTGAGCGAACTGCTCCTTCTTGTGAAGAGCGGGTCGATGTTATACCATGCCAGCAGGGCGCGCTCGTAGCCGCTCTGCAGGGTTGTCTTGTCGTTGTAGTTGGGGAACATCGTAGGCACGCTTGATATTATCCATGCTGACGGCGAACTTACGTCGATGGCGTTCTTCGTGTTCTCGAAGTCGTCGAGGTATGACGCCTTGTCCTGCGTCCCGCTTGCCTGTCCGGCGATGAGTTGTGCAAACTCTCCGGTAAAGGAAATCTGCGACGGCTGCGTGCAGTGGAGGAACGGAATCTTGTCGAGCAGGTTGGTGAGCCATTGGCTCTCCTTCTTCCAGTTCACGTTGAGTCCCCACAAGGTGTTGTTGAGCGGTTCGGAACCCATTGCCACCTTTGTGGTGAGCGACTGTTCCGACAGATGCTGGAACGTACCGCTGAGCTGGAAGTTCTTCGAGAAGTCATACTCCCAGTTGAGTCCCACCATCGTCTTGCGCTGTTGTGCATAGTCGGTGTTGCTTTCGAGCGATACGTTCACCGCTGTTCCTGCGTCGAGTATGCTCTGGTTGAGGATCGTCACCTCGCCTGCCGAATAGTCCACGCTGTAGTCAGACCCCTCCTGCAGCGTCACTCCGCCGGCGGTGACCACCACGGAGCCTTGCGGCACGTTGTATGCACCGAGCGAAATCACGTTTGCCGACGTGCCGCGATACTGTCCCGTCAGTCGGAACTTGTCCTTCTCGGCTATCTGCTTCGCAATCGTCTTGGTGGAGTCGTAAAGTTCGGTGTAGCTGTATTTTGCCGCCTTGTCGGGCGATACGCCCTTTGCAATCAGGGCATTGTAGAGATATTCTCCGAACGGCTCAGCCTCGGGGAAGAACACGCGTCCGTTGCTCACGGTGTATCCCTCCACGTAGTCGAAGTATCCGTTGCTGTGCGGCTTGTTGTTATTGTCCAGACGGTCGGCTCCCAGGAGCTTAATCATCGTCATGTCCTTCACCTGCTGTTCGGGAATGTAAGAGAGGTACACGCCGGTGGTGTCGCTCTGGTATTTCACGTCGAGGCGGAACTTGTCCTTCTCCACCGATGATGCGAGATAATACACGTTCTTCATCATCAGGTCCCAGTTGCCCTGCGTCGGGTTGTTGCTGGTGTTCTTCAGGGATTTCACGAAGAGAGCCTTCGTCACGTCCTGTATGTCAGATGCGAACTCACCCACCTGGTAAGTCTGTCCGCCCGAAGTGTATTCGTATGCTATGGCGAGCACCTGGTCGGTCTGCAGGGTGCTCTTCAGCGAGATGTATCCCAGCGCCTGGTTTACGGTGTATTCGGATGAATTGAGCAGACGGGCGCTCTGCAGCTTCTCGTAGTCGGCGCCTCCGGCAAAACCGGGGATTCCGTCGAGCACGGTGCTCGTCTGGTCTATGTCGCGCGCTGCGCTGTATGAGCTTACCATCGAGGAGTACTCGCTGTTGGCATTGTTTGACGGTACAGCGCTTCCCGTGAGCCCCCACATCGGGTTGCTCACCTTCAGGTTCTCTCCCAAGTCGGTCAGCGCCACGATGTTACGCGTGTTGGTTGTCGTTCCCTGCTTGTTCGTCACCCACACCTCCACGCGGTTGATTGTGATGCCCGTGGTGAGGTTCGGCAGCGTCTTCATCGCCGCATCGTATTTGTTGCGGAAGTATTGCGAGAGGAAGAAGTGGCGGTTGTCCTCGTAGTCGCTGGCGTCTATCTCGAAAGGCGTGAGCTGCACGCCTCCTTTCGACGAAACGCTCTTGCTGGATGATTTCTTCTGTGACACCACAGTCTGCAGCTTGAGCTTGCCGAACTGCATGTCCGTCCTTATACCAAACAGTGCCGAAGCACCCTTCACGAGCGATGAGTTGCTCGGGAACGACACGTTTCCTGCCTCCACGAGCTTGATTATCTCGTCCTCCTTGCCTTCGTATTTCAGCTTCAGGTTCTGCTGGTCGAAGTCGAAGGTGGCGTCGGTGTTGTAGTTCAGGTTCATGTTCACCTTGTCGCCCACCTTACCGTTCACGTTGAGGTTTATCTTCTCGTCGAAGTTCATCATCGTGGTCTTGCGGTTTCTGATCGGCAGCGACGGGTTGTCTATCTCCTTCATCGTGGCTCCGAGCTTCAGCTCAGCCGTTCCCTGCGTCTTTATCCTCACTCCGCCTGGGCCGAAGATCTTCTCCGCCGGACCCAGGTCGAAGTGCATGTCGGAGAAAGAGAACTTCTCCTTTCCCTTCTCCTTCACAATCTCGTCGTTCTTGTTGCGGAAGAAAGCGTTCATCTCCTGCCTCTCGCTCCATTTCTTGTATTCTGCCGGAGTCATCATCAGCGGCGTGGAGAGATAGCCTCCGCCCAGTCTGGAACCGAGGAAATAGCGGTTCAGCGTGTCGTTGTATACCACCTCCTGCTTGATGTTGTCGGGCATGGAGAGGTCGGCGGTGCGCTTCCTTGCATCGTCGGCAGTGATTGGCACGGTGCGCTGCACCTTCCATCTGGGGTGTAGCAGCGAGTCGGGTATGGAGTCGTCTTCGATGACGAGTGCGGAGAGTCCTGTCGGCGCCGTCTTTGCAGTGTCTGCTCCAGCAGCCTTGCCTCTGTCCCTGTCCCTGTTGCGCTTCCCCGCCTGCCTGTCGTCGGTGCCCGTCCTCTGCCTGCGCACGGAGAGCCGTGTGCGGTCGTCCTGCAGTTGGGGCAGCACGTTGAAGGCGAGCACGTTGATGCTCACGAGCGCTATGATGGATATCGTCAGTTTCTTTAAATTCTTCATCTACTATTTTATCTGTTTCAGAGCCAGCTTCACTACTTGTTCCACAGGCATTTGCGGATTTTCCGAGAGTATTGCCGACACCACCTTTGCCGATGGCGCGGGGGCGAAGCCGAGCATGGTGAGCGCACCGATGGCCTCGTCGTGCACCTCCTTGTTCACAGCCATCGCCGGAGCCGCCGTGCCCGCAGGCATTGCGCCGCCGAAGTCAGCCGTGGCAATCTTGTCCTTCAGGTCCACGATGATTCTCTGTGCCGTGCGCAGTCCGATGCCCTTCACGGTCTTGAGCAGCTTCTCGTTGCCCGTGGCAATGACGTTGCACAGTTCCGCCGGCGACATTGCCGAGAGAATCATCCTTGCCGTGTTGGCTCCCACGCCCGACACGGTGATGAGCAGCAGGAACATCTCGCGTTCCTGCCTGTTGGCGAATCCGAAAAGCACGTGTGCATCTTCCCTGATGCTCTCAAAGACATACAGCTTCACGTCCTTCTTGTTCTGTATGCCGCTATAGGTGTTGAGCGAGATGTTCATGCCGTAGCCAACGCCGTGTGCTTCCACTACGGCGTATGCAGGCGTCACTTCGGTCAGCTCGCCCTTGATGTATTCTATCATAAAAAGAAAAAATTTGTATATACAATAATATTAACGCCATTTATATATATATATTGTGTGGGCGGCATTAAATTATTGGTTCGGTTTTCCTGATTTGTACGAAAAACCAGAGGATAATCCGAAAGCCCTGTACTTATATGTGGAAAACAAGCCGGCATTATTTCCCGTCAAACGTCAGTATCTCCCCGTGAAACAATCAGTATTTCCCCGTGAAACAATCAGTACCAGAAAAGTGCAGCGCCCTGGTACCAACAGTGCAGCACTGCTGCACCAACAGTGTAACACTGCTGCACTGACAATATAACATAGCTATACGGCACGTATACCAATGCTCCGTTTGTCATGTCTGGATATACAAATGGCTGTTTTGAAACCTATTTGGGAAATAAAAAATGAAAAACATTTGTATGAAACGCATATTTTTGTATTTTTGCAACCGAAAAGCCCTACAATTAATACAGACGTATATTAAATAATCATTATTAACCACACATCGCGTATGAAAAAGATCTTTTCACTATTATTGGCGGCTGTCGCTTTCCTGCCCGTATCGGCGCAGGAGAACGAGACGCCGGAGTTCTACGGAAACATCATCTGGCAGGACGATTTCCAGAACGATTATGACAGCAGGATGGGAGTGTACTCATTCCCGGGCAAGGCCGAAGGGTTCAAGTTCACGCCGCTCGTGCAAGGCGCGAATTTCAATGCCAACGGCAACGGAATCATGGACGGCAACGACTACTGGTTCCTCTATACCGGTTTGGACGACTATCTCGGAGTGAATTACACGCAGCTATACCACTTCGACATGAACACGTGGCAGATTGTGAAGCCTATACCCGACGTGCCGGACAACTTCATTGCCAATGATTTCACGTATGACTACAAGAACAAGAAATTCTACGGTCTCTGCGCCACGGAGAAATACAAAGTGGAGAACGAGCTCTGCGAGATGGACTTTTCCAATCCGCAGGTGGCATCCAAGGGCAGGATTCATCTTGCCGACATCCCCGACAGCACGTATATGACCCTCTCTGCCGATGCCGAAGGCCAGCTGTATGCCATATCAAGTAACGGATGTCTCGTGAAGCTCGACCATGAGGCAAACCCAACCTTCGTGTGCGACCTCTTCAAGGGACAGCTGAAGATGTGCGACAGAGTGCAGAGCGCCACGTTTGACATAAAGACCGGAATCCTCTATTGGGCAGCGCAGGTGTATGACCAGAACAACAACGGAAAGCTCATCAGCGCCCTTTATTCCATCGACGTCAACACCCACGAGATGAAGAAGATAGTGGACTTCCCGTTGAATGCACAGGTAGTCTCGCTATACGTGAAGCGCCAGATGGTGAGCGACGGAGCACCGGGCGAAGTGGGCGAGATAGGCAAGGACTTCGAGGGCGGTTCGCTGACCGGAAACATCACGTTCACCGCACCGACGAAGACAGCCGACGGAAAGGAACTTACGGGCGAACTGACCTATGAGGTGAAGACTGCAAGCAAGGTGCTCAAGACCGGCACTGCACAGGCAGGAGCACAGGTAAGCGCCCCCGTGACGCTCGACGCCGAAGGCGAGGTGCGCTTCATCGTGGCATGCTCCAACGCCGAGGGCAGAGGAATGGAGAAGGCATACACATCATATATAGGATTCGACCAGACCACGGCTCCGAAGAACGTGACGACAAAGTTTGACGCCGACGGAAACGTGAAGCTTACATGGGAGAAGCCCGAGGCAACGCTCAACGGCGGCTATGCCGACATGGACGCACTGAAGTATGATGTGGTGTGCTACAGGCTCGGTGCCCCTACGCAGACCGTGGCAGAGAACATCACCGCGAGGGAATTCTCAAAGACACTGCCTGCCGAGAAATACTACAAATACAACTTCGGCATCATCGCCAAGAACGATACACACAAGTCGGAAGTGGCGTTCGGCGACGACTTCGCCTACGGTCCGGCAAAAGACGTGACCGAGGACCAGCCATACGCCGAGGACTTCAACCAGATACAGTCGTTCAACGAATACACAGCGCTCGACCTCAACAAGGACAAGAAGGTGGTAGACCTCACCGAGAGCGTGGGCGTAGCATTCTATTACGGATTCTGGGGATACAGCCGTACGTATAGCAACAATGACGGCAGGGCGATATTCTATATGTCAGACAGCGACTCACAGTGTGACGACTGGCTGCTCACCCCGATGCTCAATCTGAAGGCAGGTCAGAAATACGACCTCGAATTCGAGATGTGGCGCGAGACCGAACACCTCAACGACCAGGCAGACGTGGCGTTCGGCGAAGGCTACGACCCTGCAGTCTACACACAGGTGCTCTCCACATTCAAACCGGACTATCTCGACAAGGAGAACGACGGCAAACCTACAGTCTACAAGACCACACTCGCCCCGGCAAAGGACGGCAGATACATGGTGGGCTTCCACATCACCACACTCCCATTCAAGGGCGGAAGTGTTTATCTCGACAATGTGAAGCTCTCCGTGAACAAGCCGACGGGCATCACCACAGTGGACAACTCCGCTGCCGCCGCCCTTCATGATGTCTACACTCCGAGCGGAGTCCTCGTAGGCAAGGGAATGCAGTCTGTCGGCCGTCTGCCAAAGGGAATCTACATCGTGAACGGCAAGAAGATTGTCAAGAAATAAACCATACCATAGTCTGCCTGCCAGGCAGCAGACTTGATAAAACAACAGGGAACCGGGGAAAGCTTGCGTCAGGCAAGACTATCCCCGGTTCCCTTTTTTGCTGAAAATATTGTCCTCATACCCTCACCTTTACCCTCACACCATCACCTTTACCCTCACACCATCATTTTTACCCTCACACCCTCACCCTTACCCTCACCATTGAAACCCCGATAAACAGGGCGTTTCAGCCGGATTGTGAGGGTGTGAGGGTAATAAAATAAAAAAAAGTTTTTTATTATATTGTAACTTGAATGGAGGGAATCCGCCGGCAGATGCTATGGAGTATTCCTGTCATTTCAGAAAACAATACCAGATAGTATTCAACAACGAATATTAGATGAAGAATTATGGGATACACGATGACGAAGTCAGGAAAAAGTTCCCCGCAAAGATAAAAAAAAGCAGACAGCGTGGGCTATTCATAATATATATTGTATATTTGCCGAGTCTTTGCGCCGTCGGGCGCTGACGGCGTATGAACGAAACGGGAAATCTGATAAAAAGAAAAGAATAATCTGATAAAATGAAAAAGATACTATTATCAATTGCACTTGTCTTAGGTGTGCCGGCAATGCTCTTTGCCGACAGGATACCGGCCGACAAGGCCCTCCGCATCGCGAGGGAGTTTGTGGGAAGCAGCGTTCCCTCCAGTATGATGAAGCAGGCGTGTATCAGGGAAATTCCGGTGCTCGCCTCGCAGACCGACGGACATTACGTGTTCAATGTGGGCAGGGGCAACGGCTACGTGGTCGTTGCCGGCGACGATATGGTGAAGGATGCCGTGTTGGGATATGCCGACAGTGGGACGTTCGCCGAGGGCGACATGCCGGAGAACCTGCGCTGGTGGCTAGCCGAATACGACAGGCAGATAGCCTACATGCAGCAGCACAAGGCGGAATTTGAAAGCAGTCCCACGGCGACAGACGGTGCCGCCACCACGAATAAATACAAGGAGATTCTACCGCTGGTCAAGGCAAAATGGAACCAGGACTACCCATACAACATGAAATGCCCCGAGGTGAATGGCAAACAATGTCCCACAGGATGCGTAGCCACCGCCCTGGCACAGATAATGTATTACAACAAATGGCCCGAGACAGGTGTCGGCACATACGAGGGGACGGACTATGCGGCGCTCCACTTCGACTGGGGCAGCATGGTGGACGACTACGGCAAGGGCAGTACGCCCGAATCCAGAGAAGCCGTCTCCACGCTGATGGCAGCCCTGGGCAATGCCATGGACATGTGCTATGACCAGGGGGCAAGCGGAACGACAAACGAGGAGGCATACAACGGAATTGTCCGGAATTTCGGATATACCAAGGCACTGATAGTTGCACGCGAAAGCATGGAACCGGCATGGGACAAATACATCTATTATGAGCTGTCGCAGAACCGCCCCGTATATTATTCCGGAGCTACGGCGCAGTTTGAAGGACACGCTTTCGTCTGCGACGGCTTCCGCGACGGCTTCCTGCATATCAACTGGGGATGGGGCGGTGTTGCCGAGGGATATTTCCGGAGCTCCGCTATGAATCCGCCCGTACAGGGTATCGGAGGCAGCAAGGGCGACGGCTTCAATTTCTATCAGGAAATCATCACCAACCTATATAACCCGAATGACGAAACGCAGAAGTTCATGATCGGCGTGACTGACAATGACCTGAATCTGGACAAACTGGAGGCGACAGGCGACGATGCACTGGCAGTCAGCGGTTCCATCTCCGTCATGACCGATGAGGCGGCGTATAGCCTCGGCCTGAGAATCACGGACGAGAGCGGCAACGAGACATTCATAAAGGAAAGCAACCGGAGAGACCCTGAGGGCGGAGTGGACGAGGGCTTCAGCATCAGTCTGAAGGATTTCCCCATTGCCGACGGCACATACCGCGTAGCTCCGGCAGTCTACGGTGCCGACAGCAAGACATGGAACGACGTGATGGCACTGAAATACTCCGTCACCACATCATATACGGCCACAGTGGCAGACGGCAAAATCACCTTCACCCCGGGAGCTGCGGGGAGAATAGAGGTGAGCGACATGGAGGTGCCCGAACTTATGTATCCTGGCGAGAAAGCCACAGTAAAGGCGAAAATCAAATGCGTGTCGGGACAGGACTTCAACAAGAAGCTCTATATAGGATTCCTAAAGGGCGACGAACCGCTGCTCTTCCAACAGGAAAACGATGCGGTAAGCGTATTTGAGGGAATGACGACAGAAATGAGCCTCGACGTTACGGCGCCGAAGGAAAAGGGAGAATACAAGATTGCCCTCTTTACGATTGCCGGAGGGCGCGAGGTGCAGCTGACTGATTACCAGACTACGAACATTGTGGAGCGTGGAGCCGTACTTGTAGTGAGCAGCCCTCTGACCATTGCCAACAACAACTATTATAACGTTGACCCTGACAACTTCACGCTGAAGGCAAAGGTGAGATGCACAGTGAAGAATTTCAACGACGAACTGAGATTTGTGGTCTTTGATCCGGAGACCCACGAAGAGGTGTGTCATATTTCCGCGGTGTCGGCAATAGACCTGAATCTGACAAAGACGCTGACCATAACCGGACAACTGACCGGTACGAAGCCCGGCTACATGTATTACGGGCGCATCCATCAGAAAGACGATCTGGGCAGATGGAAAGAGGTGAAGTCGAACAAGGCAAGCACGAAGCTTACCAACAACGTGACGTTCAGGACTGCCGAGCCTTCTTCCATCCTGGATGTGCATTCTGATGCCGCCGAAGGCGACGGCATGCTGTATTCTGCCGACGGCCGCTGTGTGGGTAGGGTAGGCGAGGCTAGCAGTCTGCCAGAAGGACTGTATCTCGTGAAGAAAGCCGGCAAGTGGATCAGGATAAGGAAATAGACTTGTCTTGATGAATACGGGCAGGAGCTTTTGATTCAAGAGTTTCTATCAAGAATTAGAGAATCAGAGATTTATTCCATTGTGCATTTGCAGATGGAAATTCTCTGATTCTCTAATTCTTGATAAATAAAATATCCGATTCTTTATAAAAGGAAACCGGTTCCGGACGGCTTCCTTTATTATCTCATGATTTTCTTGTTCACCGTTCTTCCGTCGGCATACGTCATCTTCATGATGTTGATGCCGGGCACGGGAGAAGCGATTTCCGTGCCGTCCATATTATAATAGGTGATGCTTACGGGTGTTCCGGCTGCTGAGGCGGTGGCGTTCTCTATGCCGTCGGTCATGGAGGTGATGTCGAGTGTGGCTCCGGCACCGTTCTCAGGGTTTGTCAATACCTCTTCCACCATACTGCTGTCGTAAGCCTTCAGCGTGTAGTGGGCTGACGGGATGAAGTATTCCGCACTGCCCGACTTGCTCTGGAAGTCTCCGGCGTTGAGGTTGCCCACAGTGGTGATGTTGTAGTCCTTCTTGCCGCTCTTCGTGGCGTAGTTCTTCCATGGTGTCTTCTTTGCGGCAGCGCTCGTGAAGGCGTTGTTCTCCACGTATATGTTCGATTTGTATCCGTAGCCGATGCAGTAGTGGGCGTTGGAGCTGGAGTAGAGACAGTTCTGGATGTGTACCTGTCCGTATCTCACACGCGGCATGCGCTCCGAGCAGCCCTCGTCCCACCAGCAGTTGGCGAATGTGGTGCGCAGGTGTCCGTTGTCCTCCGAACGGCTGTCGCTGTTTCCCCAGAGGTCGCAGTTGCGGTGGTCGTCGGCCCCGCCGCTGCCGCCTGCCCAAGGTTCGATGAGATAGCGGAATCGGCACCACGTGACGCAGATGTTGTCAGACCCGTTCACGCAGTCGAAGTTGCCGTCCACGCCGTCCTGGAAATCGCAGTGGTCCACCCAGATGTATGTGGAGCCGGCAATGGTGAGGTTATCGTTGCCGTCGATGTCGTAGGCACCGGCACTCTTGAAGATGAGGTTTCTCAGGATGATGTTCTTGCACGAAGACAGCTGCAGGATGCCCGTCTCGCTGCCCTTCGACGAATGCTTGGAGTTGACGAGCGTGGCCCCTTTCATGCCTATAATAGTCTTGTTCTGAGCGCCCTTCACGCTGTTCAGTCCCGTGAATTCAATCTCGCCCTCCACGTAGATAATCTTCTTGTCCGTACCCTTCAGGGCGTTCATGAGTTCGGTCTTGGTCTTCACCGTCACCTTCGTTCCGCCCTCGCCGCCGGTTACGTTTCCGCCCACCGTGGCCCAGCCCAGAGGCGCATTGAGGTCGTATGGCGACAGCTGGTCTGTCCATCCGGCATTAGCCGTGATGCTTCCCGTTGCCATCATCATTGCGACGGCAAGGAATTTTGAAATAACATTTTTTTTCATCGTCATTGATTTGTTTTGCGCTGCAAATATACTAAAATATTCGCAACGCATTCCTGTTGAGTCCGACAAACTGCATTTTTTACAGCCTTTAACCTAATGTGGTTGGCTTGAAATATAAAAAAGAAGATTTCAGGATTCTCTTGGTCAGGAGTTTCTGAAATCTTCTTTTTCGTATTGTCGTTCCGGATGCCCGGGGCGGATGTATTATTTCTGGTCTTCCGGTTTCTTCAGTTCGCCGCCCTTATTGATGGATTCCATGAGCTTCATGGCGTCCACATATTGGGCAATGCCTTCGGCTACCTGTTTGGCATCGCGCATGGCGAGAACCACCGTAGACGGACGGTTCACCACGTCGCCGCCGGCAAACACTCCCTTGCGGGTGGTCATGCCATAGGGCTTCTCGCGGGTCAGTACGTAGCCGCGGTCGTCCACGTCGATGCCCGTTGTGGTGGACACGATACGGCTCTCGGGGGCGGAGCCTACAGCCATTATTACGAAGTCGGCCTTCTCCGTGCGGCGTTCGCCGTTGCATTCGATTACCACCTCGTTGAGTCTGCCGTTGTCGTTGTGTATCTCCACGATGTTGGATTGCCAGCTGAACTTCACGCCTTCTTCCACAGCTTCCTCGTATTCGGAATGGAGGGCGCTCATCTCGTTTATAGTGCGGCGGTATACCACCTCCACGTGGCTTGCCCCGATGCGCACGGCGGTTCTGGCGGCATCCAAGGCGGTGTTTCCACAGCCTATCACGAACACGCGGTCGCCTTCGTGCACCACGATTTCGTCGCGGCTCATGTTGCCTTCGTTGTAGAGACTCACGCGGCGTAGGAACCATATCGCCTGGCGCACGCCCTTGAGGTCGCTGCCCGGGATTTCGAGCTTCTGTGGCCTGCCTGTACCGGTGCCCATGAAGATTGCGTCATAGCCGAGTTCGAAGAGCTTGTCGATGGTCAGTTCGTCATTGCCCACGGTGGTGTTGCAGTGGAAGACCACTCCCAGCTCCTCTATCTTCTTTATCTCACGGCGCACGATGTCCTTCGGCAGACGGTATTCCGGAATGCCGAACATCAGAACTCCGCCCGGCTCCGGTTCCATCTCGAAGATTTCCACATTGAAGCCCTGGCGCGCCAGGTCGCCGGCGATGGTGAGTCCGGCAGGGCCCGAACCGATGACGGCAATCTTGCCCCTCGTCTTGGGCAGCAGGTTCTCGCGGATGAGGCCCATGTCACCGTCGAAGTCGGCTATGAAGCGCTCCAGCTTGCCCACTCGGATGCCCTGTCCCTTCTTGTTGAGCACGCAGTGGCCTTCGCACTGTTTCTCATGTGGGCATACGCGTCCGCATACGGCGGGCAGGTTGCTCTTGCTGTTTATGATGTTCATGGCATTGCCGAGGTTTCCCATCGACAACTCATGTATCCAGTCCGGTATGTCGTGGCTTATTGGGCATCCTTTCTTGCACTGCGGAATCTTGCAGTGGAGGCAGCGTTTGGCCTCGTTGATGGCTTCAAGCATGGTATAGCCCCCGTTTACTTCCTGAAATAATTTGTTTTCCTGTTCCATAATTATTCGTTTCCTTTGGTTGCAATGGAAATATTGCAGTTGATCTTATACAAGAATCCATTCTATATTTTGCAAAGGTAATGCTTTAAATTGAAGTATGAAGAATGGAGAAGAAATAATCGTTACTTTTTACATTAAAAAAACAAATCCCGCTGCAGTGGCTACAACGGGATTTGCTTATGCTTGTTATGAACTCTTTTACCGGTTGGGGTTCTTTATTTCTGGTAGGTCACGAATTTGCAGTCGGTCAGCTTGACGTCCGCTCCCTCGTCGATGTTCTTGTCCTTCTGGGTATAGAAGAATGTGGAATTGGTGATGGTGATGTTCTTCAGACAGTCGTAGCCGGGCAGGCCATGGGCGCTGACGGCAGTCTTTGCACCGCGGCAGGTGACGTTGCTGATATGGATGTCGCTCCACTCAGGCACACATTCGGCGTTCTTCGGTACCACAACCTTGCCCTTGTCCTCCTTCACGCTGTATTTCTTGTCGGCGTAGGAACATTCAAAGATGATTGCCTCGTCATTGATGTCGGTCATTACGATGTCGCTCACGTAGATGCCTTCAGTCTTTCCGCCACGGCCGATGCCGCTCTTGAAGCGCAGTCCGGTGTCGGTGCCCGAGAAGCGGTTGTGGCGCACTACGATGTCCTTCATTCCGTTTGAGAATTCCGAACCGATGACGAAGCCTCCGTGGGCGTGGTAGACGGTGTTGTCCTGTATGAGGATGTTCTCGCACGGGCCGTCGGGGGCAGCCTTCTTTCCGGCGCCGCCCTTCATGCAGATGCCGTCGTCGCCGGCATCGATGGTGTTGTTCACGAGCAGCACGTTGCGGCAGCAGCTGATGTCGAGGGCATCGCCGTTCTGGGCGTTCCACGGACAGCGGATGGTCGTTCCGTCCACGATGACGTTGGTGCAGCGCGTCGGGATGATGTGGAACTTGGGCGAATTCTGTATCGTCACGCCGCTGACGAGTACGCGGTCGCAGTCGGTCAGTCGGATGAGGTGTGTCCTCATGCTCTCCTGTGCTTCGGGCGTTGCGGCGATATTGTCATAGTGCTTCAGATTGAACGGGAACCATAGCTTGCCGCCCTCGGTCTGGGTACCGCCCATCTGTGTGAATTCCTTCCATTCCGTGTCGCTCACCTTGGAACGTTTCACGGGGCGCCACATCGCACCGTTGCCATCGATCACGCCCTCGCCCGTGATGCTGATGTTCTTGCGCTTGCTGGCGGAAATCAGCGGGGAGCATTTCTTGTCCTTCACCCCGTCCTTCACCTTGAAGTGGAGCGAGCGGTCTGGTGTGGCCATCACGATGGCGTTCTTTTCCAGATGAAGGTCGATGTTATCCTTCAGCGAGATGAGTCCGGTGAGCCATACGCCTTTCGGCACGATGAGGTGTCCGCCGCCCTTGTTGTCAAGCGCCTTTACCGCCTTTTCGAATGCGGCGGTGTTCAGTGTGATGCCGTCGCCCACAGCGCCGAAGTCCTTCAGGTTCACGCTGTAGTCAGGAATCACCGGCATTTCCGGCTGCTGCATCTTCACCGGCAGGTTCTGGTAGTATTTGCCGTAGTCTGTGGCGTATGCTGCAATGCACATAAGCGCTGCCGCCACAAAAGTCAATGTCTTTTTAATCATCATGAATTGATTTTTTGATTTAGTTGAAATTAGTTTCCTCGAATTGTCTTGATTAGGTTTCCCCGAATTGTTCTGATTGGGTTCCCCCGAATTGTTCTGGTTGAGTATTCTCGAATCCAATTGTTCTTTCGGTTTATATCAATTGTATTCTTCTGATTCCTGTTTTCTTCCGACAAATGTACGCCTTTATTCCTATTACCGCAAATCATTTAGCTTTTTTTAGTCTGTCGCCTTGCTTCTTACAATAATTTGTATGATTCCTTATGAATCTCCTACAATATTTTACAAAAAATAAATCCCAACGGACCGATGTGTATGATGACATCGTCCGCTGGGATTGATATTTGATTAAATATAATCCTTTTATCGTGATGGATGGTGGATTATTTCTTGATGCACTTCACACCGTCAACGATGTAGATGCCTGCAGGGAGCTCGTTCCACTGCTTGCCCATCTTCATGCCCTGCATTGTGCAGATGCCCTGCTTGCCGGTCTGCATATCTGTGTTTATGCCCTGGATAGCATTGGTCTCTGTTGAAATGACAACCTTCTCGGTAACCAAAGCACCGTCAACTGCTACACCATGTACGGCAGCATCAAAGGCTGCACCTGTAGGCTGGATTATTGAGCAATTCTCAAGGTTGAGGGCTGCGATGGTGCAGATAGAACCCTGTTTGCCGATTGCCTCAATGTATGCGCCGGCTACGTTGATCGTTTCCGATTCCTGGTCACCGCTTATGCCCCAAAGTCCTTCAGCATAAAGCTTGCTGTCCTTGACGGTAAGTGTTGTGCTCTCTATGTAGAATGCTGCAGAACGCTCACTCTTTGCTTTGAGTGTACCTGTTCCGGAGATTGTAGTAGGAACAGCATTGTCAAATGCAATTTCTCTTGCGGAAATGTTGTTTGTTCCGATCAGTTCAATTTCAAGATTCTCACATTCCTGGTTGTCAATGGCTGCGAAAGCACTGCTTGCTGTGATTGTAGCATTGTCAAGTGTAAGCTTCTTTGCTGTAGGGTCGTATGTGATGGTGCCTTCTACTCCGGCAAGGTCGCTGAGGTTCTTGCAGTTTGAGCTTGTCACCTCTATGCCTGCCAGGCTGAAGCCGTATTTCTCGAATGTGGCTTCTTTTGAAATCACAACCTTCTCGGTAACCAAAGTGCCGTCAACGGCTACACCATGTACGGCAGCGTCGAAGACAGCACCTGTTGGCTGGGTGACTGAGCAATTTTCAAGATTGAGGGCAGCGATGGCGCAGATAGAACCCTGTGTGCCGGTAGCTTCAAGATAAGCGTCGGATATGTTGAGCCCTTCTGTCTCCTGGTCACCGGCGATTCCCCAAGTTCCTGCTGCATATACCTTGCAGTTCTTTATTGTGAGCGGTGCGCCCTCTAAGTAAACAGCAGCCGAGCGTTCGCTCTTGATGTTGAGTGAGCCTGTTCCAGAGATGGTCGTTGCGCTGATGTTGTCGAATGCAATCTCTCCTCCCTTAATGTTGTTGTTGCCGATTACCTCGATTTCGAGATTCTCGCATCCCGTGTTCTCGATAGCCGAGAAAGCGCTGCTTGCAGTGACTGAAGCATTGTCAAGAGTAAGCTTGTTGGCTGTAGGGTCGTAGGTGATGGTGCCTTCTACACCGGCAATGTCGCTGAGGTTTTCATAGTTTGTGCTTGTCACCTTGATTCCGGCGATGCTGAATCCGTATTCCTTGAATTCTGCCTCTGGCTTTATGATTACCTTATCTGTTACTATTGTGCCATCTACAGCAACACCGTATTGTGTGACGTCGAACTCTGCATCAGCAGGCTGTGTGATAGAGCATTCCGTGAGGTCGAGGTAGCCAAGGTCGCAGATGGAACCGGCAGCACCGGTAGCTTCTACATAAGCATGGGTGATGTAGAGCTCTTCACTTACGTCGTCTCCGCAGATACCCCAGTTGCCTTCGGCATACAGTTTGCATTCCTTTATTGCGAAGGGTGCTCTTTCCAGATAAATGGCAGCAGAGCTTGTTGATTTTGCATTGAGTGTACCTGTCCCGGAAATAGTGGTTGCGGCAGTGTTCGTGATGGCTGCTTCTTTTGAAGTCAAGCTGTTTGTACCGGTTACTTCAATTTCCAGATTCTCGCAGGTTGAATTTAGAATTGCGTTTGTAATTCCTGTTGTTGTGATTGTTGCGTTGTTAAGTGTAAGTTTGTTGACAGTTGGGTCGTAGGTTACGGTACCTTCTATGCCGGCCAGGCCGCTGAGGTTTTCATAGTTAGCGCTTGTCACTTCGATTCCTGCCAGGCTGAAGCCGTATTTCTCCACTTGTGCGTATGCCGTCGTTGATGCCAGCACGGCAACTATGAACATGAAGAACATGCGTAATCGCTTGTTGATAAACTTGAGACTTCTGTTGTCTCGGATCTCAGAAGAGAAGTCTGATTTTTTCATGATAAATTGATTTTTGCGTGGATAACCACAACATATCCATTTGGTTTTACTTATTTAAAATAAAACAGCCGTTGCGCAATGTGGTTGTGGCGCATCGCTGATATGATGCATCGGCCGGTGTGTTCTCGTTCTTTTTATTTGGAAGAGTTTGTATTCTTTAATGTCAATAGTCCCCTTTCCACTTGACTTTTAAAGGGCTAAGTGTTTGGAATGTGTGTTTTTGCAAGCATTTGCTCGTGTCAGGTCTCTTGTCCTGTCCTAATGTGTGATGTAAGATACAGACATCTGCTTTCTGACGTGGCAAAGATAGCAATAATTTTTGAAAAACAATTTTTTTTGTTGTTTTTTTTGTAATGTGACAGTTTCGTCTCTATGCTTGTGGCGCAAATGAAATCATTCGGGCTTTGGCAATTAATCGGAATGTCTTATTCCGTTTGTCTGAATCAGAGGCTTTGAATGACTGAAAAAACGGCAAAGGGTGTGATGCGGATTATCACTTTCCCTTTGCCGTTTTATTGTCCTGTATGTGGGCTTGCACCCTTTTGGGGGATTGTCGGGGTCAGATTGCCGGTATCCAACTGTCTTTCTGCTTGAACACGTTTTCTATTGTCACTTGGGCAGCTTCTTTCTTCGAGAGCTGGCGTGACCATGCCACGCGGTTGCCGGTGGCGGCACCGTCGCCGTGGTTGTTGTATTCGCAGTAGCGGGCAGTCTTCTCGTTCTCGGGATTACTCCAGTTGAACCATCCGGCTGGCAGGATGTGCTTGCCCAGACTGCAGTTCATGAAGAGCGTGTGGGCATAAGGACGCCATGGCCTGCCCAGATATACCTTGTCCACTCCTTCTGCAGCCTCGATGCGGCAGCGGTTGAAGATGTATCCGTATTTTATGTTCTGCGGTGTGGATGCTGCGGTGATGTATGAGTTGATGCGGCTCAGGATCGTGCAGTTTTCAAACCATGCGGTGGATGGGCCGAATATGAAGTCGGTGGTTCCTTCGATATGGCAGTCCTTGAAGAAGAGCCGTGTGTTTATGCCGCCAGTGTAGATGGTGTCCTGGTTGCCCAGAATGCGGCAGTTGATGAATACGAGGCGGTCGCCTTGGGTGTGGAGCGCCACGGCTTGTCCGAGCCGTGCGGCGTTGTTTTCTATCGTGATGTTGCGGAACGTGATGTTGTTGCCGTTCACTTGCACGGTGTATGTGCGGAAGGTTCCCATCTTGCGGTTGGTTCCGGGGATGAATACGTTGGCGTGGTCATCATAGGTTATGATGGTGTTTTCGGCGTCTTCTCCGCATATCTCGATGTTGGTGAGCCATGAGGGGATGACGAGCTTTTCCTTGTATGTGCCTTTTTTCACGTATATCACCTTATGGTATTCCATGAAGGCGCGGCATACCTCGACGGCGTCGTCGATGTTACGGAATTCTGCCGTGCCGTCGCGGGCCACGAAGAGGGTGTCGGGGTTGTCGTACTTGTTTGCCGCGAAGGCGGTTGTGATGCATGCTGCCGTAAGCAGCAGCGTGAGATACAGCTTCTTCATTTTCATTCTTTTAGTCTTTAAGATTCTTGTATGTCTTTGATTCTTCTGGCGGTGCCTTCCGGGCGTATGCCGCTGTATCTTAGACGCTCTGGTTCACTTCCTGTACTCCCTTGATCGTCTTCAGCTGCTTGATTATCGTCTCCAGGTCGGCGCGGTCGTGGATGAGAAGCTCGAATACTCCAGAGAATATTCCTTCTTCGCTTGATATCGTGAGCTTGTGGATATTCATGTCGAGCTTGCCCGAGATGACGCTTGTCACTTCGTTGAGCAATCCGATGCGGTCTATTCCCTTTACGGATACGGTGGCGTCGAAGAGCATCTTGCGGCGCATGTTCCATTTCGCATCGAGGATCCGGTTGCCGTAGCTTGACTTGAGCTTTGATGCCACCGGGCATGAGCGCTTGTGGATTTCTATGCGGTTCTTGGCGTCGATATATCCCAATACGTCATCGCCGGGGATGGGGTGGCAGCATGGCTTGAAGATATACTGGTGTATGTTCTCGTCGTTGATGTATATCGGCTTCTTGCGGTTGAAGCCTTCGGGCAGCGTGAGGAATTCCACGTGGTCGTTTGGCTTGTCGTCTTTCTTCTTGAAGAACGGCACGTAGCGGCGCCAGCCTTTCGAGGTCTCCTCTTTCTTCTTTTTCCCTTTCCCGTGGAGCTCGTCGATGTCCTGCTCGCCGAGAACAAGGGATTTGTCGCCGAGTGCCTGCAGCAGCTGCTCATGTTTCTCCATTCCGTGGAGCGCACAGAGTGTACTCATGGCGGAGAAGGTTAGTTCCAGGGAATTCTGCTTCAGGAAGGCGTCGAGGATTTCCTCGCCTCGTTTCTGCGTTTCCCTTCCTTCGCGGCGCAGTATCGCCTGAATCTTCGTCTTGGCTTTGGCTGTAGACACGAAGTTTATCCATGACGGGTCCACGTGCTGCGAATTTGATGTGAGTATCTCTACCTGGTCGCCGCTGCTGAGCTTGTGGCTGAGCGGTACGAGCTTGTGGTTTACCTTGGCTCCGATGCAATGGCTTCCGAGAAAGGTGTGTATCTGGAAGGCGAAGTCGAGGGCAGTACATCCTGCCGGCATTGTCTTGATTTCGCCTTTTGGCGTGAACACGAATATTTCTGATGCAAAGAGGTTCAGCTTTATGGTGTCGAGGAAGTCCATGGCGTCGGGTTGCGGGTCGTCGAGGATTTCCTTTATGGTGCGCAGCCAGTTGTTCAGTTCGCCTTCGTCTTCGGAGAATTCTCCGTTTGTGGCTACGCCGTCCTTGTATTTCCAGTGGGCGGCGAATCCCTGTTCGGCGAGCTCGTCCATGCGCTCGGAACGTATCTGCACTTCAATCCATTTTCCCTGCTTGCTCATCAGGGTCACATGGAGGGCCTGATAGCCGTTTGCCTTGGGGTGGTTCACCCAGTCGCGCAGCCGGTCGGGGTGTGATTTGTATATCTGGCTTATGGCTACGTATATGTTGAAGCATTCGTTTACTTCTTCTTCTTTTTTCTTGGGCTTGAAGATGATTCTTACGGCAAGGATGTCGTATATCTGGTCGAACGTCACCTGCTTCTGCTGCATCTTGTTCCAAATGGAATAAGGGCTCTTGATACGTGCCTTTATCTCGTAGTCGAAGCCCATCTTGTTGAGGGCTTCGCGGATGGGGGCCGTGAAGCTGTCGAAGAGCACGTCGCGCGACGCCTGTGTGCTGGCTAGCTTCTCCTCAATTATCTGGTATTGTTCGGGGTGCTCGAACTTGAAGCTGAGGTTTTCAAGCTCTGTCTTTATATTGTTCAGTCCCAGTCGGTTGGCGAGTGGAGCGTAGATGTATAGTGTTTCTCCGGCAATCTTGTAACGCTTGTTTGGCGGTTGTCCGTCGAGTGTCCGCATGTTGTGCAGGCGGTCGCATATCTTGATGAGGATAACTCGGATATCGTCGCTCATCATGAGCAGGAGCTTCTTGAAGTTTTCGGCCTGTGCCGATGCCTGCTCTCCGAATATTCCGCCTGAAATCTTTGTCAGTCCGTCAACGATCTGCGCAATCTTCGGTCCGAACATGTTGGAGATGTCCTCCACTGTATAGTCGGTGTCTTCCACTACGTCGTGGAGCAGTGCGGCACTGATACTTGTGGAACCGAGTCCCATCTCCGAACATGCTATCTGTGCCACGGCGATGGGGTGCATGATATATGGCTCGCCAGACAGGCGGCGTACGCCTTTGTGTGCCTGTCGCGCGAAGTTGAACGCCTTGGTTATGATGTCGACTTTCTTTCTGTGTCGTGATGCCAGATAGCTGTCGAGCAGATGCTTGAAGGCGTCGTCCACCATCTTGATGTCGGCAGCCTCCCTCTCCTTGTCTGTAAGCGTTTGTTCACCCATAGGATTGGTCTTTAATAGTTACTGGATGCGGTGAAATATCATCTCACCTTTATTTTCTTTCCTGCACGGATGTTGTTGCCCTTTATGCCGTTGAGTCGGCGGAGCTTCTTCACCGTGGTGTGGTTTCTTGCAGCAATCTCCGACAGGGTGTCGCCGTTCTTTATCTTGACGCTCTTTCCGCTTCTTCCTTTTCTTCCTCTTTTCGAGCTGTGTCTTGCTGACGATCTGTTGCTTCTTGAATAGCTCTTCTTTGAGGATGTGTAGCGTGGCTGTGCGTCGTCGGATACTTCTACGAGCGACCTTCTTGTGAGGAGTTGGTCTGCCTGATAGTTATAGATTGAATCTTCGTTGCTGATGAATGAGTTCACTACGGATATCGGCAGTCGTATTGCCGATGGCTTGGAGTTGCCGTTCACAATATCCTTGCGATACTGAGGGTTGAGGGCACGCAGCTGCTCTATGTCAACGCCGCATACGTCGGCAATCTGCTTGAGATGCACGTCGCGTGATACCTGTACGGTGTCGGTCTTTGCCGGCAGTGTGGTTCTCATCGGGCAGATGTTGTGGTCGCAATAATACGTCATTACGTAGTTTGCGGCGATGAAGGCCGGTACGTATCCTTTTGTCTCGCGCGGCAGGTATGGATATATTTTCCAATAGTCAGCCTCTCCGTTTGAGCGCTGTATGGCTTTGCGCACATTTTCCGGTCCGCAGTTGTAGGCTGCAATCACAAGGCTCCAGTCGCCGTATATCCTATACAGGTCGCGCAGGTATCTTGCTGCTGCATAAGATGATTTGACGGGGTCGCGGCGTTCGTCGACGAGAGAGTTTATCTCCAGTCCGTACTGTTTTCCTGTTGACGGCATGAACTGCCATAGTCCGGCGGCTCCCACCCTTGATGTCGCTTTAGGGTTGAGTGCGGATTCGATTACCGGAAGGTATTTCAGTTCGAGCGGCACGCCGTAGGCTTCAAGGGCATCCTCGAAGATAGGCATGTAGAAGTTTGATGCACCGAGCATATAGCTCACCGAGCGGCGCAGGCGGCCGGTGTATCGGTCGATGAACTTCTGCACAATCTCATTGTATGGCATCTCCATCACGTTCGGCAGCCTTTTCAGACGGTCCACGTACACCTCCTTTTCATAGGTGCGGTTTTCGTCGCGGTAGTTGCAGTCGTCGTCTTTCCTCAGATAGTTCTTGGTGTAATACTCCTGAAGGAGATTGTCGAACTCTGTGTCCATGGACTCCGGCACGTCGATGACTTCCTCATGGCCGTCTTTGTCTTTTACTTTAATCTCTTTTTCGTCGTCTGTTTGCGCGTATAGCGTGGCGTTTCCTCCAAGGAGGAGTGCTGCGGCTACAGCCAAATGTCTTATGTTTAAACTTATCATTTTCTATGGTTGTTTTTTCTTTTTATTAGGTAATTGGGCTGCTCGGGTATCTTGAACAGTTCGGATGACTTGGACATCTCGGGTATCTCGGATTGCTTGAACATCTTTGGAATGTCCGAACATCACGGAGTGTTTAGGAGCAGGATTGATCAGACAAATCTGTTGATTCGTCCTTTTCAGAAATTCAACGAGCATTGTAGTCCGAGGGATGATGATTTTATGGGGTTTGCCGATGAGTGGTTGTTTATCACTGACGGTTCAATCCTCATACTCAGGTCCTTCGATATATCAAACTGCGATAGGGAGGCGTCGACGTATGCGTCGATGACCGAGAGGGCATAGACGCCTATCAGGCAGAAAATGCTCAGGTCGCGGTATTTGCGGTAATAGTCCTTGCGCCTTTTGAAGAGGTTCTGGTATCTTTCCTTGTTGCTGTCTGTAATCTGTGCCCCGAGATGCAGGAACTGGTTGTAGCTCTGCGTGTTGGGGTCATCGTCCATTATGTCCATGTATGCCTGTGAGTAGTCGCGGTACATCTGGTTGTTCCATCGCCATGCATAGACGCACCCCAGAAATCCTCCATATACAATGGGGAGTTTCCAGTATTTGCGGTTGTATATCTGTCCCGCTCCTGGCAGGACGATGGCGAGCCACATGGAACGCTTGGGGTCGGGGGCCCAAGTTGCCCAGTCGCGCTTCACTTTCTTCTTGGAAAGAGAGTCTACCTTATTATTATAGAGAGTGGAGGAATCGAGCTGCTTTGACATCTCGGGCTGTTTGGAAGTTTCGGACGAGTCGGGTCTGAGAGAAGCCACTTGGCAGTCAGGGCTGTCCGGGCAATCGGAGTATTTCTCTCCGACAGCCTCCTTGTTGTTCTCAACAGCCTCCTTGTTGCTTCCTGCAGTCTCATTCCTGCTTCCGACAATTTCCTTGCTGCTTGCAGTCATCCTGTCTTGGCCGACTCCTGCTTCTGCCCAGACAGCGGTAGACATGACAAGAGCCACGAAACATGCTGATATTTTATGAATTATGCTATCCACCTTACCCGAGCTTTGTTTCTTACTGTTCATGCATATTATCGAGAACCGACATTATATGCTCCAGTTCTTCGGCGTTGGCGAACGGGATGCTTATCTTTCCCTTTCCCTTTGCCGAACATGTCATCTGTACTTTCGTGGAGAAGAATGAAGACAGTTTCTCCTTCAGCAGGTTGAATTCCTCAGGCAGTTCCACCTTTGAGGCAATCACCTTCTTCCCGCTTACCACGTCCTCGCCGTTGTTGAGTTGCTTGGCGATTTCTTCCACTTTCCTTACGGAGTATCCGTTTTTCTGTATTTCCTTGAATACCTTGATCTGCAGCGACGGAGAGTCGATGGAAAGCAATGCGCGTGCATGGCCCATATCAATCTCCTTTTTCTGCAAGGCCATCTGCACCTGTGCTGGCAATTTGAGCAGTCGCAGGTAGTTTGTGATGGCTGTGCGGCTTTTGCCCACGCGCTCTGAAACCTTCTCCTGTGTCATGCCTGTGTTCGAGAGCAGATGCTCGTATGCCAATGCAATTTCTATGGCGTTGAGGTCCTCTCGCTGGATATTCTCCACGAGAGCCATCTCCATCACGTTCTCGTCTTTTATGGTGCGGATGTATGCCGGGACAGCGGTCAGTCCGGCGAGCTGTGAAGCCCTCCATCTACGTTCTCCGGCAATTATCTGGTATTTGTCGTCGTCAACCTGACGCAGCGTAATCGGCTGTATGATACCGATTTCGCGTATGCTGTTTGCAAGTTCCTGCAGTGCTTCCTGGTCGAATTCCCGTCTTGGCTGGTTGGGATTCGCCTCGATTTTGCTTATTTCGATTTCGTTTATTGTAGAGCTGCCCTGCGGGCGCACGTCGTCCGTAGAAATGAGGGCGTCAAGTCCACGTCCCAAAGCGCTGTATCTCTTATGTACTCCCATTTATATATATCCTGTAAAAAAATTATTTGCTTGTTCGCTCATTCTTGTTCACGATTTCCTTAGCGAGAGCCAGATGGTTCTTGCTTCCTGTGGAGTCTGCGTCGTAGAGCACTACCGGCAGTCCGTGGCTCGGCGCTTCGCTGAGCTTCACGTTGCGCTGTATTACGGTCTTGAACACGAGTTCCTGGAAATGCCGCTTCACTTCGTAGTATATCTGGTTGGCGAGTCTCAGGCGGCTGTCGTACATTGTGAGCAGGAATCCCTCGATTTCGAGTTTCGGATTGAGCTTGCTCTTGATGATTTTGATGGTGTTGAGCAGTTTGCTGATTCCCTCGAGTGCGAAGTATTCACACTGCACGGGTATTATCACCGAATCGGCTGCAGTCAGGGCATTCACGGTAATCAGTCCGAGCGATGGCGAACAGTCAATCAGGATATAGTCGTAGTCAGCCCTGATCGGCTGCAGCAGGTTCTTTATCACCTGCTCGCGGTGGTCGATGTTGAGCATCTCTATCTCTGCTCCCACAAGGTCGATGTGGCTCGGTATGATGTCGAGCCCGTCGATGTCTGTGGTGTACACGGCGTCTCTCACGTCGGCATGGTCGATGATGCACTCATATAGCGAGCAGTCCACATCCTTCGAGTTCACTCCGAGTCCGCTTGAGGCATTAGCCTGAGGGTCGGCGTCAATGACGAGTACTTTCTTTTCGAGCGTTGCTAAAGATGCAGCCAGATTGATGGTCGTGGTGGTTTTTCCCACACCGCCTTTCTGGTTTGCCATTGCTATGATTTTTCCCATTTCGTATGTTTTGTTGTTACAATCAAGCTGTTGTGCCGTTTGTCCGAACTGCACAATATTGCAAATTATGACTGCAAAGATACATATTATTATGCGATTAACGGAGGATTTAAACCTTTTTTCGTACTTTTGCAGGCAAATTGACTTGAATTTATGAAAAATAAAAGACCGTTAATCCTGATTTCCAATGATGACGGATATGCAGCAAAAGGCATAAATTGCCTGATTGAATACGTGAGGGGCTTCGGCGACATCATCGTCTGCGCCCCCGAATCGGCCCGTTCCGGTTTCTCGTGTGCATTCTCTTCGGAGCTCCCGCTGAGGCTCTCGCTCAAACGGGCGGAGGAGCATCTGCAAGTCTGGGCGTGCAATGGCACTCCGGTGGATTGCCTGAAGATAGCGCTCAGCCAACTCTGTGACCGCATTCCCGACATCGTGATAAGTGGTATAAACCATGGCGACAATGCCTCGGTTAACACCCACTACAGCGGCACGATGGGCGTGGCGCGTGAGGGGTGCATGAAGGGGATTCCATCAGTTGCCTTCTCGCTATGCAACTATTATGCCGATGCCGACTTCGAACCGGCCGCCCGGCTGATAAAGATCATCACGGGCAGAGTGCTCGAGGAGAGACTGCCCAAGAACGTGTGTCTGAACGTGAACTTCCCTGACCTGAAGGAATACAAGGGGGTGAAGGTCTGCCGGATGTGTAACGGCATATGGACGAACGAGCTTGTGAAGGAGCATCATCCGCGCGGCTACGACTACTATTGGATGGTGGGCGAATTTCGCGATACGGAGCCGGATTTGCCCGACACCGACGAGTGGGCGCTCGCCAATGGATATGTGGCGATAACGCCTACCACGATAGACGTCACGGCCTACAAGACCATGGACATGATAAGGGAATGGGAACTATGATAATCTCGGATTGCTTGATGGTGAATCCCTGACAGCTGTTGTTGATAATTGATTGGTAAAGAAAAAATGAAATACTATATAATTGCCGGGGAGGCGAGCGGTGACCTTCATGCCTCCCATCTGATGCAGGCGCTGAAGGAGAGGGATGCCGAGGCTGACTTCCGCTTCTTCGGCGGCGATCTTATGTCGGCCGTGGGCGGCACGAGGGTGAAACATTACAGAGAACTTGCATACATGGGCTTTATTCCTGTATTGCTCCACTTGCGGACGATATTCCGTAATATGTCCATCTGCAAGAAGGATATTGTGGAATACAATCCCGATGTGCTTATCCTCGTGGATTATCCAGGGTTCAATCTCAACATTGCGAAGTTTGTCCACAAGAATACGAAGATTCCCGTGTTCTACTATATCTCGCCCAAAATATGGGCATGGAAAGAACACCGAATAAAGAACATCAAGCGCGATGTGGACGAACTTTTCTCCATCCTTCCGTTCGAAGTGGATTTCTTCGAGAAAAAGCATAATTACCCCATCCATTACGTGGGCAATCCCACTGCAGACGAGGTGAAACGCTTCATGGGAGAATACACCGAGAACGCAGGGAAATTCAAAAAGCGCAACAATCTTGCGAACAAACCGATAATTGCTCTGCTTGCCGGTAGTCGCAAACAGGAAATAGATGATAACCTCCCCTATATGATACGTGCTGCGGCGAGTGTTGCCGGAGAAGACTACCAGCTTGTCGTCGCCGGAGCTCCAGGTATTGCGAAGGGTTATTATGATAAATATCTTAATGGTAGTCGCGATGTGTATATCGTCTTTGGCGAGACGTTCAAACTGCTCTCACATTCGCGTGTGGCGGTGGTGACGAGCGGTACGGCAACCCTTGAAACAGCACTGTTTGACGTGCCCCAGGTGGTTTGCTACAAAACTCCAATACCCAAGGTTATTGCCTTTCTGCGCAGGCACCTGCTCAAAGTGAAGTATATCTCGCTCGTAAACCTCATTGCCAATCGTGAAGTGGTAAGTGAACTCGTGGCGGATACATTCTGCGAAGATAACATAAAGAAAGAACTTTCGATCATCGTCGCAGACGGCAAAGACCGTTCGACGATGCTTCATGGCTACGCAGAAGTGAGAAGCATCCTGGGCGACGAAAAGGCTGCCGACAATGCGGCTAAGGAGATGATAGAGAGAATAGGGAAATAGAAAGAGACAAAAAGAAATTGAATTATCAAGACAACATATAATAATGGCAAAAGTTAGAATCAAGACTACAGAGGGCGACATCCTTGTGCGCCTATACGACGAAACACCGAAACATCGCGATAATTTCCTGAAACTGGCAGGGGAGGGGTATTTCGACGGAACTCTGTTCCATCGTGTGATAAAGGACTTCATGATACAGGGCGGAGACCCTGACAGCAAGGGGGCACCGAAGGGTAAGATGCTCGGCACGGGAGGTCCCGACTACACCCTGCCGGCAGAATTC
Source organism: uncultured Prevotella sp. (assembly GCA_900557405.1). Taxonomy (GTDB): domain Bacteria; phylum Bacteroidota; class Bacteroidia; order Bacteroidales; family Bacteroidaceae; genus Prevotella. The sequence goes on from USSF01000001.1 coordinate 75,516, forward strand.
GTATATCCGAAGCTCTTCCACAAGCGCGGTGCGCTGAGTGCAGCCCGTCTCGGCGACGAGGTCAATCCTGAGCGCGAGAGCAGTGGCAGCCAGTTCTATATAGTGTGGGGTAAGACATACAAATCCGCAGAGCTGAAGCAGATGGAACGCCAGCTGGAGATGCAGCAGGAGCAGACCGTGTTCAACCAGCTCGCCAAGGAGAACCGCGACAAGATAATGGAGCTGCGCCGCAATCGCGACCGCGCCGGACTGCAGGAACTTCAGGATGAGCTGATTGCGGAAACCAAGGCGATATGTCTGGAGAAAGGCAAGCCTACGTTTACCGATGAGCAGCGCGAGGCATACACCACGGTGGGCGGCACACCGTTTCTCGATAACCAGTATACCGTATTCGGCGAAGTGGAAGAGGGACTCGATGTGGTGGAGAAGATACAGAACTGCGAAACCATGCGCGGCGACCGTCCGACGGAAGATGTCAGCATGACCGTGGAAGTAGTGGAGGAGTAGGGCGCAGGAGTCTATGCTCCGTCCGAATGACAGATAAAGGAATGGAAGATACAGGAATAAAGAAATGACACACGAGGAAATAGAGAAGAAACTGAAGCTCAAGGGCGTGAAGCCCACGGCAAACCGCATACTTGTATACAAGACGCTCGCCGGGCTTGACTACCCCGTGAGCCTTGCCGACATAGAAGCACTGCAGCTGCAGATGGACAAGTCGAGCATCTTCAGGGTGCTCACGCTGTTTCATGAGCACGACGTAGTACATTCGTTCGAGGACGGCAGAGGTGTGCTCAACTATGAGCTATGCTTGAGCGAGGGGGCGTGCAACATGAAAGACAGTCATGTGCATTTCTACTGCGAGTCGTGCCAGCGGTCGTTCTGTCTCGATCATGTGCATATCCACGATATCCCTCTGCCCGAGGGCTTCCATGCCCATTCTCTTTCGTTTGTGGTCAAGGGTGAATGCCCTGAGTGCCGCAAGCGCAACCACCAGATATAGAGGCGGAAGGACATGTCCGTTCTCTCGTTTGTGTAATATATGCACACAATTTCCTGGATTTAAATTTGCGATTCCATCTATTTCCTCTAATGACTATTTTCATAAAGATAAAGGCGAGAGACGCCGACGGAATATCCGCCGCTGCCTCTCGCCTTAAATCATTACATTGAATTCTCTTATTTCCAGACTTCCTTTTAATTTAAAATATTAAGCAGTCCGCCGATACCTTTCTTTATAGCCTCAGAAGTCTTCTTTTTCTTTCCGGATTTGTTTGACTTGCCCGACAAGGCATCTTTTATCTTGGCCGAAGTTTTCTTCAACACCTCTGTTTTCTCCTTGGCACGGTATCCCTTGCCGCTCTTTGAGCGTATAGGGTGTACCACTTCCGCATCGATGTAGCAGCGTTCGCCGGTAATAGGTTCCGTGGTAGGCATCCATTTATTCAGTCCCATCTTTGGGCGGAACACCCACATGCGGTCGCAGTTTCCGAATGTGGAATTGCCGGTGTAGTGGTTGCGCTCACCTTTCGGATTGAGGAAATTGTCCAGTTCACCTATAGCCACCACCTGAACCCATCCTGTGCGGTGTGCCCATGTGGCGCGCTCTGCCGTGGCGAGAGCCAGTTCGATAGTGCACTTTGCGTTCGGTGCAAGTGTAGTTGCAGTGGCCGGGTCGATTATCTCCAGAGCGTTGGTAAATGCCATAGCCTCTTTTGCCCACGGCTGAATCTGTGTCTGGTCGGTGTATTTGGACAGATGCGACTCATAGGTAGAGTATTCCAAATCGGAGTGCTGTTCGATGTAGCGCATCGCGCGATAAATATATGCAGCCATCTCCTGTCGCGACACGATGCCTGTCTTCGGCAGGGCAGCGTCGTTAAGTCCTATAGCGTCATCGGCTGCCTCCTTGCCGGTCATCTCCTTTACGAGCAGACGTGCTATCGAGGCGAGTTGCCGGCGGTTCACGCCCAGCGTGTAGTCGTTGCCCAACAGGTTGTCATCCACGAGGTGGTCGCACAGTGCACGGTTCACGCCGTCTTGCGCCCATTTGCTCATCTTAGCCTTCGACTTCAGCGGCAGCACAAATGTCTCGTCGCTCGGGTTGGTAGTGCTGAGCAGCATCTGTGCTTCCTGCGATTTCAAGCTCTGCAACATTCCGACCTTGTATTGTTCATAGGAGCCATCAATACCCATTGTCTTCTGGTCGTATTGTGTGAGATGCTTCATCCAGTAGCTGTGTGAAATGCCGCAGTATATACAACTCTTCCAGTAGAGGTGTTCGCCGGCGGCGTTCACGCCGATATACGCCTGGTCATTGGCTATTTCCTCCCTGATGTCATGTGTAATTCTTTCATGTTTGTCGTAGAAGGTATGTGCCTTGTTGCGCTCGCATTTGCCGCAAACGGCACACGAATAGTAGTATGTCAGCAACCGCTTGCAGTTGGAATACTGGCACACGCGGTCGGCTGTCTTAAACTCTGCCGTAAACCTGTGCTGCTTGCACTGGAGTGGTTTGGTTGCACTCTTGCCTGCCCTCTGTGCAGCATACACGTCGCCCGTGTAGGTTCTTATGGAGTATACTGGAGCCTTGGGGATTGTCTTCAGGCGTTCGAGCACGGCAGTGGCTTGCGACTCTGGTATATAGAGCGTGCCGAGTCCGGAGTAGAGCTTTGAGCTCTGGTGATCGAATTCGCGTGCATAGTCAAAGAGTGGGTCGGTCATGGTCACGTCAAGGTCTTTCACATATTTTGCCGCATCTACCTTGTTGCTCAGCCACACTTCTTTTAGATTAAACACAGTGGAGTAAAGATCGCCTATTTCTTCGGTCAGTGGCGACACCGTAAGTCCTTTCGGCATATTATGGTTTGATGCGTCTATGATGGCTTTTGATAGGAACAGGCTCTGGTGTCTGTCGTATTTCTGTCCGCTTGAGGTTACCAGAGGCAGTCCTATGTCATCGTAGTCGTATTTCACTTCGTTTACGACATATACATCCCGGAAGTGTTTTGCCGGATACAGTTCGTCGGCCTCCTTCCATGATATGTATGGTAGTGTGGAGCGCAGGTCTTTTATTGTATGGGCGTAGTCAAAGTCCTCAAGTTCTTTCTTTTGCGGACCTGCCTTGCCGCCGGGCACAGTGAACGCCACTTCTAAATTCGGGAAGTATGGCGCACTTTGAAGCACATTCGCAGGTTTGCCGTTTACGGTTACCTTTAAGTGATTGCCGTCGATAATATATTCACCGTCCACCATTATGTAGTCGGTGATGTATTTGCTGTTCGGGTCGATCATTATACTCATGGTGGCTATATATGGGAATCCTGCCTGGAAGAACGGATATCCGTCTTTGTCGTCACCGAACTCGCCGTCCCATGATATGCCGGAGAGTTTTATCACTCCGCTCTTGAACAAATCGCCATAGGCTGTCTTCGCAGCTTGCAGGACAAGTTGCTCGCCTTTCTCAACCGACATATTGGCTGTCGGCATTTCCATGGTGATGTTTATCGACTTGATTTTTTGTTTTGCACCGTCGGCACGTGATGCTATTGGCAACATGCCGAGTAAGAGTACGAGGAATAAGAAAATCCTTTTCATGTTGTTACGGGTTTGTGAATGGTTTCTGATATAACAGGTCGGCAGTAACACTCCCTGCTAATAATATCCAATTATATTACAAATTTATATATAAAAAATAGAAGGGCATCGGCAAACGCCGCATTTAATAAAATTTAACTCCGTTTTCTTTTAACGTAACTACTCATGCCCTAGGGGTGCTGAGTAGTTACATCGGACCAAAAGCCCGTTAAATATACACAAAATCGGCTCAAATAAACCCGATTATTGGCAAAAAATTATCGAGCTGTACGGTTGAAAAAGTTTTTTTTGTTTTTTACCCTCACACCCTCACTT
>USSF01000002.1 GCA_900557405.1 uncultured Prevotella sp.
TTTTGTCGCTTTGCAAGCAAAATCCCACTAAACCCTATAGGTTGCGGATTTGAGGATCAATACCATTAATAAATTGTCAATGTTTTCACTTTCTATGCTGCAAAAGTACTAATTATAAATGATATCGGGAAACAAAATGATAATTAATTTCGCCTGATGTATGCAGTTTGTGCTTTTTTCGTTTCTAAATACATATTTATGTGTATTAAATACAAGAAAAAGGGCAGAAATGAATCCATACGTCATCATTCCTGCCCTGTTTCACTGATTTTTGTTGTCTTCTGTTATGGTTTCTTTATCCATTTGCCACCTTTCATACAGTATATTCCGATGATGATGAAAGGGATGGAGAGAATCTGTCCCATGTCAATTGGGAGCGATGCCTCGAATGCTTCCTGTACCTCTTTTGTGTATTCGATGAAGAAGCGTGCGGTGAAGATGTAGGTGAGACAGAGTCCGAAGAAGAATCCCGTGCCCACCTTCTGCGGCATGCGGCGGTAGAGATACCAGCCGATGAAGAAGAGCAGAGCGTAGACTATGGCTTCGTAGAGCTGTCCCGGGTGTCGCGGCTGCATGTCCACCTGTTCGAAGACGAATGCCCACGGCACGTCGGTCACCTTGCCTATTATCTCGGAGTTCATCAGATTGCCCAGCCGGATGAAGCATGCCGTGACGGGCGTCGCTATGGCGATGTTGTCGAGCACCTGCCAGATAGGGAGCTTGGTGCGCCTTACGTAGAGCCATAGGGCTGCGATGAGTCCCAGCGTTCCGCCGTGGCTTGCCAGTCCGGCGTATCCCGTGAACTTCCATCCGCCGTCGGCGAGGAATCTTATCGGCACGATCATCTCCACGATGTGTTTGCCGGACGAGAGGAAGTAGTCGGGTTCGTAGAAGATGCAGTGGCCGAGCCTTGCGCCCGCGAGTATTCCCACGAAGCAGTATACGAAGAGCGGGTCGAACAGCTCGTCCTTTATTTTCTGCTCCTTGTAGAGCTTCCTCACTATGAAGTATGCCGACAGCAGTCCGATAAGCCAGCATAGTGCATACCAGCGCATTGCGAATCCGCCTATGCTGAAGGCTTCAATGGATGGGTTCCAGTCGATGTATAGCATATTGAATTGTCGTTGCGAGGCGGGAGGGCGGTGCCTCCTGCTTCTTGGTTAAACGTTAAAGCGGAAGTGCATGATGTCTCCGTCCTGCACCACATATTCTTTGCCTTCGATGCCGAGTTTGCCTGCGTCGCGCACGGCTGCCTCCGAGCCATACTGGATGTAGTCCTCGTATTTGATCACTTCGGCGCGGATGAATCCTTTCTCGAAGTCGGTGTGGATCACTCCGGCACACTGTGGTGCCTTCCATCCTTTATGGTATGTCCAGGCCTTCACTTCCATCTCGCCTGCCGTGATGAATGTCTCGAGGTTCAGGAGCGAGTATGCTTTCTTGATGAGTCGGTTCACTCCGCTCTCTTCCAGTCCCAGTTCGTCGAGGAACATCTTCTTGTCCTCGTATGTTTCCAGTCCTGCGATGTCCTCTTCTGTCTTTCCGGCTATCACGAGTGTCTCGGCGCCTTCCTCTTTTGCTATTTCCTCGATGCGGCGTGAGTAGTCGTTTCCGGTCTTTGCGGCTGATTCATCCACGTTGCATACGTAGAGCACGGGCTTTGCCGTCAGCAGGAAGAGGTTGTGTGCGGCTTCCTGTTCTTCCTTTGATTCGAACTCCACGGTACGTGCGTTCTTTCCCTGTTCCAGTGCGGCCTTGTATGCTTCGAGCACTGCCACTTCCACCTTGGCGTCTTTGTTTCCGGCCTGTGCTATCTTCTGCTGCTTTGCCAGCCTGCCCTCGATGGTCTCCAGATCTTTCAGCTGCAGCTCAGTGTCGATGATTTCCTTGTCGCGCACGGGGTCGATCGTTCCGTCCACGTGTGTGATGTTCTCATCGTCGAAGCATCTGAGCACGTGTATGATGGCGTCGGTCTCACGGATGTTCCCGAGGAACTTGTTTCCCAGTCCTTCGCCCTTGCTGGCTCCCTTCACGAGTCCTGCGATGTCTACTATCTCGCATGTTGCGGGCACGATTCGTCCCGGGTGTACTATCTCGGCGAGCTTCGTCAGCCTTTCGTCGGGCACGGTGATTACGCCCACGTTAGGTTCTATCGTGCAGAATGGGAAGTTTGCAGCCTGTGCCTTTGCGCTCGAAAGGCAGTTGAAAAGAGTGGACTTTCCCACGTTGGGGAGTCCCACGATACCACATTTTAGTGCCATGTCTTGTTCTTTGTTTTATATTTTGTTTTTATTCTTTCCGTTGTTTCAGCCTGCGAAATTACTCATTTTATTTATAATATCCTGTATTCAAGGCTGATAAAATGAGAAAACGGCCTACTTTCGATGTCTACAAAGTATTTCAGCGGCAGCTTTCCTACCGAACTTTTGCCCATTCTCCACGCTTTTTCCACCGACCATGCATCTGTGCAGCCTGTCTGGAAAAACAGATTCGCACCCAAACGTCGCGGTCGTTCCATAAGGTAGAGTCGTTTCGTTTGGGTGCAAATCTGTGGGGTAGTATTATCCCTTGACAATCTTCTTGCCATTGACAATGTATATGCCGCTTGGCAGTGTGGCGGCCTGTGCCTTGCTTTCTGCCACCTTAACTCCCTGCAGGGTGTAGATGCCGGAGGCGGACCAGTCTGCGGTGTTGTCCTTTACGGCATCGATGCCTGATGGCGTGAATTCCACTATATTCTTGAATTTGCCCCATACGGCATTGGCGCGGTAGGCTGCCATGGTGCCGGCGGGCACGTGGAGGGTGCAGATGTCTGCCCATTCCTGTGGGAACACTTCCTTGGTCTTTCCGTTTTCTTTTACCTTTACGTAGCCGAAGATATTGTCGGCAACTTCAAGCGGAGTGGTCCAATAGCAATATATGTCCTTTATCCGGGATTCCGTCTGTTTGGTGGTTGCTCTTGACATGTTTCGGACATCGTAACTTCTAAACGGGTCGATGAATTTTTCTCCGAGTGATTCTATTGTGGCCGGAAGGTGGAGTTCTGTCGGAGGGTTTACGCCGTAGAAGGCATTTTTGCCGATAACCTTTATGTTCTTGGGGAGTCTCAGGTTCTCCAGCGGGATGGGGGCAGCGAACGGGGTGGTGCCGTATCCGCTTTCATAATATACTCCTTCGATTGTTTCGATGCCGGTATCCTCCATGTTCAGTTCTTTGAGGGAGTACATCGGACCGAAGACTTCGATCTGTCGTGTATCATTCTCGTCCCGCTTATAGTTCAGGTCGAGATACTTCAGACTTTTCGGCAGTGTTATTGAAGTAAGTTTATGGCAATTTCTGAAAGTGCCGGCTTCGAGGGTTTCCACGCCTTCGGGAATGTTCACCTTTTCAAGATTCAGGCAGTAGTGGAAACCGGCGTATCGGCCGTATCCGATTTTCCTTATTGTGGACGGCAGCTGGATTTCTGTCAGTCTGTTGCAGATGCCGAAGCTTGCGTTGGCGAGGGTTTCCACTCCTTCGGGTATCGCTATCACTCCCCTTTTGCCTCTCGGGCATGATATGAGCATCTTCATGTCCTTCGTGTAGAGCAGTCCGTCTTTCGCCGTATAGTTCATGTTGTCCTTGTCCACGATGAATTCCTCCAGGTCGTAGGCCTTGAAATTGGCTCCGAGTTCCTGCCAGTATGGGGTTTCCACTTCGTCTTCGTGTCCGCTGTCTATAATCCCGTTGAATGCTGTATACTCAATGAACGAAACGCTTTTGGGGATTGTCACCTTCTTGCAGTAGCACAGGTAGAACTGGCCCTTCAGTGTCTTTATCCCGTCGCTGAAGACCACGCTCTTTATGTAGGGGGTGATTTTCGTTTCTCCCCCCGCGTTTCCGCTTTTGGGGCCCTGGAGGTAATATATGTTGATTGTCTCGCAGTGGTATTCCTTTCCTTCATAGGTTACGGTGTACGGCACGACGAGTTCCTCGCTGCTGACGCTTGTTATCCCGGTGATGGTGAATGTGCCGTCGGCATGGAGGTTACATTCGAAGCCGTTGATTTCCACGCCTTCCACGTCGGTGTCAGCCTTCTGGACGGTCTTTGTGTCGGGTGTCGTGGCAGTGTCGATAGTAGTTGCGTTTGCTGCAATGCCCAATGAGGCTATTGCCGCGATAAGGTAAAGTCTTCTCATGTTTGTTTTGTTTTAGTTTGAATGAAATGTTTCCGATTGCAAATGTATAAAAAAAAGAGATATCTTCCAACGGATTCATGTTTTTTCTGTATCTCTCTCTCCGAGACTCGGAAATACTCCCGCTCTCCCTTTGGATAATTGTGTCTCTTGGTTAAATCTGTGTTAAAGGGTGTATATACATTTTCCATCCGGAAGCGGAGCATCGCTTCTTCTGGAGCAAAGCTATGCTTTTTCTATAGGAGACTGTCCTGGGGAATCTTCGCGTTCACTTATTTTAATGGTTTGGAGATGCAGATTTGATAGCGGTTTCTGATGGTTTTGCGCCACGTTTGAGGTGATAGAGTGTATAAAGTGTACCAAGGGGATGGAAATCCGTCAAATCTTCGTAAAAAATCACTTAATTTCATGTTTTATACATTATTTATTATCTATGTAATTCGTATAACGATAAAATTTTATACTTTTGCACCGATATGTCACAGAAGTTAATCCAAAGTCAGGAACAAAAGGCCGTACAGGGGTTACGCCTCACGCAGCAGCAGATGCTCGCAGTGAAGCTCCTCGAGATGCCGCTCACCGAACTGGAACAGAATATCCAGGCAGAGATTGACGACAATCCTGCGATGGAGAGCGGTGGGGGAGAGACCGGACTGGAGGCTGGGGACGGCTTTGACAGCCCGGATTTCTCAGACCACTCGGAGATGTCCGATTCGTCTGATTCGTCCGATTGGACTGAAAATTCCGATTCGTCCGAGCTTTCCGAGAAGGAAAAATCAGACACCGCCCTCGAAGACCGCCGTAGCGCCCTCGACGAGGCTCTCTCGCGCATCGGTATGGACGACCGTATGCCGGAGGCGGAGACATCATCCTTCTACGGCAGCAACACCGACAATGCCGACTATGAGGAGATGGTCTACGGCGAGCAGGCCTCATTCTATGACAGTCTGAAGAGCCAGATGGTAGACGTGGACCTGACCGACAGGCAGCAGGAGGTAATGGAATACATTATCGGGTCGCTCGACAGCGACGGATTGCTGCGCAAGTCGGCCGACAGCATCTGTGACGAACTGGCCATATACCACAACATCGACTGTACGGAAGACGATATCCGGAGGCTGATAAAGATTCTGCAGGGCTTCGACCCTGCCGGCATCGGAGCCGCAAACCTGCAGGAATGTCTGCTGCTGCAGATCGGTCGCAGACAGCCGTCGCGCATCCGCGACCTCATGCACGACATCATTGCACACCACTTCGAGGAGTTCATGAACAAGCGGTGGGACAGAATCGTGAAGCAGACAGGCATGAACGAAAGCACGGCAGAGACCGTCTACGCCGAACTGCTCCGCCTGAACCCGAAGCCGGGAGCCTCGCTCGGCGAGACCGAAGGCAGGAACATGCAGCAGATCACGCCCGACTTCATCGTGGACACGGCTGATGACGGCACCGTGAGCTTCTATATCAACAACGGGCACATTCCGGAGCTGCACGTTTCCCCCTCGTTCAGCGAGATAATAAAGGGATACAGGGAAAACAAGAATTCCATGTCGAGGCGCGACAAAGAGGCGCTGCTCTACGCCAAGGAGAAAGTGGAGCGCGCACAGGGGTTCATCGACGCCGTGAAGCAGCGGCAGCATACGCTCTATGCCACGATGAAGGCCATAATCGACATACAGCGCAAGTTCTTCCAGGACGGCGACGAGAGCGACATCAGGCCGATGATACTCAAGGACGTGGCCGACCGAACGGGGCTCGACATATCGACAATCTCGAGAGTGAGCAACATGAAATACGCCCAGACCAGATGGGGCACGTTCAAACTGCGACACTTCTTCAGCGACAGCGTGAAGACCGACAGCGGCGAGGAGATGTCCACACGAAAGATAAAGCTCGCCATGAAGGAACTCATCGAAGGCGAGGACAAGAGAAAACCGCTCAGCGACGACACGCTGACCAAAATACTGATAAGCAAGGGTTATCCAATAGCAAGACGAACGATAGCAAAATATAGGGAGCAGCTGGGAATACCGGTGGCTCGGCTAAGAAAGAAATGAAAATCAGGAATATCATTACATTGGCAAAGGCGGTGAGCCTGATATCCTCACCGTTCTATCTGCCTATTATCGGACTGACGGCGCTGTTCTTGTTCACGTACCTCAGCCTGCTGCCTTTCTTCTATAAGGTTGTGGCGCTGCTCATGGTATATGTGTTTACCATTTTCATGCCCACCACGCTCATCAGACTCTACAACAGCTACCACGGCTGGACGCCGTTCGAGCTCGGGTCGAGGGAGAGGCGTATCATACCCTACGTGGTGTCCATCCTCTGCTATTTCCTCTGCTATTACCTGATGACCCTGCGCCACATGCCCCATCTCATGGGAAGCATCGTGGTGACGGCACTCGCCACCCAGGTGATGTGTGCCATGATAAACATGTGGTGGAAGATATCGGTCCACATGGCGGCGATAGGCGCCATGGCGGGTTCGTTGGTATCATTTGCCGTCATATTCATGTTCAACCCCGTGGCATGGCTCTGCGTCATCATCCTGCTTGCCGGACTCATCGGCAGCGCCCGCATGATTCTGCGTCAGCACACGCTCCCGCAAATCTACGTAGGTTTCATCATCGGAGTCATCATAGGCTTCATCACGGTGATGGTGGTGTAGACCTCCAGGAAAAGTCCCTCTCAAAGAAGAAACGAAAAAAATAACAAAACCCAATATAAAATGAAACCATTAGTAAGCATAATAATGGGCAGCACAAGCGACCTGCCCGTAATGGAGAAAGCAATGAAGTTCCTCGACGAAATGGAAGTTCCGTTTGAGGTCAACGCCCTGTCAGCCCATCGCACACCGGATGCAGTGGAGAAATTCGCCAAGGAGGCAGCCGGCAGAGGACTCAAGGTAATCATAGCAGGAGCCGGAATGGCTGCCGCACTGCCTGGTGTCATTGCTGCATCGACAAACCTCCCCGTCATCGGAGTGCCAATCAAGGGCAGTTCGCTCGACGGAATGGATGCCATGCTCAGCATCATACAGATGCCCCCGGGCATCCCGGTGGCAACGGTAGGAGTTAACGGTGCCATGAACGCCGCCATCCTCGCTGTGGAGATCATGGCTCTCGCCGATGAGACCCTCTGCGCCCGCATGACAGCCTACAAGGCCGGTCTCGGTGCCAAGATAGAAAAGGCAAACAAGGACCTCGCCGAACTGAAGTATAACTTCAAGACAAATTGATAGAGTCTCCAGAACTTCTGGGTTTTCTAGAATCTCTAGAATTTCTAGAATCTCTAGAACGTCTAGAATCTCTAGAAATCATAGAAACCCTAAAACGCCTAGAGCCGCTATCCCCTGATTATCCCAATAACAACAAACAATGACCTACGATATAAACCTCTTCAATTACTCCCGCCGCCCCACCCATCAGGTAAACGTGGGCGCCACACCGCTGGGAGCCGACAACCCGATACGGGTGCAGTCGATGACAACCACGCCCACAACCGACACCGAAGCGTGCGTGGCACAGGCGGAGCGCATCATCAAGGCCGGCGGAGAATACGTGCGCCTCACCACGCAAGGAGTGCGCGAGGCGGAGAACCTGAAGAATATCAACACCGGTCTGCGCAGCGACGGATACGACACGCCGCTCGTTGCCGATGTGCATTTCAATCCCCACGTTGCCGATGTGGCAGCGCTATATGCCGAGAAGGTGAGGATAAACCCAGGAAACTACGTTGACCCGGCACGAACCTTCAAGAAACTGGAATACACCGACGAGGAATACGCCGACGAACTGAAGAAGATAGAGAAGCAGTTCGTACCCTTCCTCAACATCTGCCGTGAGAACCATACGGCAGTGCGCATCGGAGTGAACCACGGGTCGCTGTCAGACCGCATCATGTCGCGCTACGGCGATACGCCGGCAGGCATCGTGGAGAGCTGCATGGAATTCCTCAGAATCTGCAAGAGGGAGAACTTCGCCGACGTGGCAATCTCCATCAAGGCAAGCAATACGGTGGTCATGGTGCAGTCGGTAAGACTCCTCGTGGACACCATGGCAAAGGATCAGATGGACTATCCACTCCACCTGGGAGTGACCGAGGCCGGTGAGGGAGAAGACGGAAGGATAAAGAGCGCCGTGGGCATCGGAGCACTGCTCGCCGACGGCATCGGCGACACCATACGCGTATCGCTCAGCGAAGAGCCAGAGGCTGAAATCCCTGTGGCAAAGCATCTCGTGGATTATATCACGAAGCGCAAGGGGCACACCTTCGTGCCGGGAGAAGCTGCCGACAGCTTTAACTGGGTATCGCCCGAACGCCGCCACACCAAGGCTGTGGACAGCATCGGAGGCAGCAATGTGCCGGTGGTGATAAGCAGCAGGATAGGAGGCAACACAAGCGGCAATGACAATCCATCCGCCGACGGCAATGTTTCGCCGACATCAGACTCTGACCTCAGGCCAGACTACATCTATCTCGGTTCGCAGCTGCCCGACCGGCTTGACCCCGACCAGAAATATATCATCGATTTCAACGTATATGCCCGCATAATCGGCTCTCCGGCGGCTGACTTCATGGGCGGCGGAGATTCCGCCAGGCAACTTGCAGGCATAGACATACATAACTTGTATCCCGTGTTCCCGTATAATGCCATCCCGTTCCTCAAGGGCGTTGAGGCAAAGGCCAAGTTCCTCGTGTTGCCATACGGTGCACCGAGTGAGGAATATCTCCCGTGCCTGAAGGCGAATCCCGACGTAGTGGTAGTCTCCGTTAGCAACAATGCCAACCGCCTCGGCGAGCAGCGCGCCTTCGTCCACGAACTGATGAGGGAGGGCATCACGAATCCCGTGGTCTTCTGTCAGGCATACGCCCACAGCCAGGAGGAGAAAGGCGACTTCCAGCTTGAGGCGGCAGCCGATATGGGAGCATTGCTCTTCGACGGACTGACCGACGGTATCTGGCTGATGAACAACGGCACACTCTCTGCCGCCGACATCGAGGCAACAGCCTTTGGCATCCTCCAGGCAGCGCGTCTGCGCACCACGAAGACCGAATACATCAGTTGTCCAGGCTGCGGAAGAACGCTCTACGACCTGCGTACCACAATCGCCCGCATAAAGGAAGCCACAAAAGAAATGAAGGGCCTGAAGATAGGCATCATGGGCTGTATAGTGAACGGCCCTGGTGAGATGGCAGACGCCGATTACGGATACGTAGGCGCCGGAAGAGGGAAAATCTCCCTGTACCGCCGCAAGGAATGTGTGGAAAAGAATATACCCGAAGAAGAAGCTGTGGAGAAACTTCTGCAGCTTATAAAAGAAAGTGAGGGAAATCTTCAAAAATACGAATCATGACATTAACACAAATAGTTAGAAACGCCTTCACTTCCCGTCAGAAGGAAATCGAGCGATACGACAATGAGGCAGAGGCCCTGCAGATGCACACTCTGGAATATCTCGCTACAACGGCAAAAGACACCGAATACGGAAGGAAACACACCTTCTGCGCCGTGAAGTCATACGAAAGCTTTGCCGAGAACGTACCCGTAAACACATACGAGGAGCTCAAGGCTGACATCGACCGCATGCGCCATGGGGAGCGCGACGTGCTGTGGCGGGGAAAAGTGAGATGGTATGCCAAGTCGTCGGGCACGACAAACGACAAGAGCAAGTTCATACCCGTGAGCCGCGAAGGACTGCAGCATGTCCACTATGCCGGAGGAAAGGATGCCGTGGCGCTGTATCTGCGCAACAACCCGAAGAGCAGGATATTCGACGGAAGAAGCCTTATCCTCGGCGGCAGCCATTCGCCGAACTATGATGTGGAAGACTCGCTGGTGGGCGACCTCAGCGCCATCCTCATCGAAAACATAAACCCGCTGGCAAACCTCGTCAGGGTGCCGAAGAAGGCCACTGCATTGCTCTCCGACTTCGAGATAAAGCGCGAGCGCATAGCGAGGGAGACCATGAACAAGAATGTGACCAACATCAGCGGAGTGCCCTCGTGGATGCTCTCCGTGCTCACAAGGGTTATGGAGCTCACCGGCAAGACACATCTCGAAGAAGTATGGCCGAACCTTGAGGTCTTCTTCCACGGAGGCGTAGCGTTCACGCCATACCGCAAGCAGTATGAACAGCTCATCACCTCGCCGAACATGCACTATATGGAGACCTACAACGCCAGCGAGGGATTCTTCGGACTGCAGGACGACCCTGCCGACAAGTCGATGCTGCTGATGATAGACTACGGCGTGTTCTATGAATTCATCCCGATGGACGAGTTCGATAAGGAGAACCCCACCGTGGTGCCGCTCTGGGGAGTGGAGAAGGACAAGAACTACGCCATGCTCATATCCACATCATGCGGACTGTGGAGATATGTCATAGGTGACACGGTGATGTTCACATCCACCAATCCGTACAAGTTCGTTATCACCGGCAGGACAAAGCATTTCATCAATGCCTTCGGCGAGGAACTCATTGTAGACAATGCCGAGAAGGGACTTGCCTACGCCTGTGAGCAGACCGGAGCCGAAGTACTCGAATACACCGCAGCGCCCGTATTCATGGACGGCAACGCCAAATGCCGCCACCAGTGGCTGATTGAATTCTCCAAGGAGCCCGAAGACCTCAACCGCTTCACGTCGCTGCTCGACTGGAAGCTGCAGGAGATAAACAGCGACTACGAGGCGAAGCGATACAAGAACATCACACTGCAGCATCTGGAAATCGTGAAGGCCCGCAGGGGACTCTTCAACGACTGGCTGAAGGCGAAGGGAAAGCTCGGCGGACAGCATAAGGTGCCGCGGCTCAGCAACAGCCGCAAGCACATCGAGGAACTGCTGGAGATGAACAAACAGTAATATATGAATAAGGAAACAAAGAAATACTTGTGGCTTCTGGTTGCACTCTGCACCGTTGTCCTCCTCGCATCATGCGCCAAGATGGGACAGCCAGACGGCGGATGGTACGACGAGACGCCGCCGCGCATCATCGCCTGTTCGCCTGCCGACAAGGGAGTGAACGTCAAGTCGAAGAAGATACAGATTTACTTCGACGAGTTCATCAAGGTGGACAACCCGACGGAGAAAGTCGTGGTGTCGCCGCCGCAGCTGGAGACACCCGAAATAAAAGGCGCAGGAAAGAAGATAGTGGTGGAGCTGAAGGATTCGCTCAAGGAGAACACCACATACACCGTGGATTTCTCCGACGCCATATCCGACAACAACGAGGACAACCCGCTCGGCAACTTCACCTACAGTTTCTCCACGAGCAACCATATCGACACGCTGGAGATATCGGGCAATGTGGTGAACGCCGAGAACCTCGAACCCATAAAGGGAATACTCGTGGGACTCTATCCGCTCGACAATAACTTCTCCGTCAACGGGACTGCGTGGGCGCTGAGTGCGAAGGATGACAAGGGCAACTTCATAGACCCGTTCCTCACGACACCGCTGCTCCGTGTATCGCGCACCGACAGCCGAGGACGCTTCGTCGTGCGGGGCATCGCCCCGGGCAAATACCGCGTTGTGGCGCTGCAGGATGCCGACGGAAACTACTGCTTCAGCCAGAAGAGCGAGATGATAGCCTATAGCCACGACATCATCGAACCGCGCGTCACGGATGCCGTAAGACAGGACACAATATGGCGCGACTCGCTCCACATCGACTCAATACGCTCCGTTGACTACAAGCGCTTCATGCCAGACGACATCGTGCTGAGGGCTTTCACCGAAGTGCAGACCGACCGCTTCTTCCTCAAGACTGAGAGGAAAGACCCGAGAGTATTCACCTTCTTCTTCAGCGGCGGCGACGAGAAGCTGCCGGAGGTGAAGGGACTCAACTTCAACAGCGACGGTGCCTTCGTGGTGGAGCATACGCAGAAGAACGACACCGTGAGCTATTGGCTGCGCGACACGATGCTCGTGAACAAGGACACACTCTCGCTGCAGTTGACATACATGGCAACCGACACGCTCGGCAACCTCGTGAGCAATACCGACACCATCGACGTGCTCTCAAAGGTTTCCTACGAGAAGCGCATGAAGGACAAGGCAAGGAAATACGAGGAATGGAAGAAGAAGCAGGACAAAGCGAAGAAGCGCGGCAGGGAATACGAGGAAACGATGCCCGCAGAACTGCTTGAGCCCAAATACGGCATCACTTCGCAGCCCGACCCCGACCGCAACATCTCCATCACAATCCCCACGCCCGTGGCAAGGATAGACACCTCGAGAATCCATCTCTATGCCAAACACGACACGCTGTGGTACAAGTCCAGATTCCTGTTCCGTGAAGTCAAGGACGTCCCGCGCCGCTATGAGGTGCTCGGCGAGTGGAGACCGGGAGTGGAATACAGCTTCGAGGTGGACTCCATGGCATTCACCGATATCTACGGCAAGGTGAACGCCGCATACAAGCAGGGCTTGAAGGTGAGGGAAGAGGATGAATACAGCACACTGATAGCCACCATAAGCGGTATGCAGGACACGTCCGTCGTGGTGCAGCTGCTCGACCAGGGCGACAAGGTGGTGAAGCAGGTAGCCACGCGCAACGGCAATGCGGAGTTTTTCTATATCAATCCCGGAACATACTATCTGCGTATGTTCGTTGACAGCAACAGGAACAACATCTGGGACACCGGCGACTATGCCGCCGACCGCCAGGCGGAAACCGTATATTATTACCCCGACGCAATAGAATGCAAGGCAAAATGGGACATGACAATCAGTTGGGACCCCATGCGCCTTGATGCCGCACACCAGAAGCCGGGGGCGATAACGAAGCAGAAACCGGAGAAGGACAAGACCATTAAGCGGCGCAACGCCGAGAGGGCAAGGAAAATGGGAATACCATACAATCCATGAAACGCCCATGCCTTGAGCCTTTTGAGATAACCCCAAAAATAACAAAACGACAATGAAACGAAGAAGAATACTATTTGCCCTGCTGCTCATGGTGAGCATAGTGGCAAGCGCACAGTGCTCGTTCCGCAACACGGCTTTCAAGTCGGGCGAGTTCCTCTCATACAACCTCTATTACAACTGGAAGTTCGTATGGGTGAAGGCCGGAACTGCAAGCATGTATACCGTGGGGAGCACGTACAAGGGAAAGCCAGCCTACCGCTCGAGTCTGACGACCCGCGGCAACAACAAGGTGGACAACATGTTCGTGCTACGCGACACGCTGCTCTGCTATTCATCCACCGACCTCGAACCCCTCTACTTCCGCAAGGGGGCGAGAGAGGGAAAGCGCTACACCGTTGACGAGGTGTTCTATACCTATCCTGGCGGCAAGCCCCACCTGCGCCTGCACAGACAGAAGAACGACGGCTCGCACACGTGGAAGAACGTGAACCCGCAAAGCTGCGTGTTCGATATGATGAACATCTTCCTCCGTGCCCGCTCCTTCAGTTCGGCAAACTGGAAGAAGGGACACACCGTTGACTTCCCCATCGCCGACGGAAAGGAGACCAGTCCTGCACGCCTGCGCTTCAACGGCACGACGAAGATAAAGGCAGACAACGGCAAGAAATACCGCTGCGCTGAACTGTCGTATCTGGAATACGAAGACAGGAAGTGGAAGGAAATCGTGCGCTTCTATGTCACCGACGACCAGAACCACATCCCCATCCGCCTCGACATGTTCCTCAAGTTCGGCAGCGCCAAGGCATTCCTCACCAGCATGCGCGGCATGAGAAACCCTGTCACTTCGCTCGTGAAGTGATACGGAATGTGGAAAAAATAAGAAATATTTTTTTTCTTTCTTTACCCTCACACCCTCACATTTTACCATAAATCTCCATATATCAACATCTTATATGGTGAGGGTAAGTGTGAGGGTGTGAGGGTAAACTGATGCCGGCAGATGGTAAGTCGTTTCTCCAGCTCCATAAAGGAAGTAAAGCACCGCTTCACTGACACCCATACAATGCCGGCATTGAAAAAGAGCAAGATTTAAAGGAAAAAATTGCAGTATAAGATTTTAAGTGTTACCTTTGCAAATTCATAATTCCATTACGGTAAAAAAACAATAAGAACAATAAAAACAGGAATAATATATGTCATATCTTTTCACATCAGAATCAGTTTCTGAAGGACATCCGGACAAGGTGTCCGACCAGATATCAGACGCATTGCTCGACCAGTTCCTTGCCTACGACGACACGGCCCACTGCGCCATCGAGACCTTCTGCACTACGGGTCAGGTGGTAATCATGGGTGAGGTGCGCTCAAGCGAATACGTTGACCTGCAGACAATTGCAAGAAAGACAATCAAGAAGATAGGATACACCAAATCGGAATACCAGTTTGACGGCGACTCATGCGGTGTGCTCACCGCCATCCATGAGCAGAGCGACGACATCAACCGTGGCGTGAGCCGCGAGGAAGACCTCGGTCAGGGCGCCGGCGACCAGGGTATGATGTTCGGCTACGCCACGAACGAGACCGACGACTACATGCCCGTATCGCTCGACCTCGCACATCTCATCATGCACACGCTTGCCGACATTCGCAAGGAGGGCAAGCAGATGACCTACCTGCGTCCGGACTCAAAGAGCCAGGTGACGGTGGAGTATTCCGACGACAACATCCCGCAGCGCATCGACACCATCGTGGTTTCCACCCAGCACGACGACTTCATCAAGAAGGCCGACGGCACCGACGACGATGAGGCTATGCTCAAGCAGATACGCGAGGACGTGATAAATATCCTCATACCGAGGGTCAAGGCCCTGGTGGGCGACAAGGTACTCGCCCTCTTCAACGACGACATCAAGTATTTCGTCAACCCGACGGGCAAGTTCGTCATCGGAGGCCCCCACGGCGACACCGGCCTCACCGGCAGGAAAATCATCGTTGACACCTACGGAGGCAAGGGAGCCCACGGCGGCGGCGCCTTCTCCGGCAAGGACCCGAGCAAGGTGGACCGCTCCGCAGCCTATGCCTCACGCCACATCGCCAAGAACATGGTTGCCGCAGGAGTGGCAGACGAGATGCTCGTGCAGGTGAGCTATGCCATCGGTGTGGCAGAGCCGGTGAGCATCTACGTGAACACCTACGGCAGGAAGCACGTGGACATGACCGACGGCGAGATTGCCGATAGGATAAAGAAGCTCTTCGACCTCCGACCCAAGGCAATCGAGAAGGAACTGAAGCTGCGCCAGCCGATGTATCTCGAGACAGCCGCCTATGGCCACATGGGCAGAAAGCCCGTCACCGTGAAGAAGACCTTCACGAGCCGCTACCATGAGACGAAGGAGATGGACATCGAGCTCTTCACATGGGAGAAGCTTGACCTGGTGGAGAAGATAAAGAAGGAGTTCGGACTCTGATGCCCGTCCCGCTTCCGGCTTTTCCCCTGATGTTATAAAGGAAATGGATTCGGAGTTCCCCGAGTCTGCGGCATGGACCTGCGGACTCGGAGTTCTCCGATTTGTCTTAAAAAAGAAAACTGCTTATGCTACAGTCTGACTCAACAGAAGTGAAACACCAGTCTTCACACAACATCCCGATAATAGAAGACCACAAGGAGGAACAGCCCCGCCACCCCTACCAGGTGTTGCACGAGCTGCCCAAGGACGCCACGCCGGCCCAGCAGGACTCGGCGCTGCAGTCCGTATATACCGGTGCGGAATTCCGCCGCCCGGCAGTACCCCTCGACTCCACGAGCATGCTCAACCGCAGCAACGTCAGCAACAAGCTGGAGAAGGTGGACCTGCCGCAGTAC
This sequence comes from uncultured Prevotella sp., assembly GCA_900557405.1. Classification (GTDB taxonomy): domain Bacteria; phylum Bacteroidota; class Bacteroidia; order Bacteroidales; family Bacteroidaceae; genus Prevotella. The sequence goes on from USSF01000002.1 coordinate 15,911, forward strand.
TACCGGCAGAACTTCTTCTCCACCGACTCGCTCTGGCATCCCGAGCTCAACGGCGGACGCTATGGCATAGCCGGCGACCCCGTGCCGTATACCATCAAGAGCGACAACATGATTACCGGTCTGCTCCTCGGCTGCTTCATCCTGGCGCTCATCGCCTTCTCCAAGTCGCGCTGGTTCATCATGCGTCAGGCCAAGACCTTCTTCCGCGTGCAGCGCAGCGGCACCACGGTGATGACGGAGACCACCAACGAGTTCCGTTTCCAGTTCTTCCTCGCCGCCCAGACCTGCCTCTCGCTTTCGCTCGTGGCATTCTTCTATGCTCAGGAATACAATTCCGACACGTTCCTCGTGTCCTCCCAATACCAGCTCATCGCCATGTTCTTCGGCATCTTCGTGGGCTATTTCTCATTGAAGTCGCTGCTGTATTCGTTTGTCAACTGGACGTTCTTCGACAAGCGGCAGAACGAGCAGTGGATGAAGGCATATCTCTTCATCACATCCGTCGAGGGAGTGGTCATGTTCCCCTTCGTTCTTTCGCAGGCATATTTCGGACTATCTGTTAAAGACACAATACTTTACGTGGCATCGATAGTTATATTGTCACGATTGTTGTCATTATACAAGTGCTTTTTAATCTTTTTCCGACAGAAAGGCGTTTATGTGCAAATAATTTTGTACTTTTGCGCCCTTGAAATAGTGCCGTTGCTCGCTCTCGGCTGCGTGCTCCAGGCATTGATAAGTTATTTGAATATAAATTTTTAGGTCATCGATGATTAAGAAAATACTAATTTCCCAGCCAAAACCGACAAGTGACAAGTCACCATACTACAGTATTGCCGAAGACTTTGGAGTAGAGTTTGTGTTCAGACCGTTCATCAAGGTCGAAGGATTGTCTTCGAAAGAATTCCGCCAGCAGAAAATCAGTATCACAAGTTTCACAGCAGTGGTATTCACCTCGCGCCACGCCATCGACAACTTCTTCAAGATTGCCCAGGAGATGCGCTTCGAGATACCCGACACGATGAAGTATTTCTGCGTTACGGAGACGATTTCGCTCTATATCCAGAAATACGTGCAATACCGCAAGCGTAAGGTGTTCTTCGGTACGACAGGAAAGATTGATGACCTCGTGCCCCTCATGGCAAAGCACAAGAACGAGACATACCTCGTGCCGCTGAGCGACGTACACGACGACAGCGTGAAGAAGATGCTCGACGCCAAGGGACTGAACCACTCCGAGTGCGTGATGTACCGCACGGTATGCAATGACCTGACCGAGGAGGAGATAAAGAACTTCGACTACGACATGTGTGTGTTCTTCAGTCCGTCGGGAGTGGCAGCCTACAAGAAGGCATTCCCCGGAGGCACCAACCCGCCGATGAAGGCAGCCACATTCGGCCCGTCCACATCCAAGGCGGCACACGATGCCGGACTCGACGTGCAGGTTGAGGCTCCGTCGCCGAAATACCCTTCAATGACAAGCGCCCTGCGCCGCTTCCTCATCGACAACGAGGAGGAATAATACAAGGAACAAGAATCCAGTCCGCAAGCGTCAGTCTTGCGGAAACCCAGATACAGAAATAATGATATCCACAAGGAACACCCTTTGCAAGGAAGAACGCCTTCACGGCAGGGACGCCGTGGAGAGCCTCTTCAAGAAGGCGGGAAGCCGCTCCATGGTAGCCTTTCCGCTCAGAGTGGTGTATGCCTTGACGGACCACAAGGAGGGCAGCGACATCCGCGTCAGGATGCTCGTCAGCGTGCCCAAGCGGCATTTCAAACGCGCCGTGAAGCGCAACCGCGTGAAGCGCCAGGTGCGCGAGGCATACCGCTGCAACAAGCACTCCCTCGCCGCAGCCGTGACGGCAATGGAAGGCAACAAGGACCTCTCGCTCGCCTTCGTATGGCTCGATGACAACCTTCACCCCTCGGCAGAAGTGGAGAAGCGCGTGCAGCGCCTGCTCCAGAGACTGGAGGAGAAGCTATGAACAGGGCGTTGAAGCTCGTATCCCGGGCCTTCGTTTGGCTGCTCTGCATCCCGATACTGTTCTATCAGCGGTGCATCTCGCCCTTCACGCCGCCCTCATGCCGCTTCACACCCACATGCTCCGAATATGCCAGACAGGCAATCATAAAACACGGACCGATAAAAGGACTTTATCTCGCAATCCGGCGGATACTCCGCTGCCACCCCTGGGGAGGGAGCGGATACGACCCAGTGCCGTAGGAATGGAGAATGGAAAATAAAAATCATACAAATATGAAGAAGAACTTTGTAGAAGAACTGAAATGGCGCGGCATGCTGGCACAGATCATGCCGGGCACCGAGGAGCTGCTGCAGAAGGAGATGGTAACCGCATATCTCGGAACCGACCCCACTGCCGACTCTCTCCATATAGGACACCTTTGCGGAATAATGATGCTCCGCCATCTGCAGCGTTGCGGACACAAGCCTATCATTCTGGTGGGCGGCGCAACGGGAATGATCGGAGACCCTTCCGGCAAGAGCCAGGAGCGCAACCTGCTCGACGACAGCACCCTTTACCACAACCAGGAGGCGATAAAGAAGCAGGTGAGCAAGTTCCTCGACTTCGACGGAACGGAGCCCAACAAGGCAGAAATGGTGAACAACTACGACTGGATGAAGGACTTCACCTTCCTCGACTTCGCACGCGAGGTGGGCAAGCACATCACCGTGAACTACATGATGGCAAAGGAGAGTGTGCAGCAGCGCTTGAACGGAACAGCCCGCGACGGACTCTCGTTCACCGAGTTCACATACCAGCTCCTTCAGGGCTACGACTTCCTCTATCTCTACCAGCACTATAACTGCAAGATGCAGCTCGGAGGCAACGACCAATGGGGCAACATGACCACCGGAACGGAGCTTATCCGCCGCACGCTTGGCAACGACGTGGAGACCTACGCCCTCACCTGTCCGCTAATCACCAAGGCCGACGGCAAGAAGTTCGGCAAGACCGAGAGCGGAAACATCTGGCTCGACCCGAAGCGCACATCACCTTACAAGTTCTACCAGTTCTGGCTCAACGTGAGCGACGACGACGCCGAGCGCTACATCAAGATATTCACAAGTCTCGAAAAGGAGACCATCGACGCCCTCGTGGAAGAGCACAAGCAGGACCCGGGACGCCGCCTTCTGCAGAAGCGCCTCGCCGAGGAAACCACCGTCATGGTGCACTCACAGGAAGCCCTCGACGCAGCAATCGAGGCATCGAGCATCCTCTTCGGCAAGTCAACCAAGGACTCGCTGCTGAAGCTCGACGAGCAGACATTCCTCGATATCTTCGAGGGTGTGCCGCAGTATGAAGTGGGCAAGGACGTGCTCGGACAGCCTGCAGTGGAAATCTTCACCCAGGCAGCACCGGTATTCGCCAGCAAGGGCGAGATGCGCAAGCTCGTGCAGGGCGGCGGCGTATCGCTCAACAAGGAGAAGCTTGCAGCCTTCGACCGCGAGATAACCTCCGAGGACCTCATCGACGGCAAGTACCTGCTCGTGCAGCGCGGCAAGAAGAACTACTATCTCGTAATCGTGAAGTAATCCCACATACACCAGCCCCCTCTCTGCGGGTACACCGCAGGGCAGCAGAGGCTTTTGCATGGAACATATAGGCAGCGACAAGGATTCCGGTCCCTGTTGCTGCCATTATTTTATCCTGCAGGCAAGAAAAAAACAGCCTGCGTGCAGGATTTTGCCACATAAAGTTTGGCAATCGGAAAAAAAACCATTATCTTTGCATCGCCTTAATAATCGCGGAACTATATGTTCCGAAGTTAATCAATAATTGTCCTATGGTGTAATGGTAGCACTACAGTTTTTGGTTCTGTCAGTGGTGGTTCGAGTCCGCCTGGGACAACAAGGGCGGCAGGCGAAGTGATTCGGTTGCCGCCTTTGCTGTATCTATCCCCCAGTAACATCCCCGTCATTATATTCCCCTTATTCTTCCGCATGATATATACTATGGTATAGTAATAAGGCATCCAAAACTTTTGATCCCCAATCGTTTATCAGGATATTTGTTGTGTCTTTCTTATAATTCTTCATTCTTTATTTAAATAGATTCTTCATTGGCTTTCCCTTCGGCCGCCGAACTTCGTTTCTTCATTCAAATAGATTCTTAATTCTTCATTCTTCATTTAAATAGATTCTTCATTCTTCATTCTTCATTCTTAAAATTGGCGGGAAGTAGAAAATTAAGAGAGAAAAATGATAGATTAAGAAAAAAATAAGTTACCTTTGCATCCGTCAACGTGAAAACATGCTGACAGACGGGGTCTCATAGTTCAATGGATAGAACAAGTCTCTCCTAAAGATTAGATCCGAGTTCGATTCTCGGTGAGACCACCTCAGATAATAATACTTAAGAACCGAAAAACTTTGAAACTTATGGAAAATAATAAAGAAAAACAGGAAGGACAGTTCCAGCTCGAACTCCCACAGGCAGTAGCCCAGGGCGAATACGCAAACTTCGCTCTCATCACACACTCTCGTTCAGAATTCATCGCTGACTTCGCACGCGTGTTGCCAGGTCTGCCAAAGGCAGTCATCAATTCCCGCGTAATCCTCGCACCGGAGCACGCAAAGCGTCTGCTTATGGCTCTGCAGGAGAATGTGGCAAAGTATGAGCACGAGTTCGGAAAGATTACTCTGCCAGAGCAGCAGGGCAAGACCATCGCTCCGTTCAACATCAACAAGGGCGAGGCTTAATCCCTCGGACAAAGATAACTTATTTGATTTATAGATAACGCAGCCTGTGGCGGGGGAATGAAAATACTCCCTGCCACAGGTTTTCTTTTTTACATACATATCATCATCATGCAGGAAAAGGACTCACGCAGCAGCATCGCCACGCCCATCGCCGCACTGTTAAGGCAGAAGGCTCTGCTCCAGACGGAATACGAGGAGGAGAAGGAGAACTACGGCCGACAGATGCAGGCCACAGGACTGCAGCGGCGCATCAAGAGGGGCGACGCTTGGCATCCCGTGCGCATAGGCAGGTGTTACTACAACTCGCTGAACCAGTTTGCCGTGGAGGTGTTCCGCACAGCCGACGAGGACATAGAGCACAACTTCGAATATGGCAGACCCGTATGTTTCTTCTCCCTGCCGGCAGACAAGGCGGAGATGGCAGACGGGGGCGCTAAGGCCCCGTTCAACATCATCACCACGGGCATCGTGAGCTATGCAGACAGCGGACGCATGGTGGTGACGGTGCCCGAGAAGACCGGCATCGCCGCGACGCTGCAGAACGGCGAAGGTATAGGAGTGCAGATGTTCTTCGACGAGACGAGCTACAGACTGATGTTTGAGGCCCTCGACCGAACCATCCGCGCCAAGGGCAACCGCATGGCATACCTGCGCGACCTGTTTTATTCCAGGAGCCAGCGGGCGCAGACGTTCTCGTTCGACGCCATCCGCTTCCCCTGGCTCAACGCCACACAGGACCTCGCTGTGAACAATGTGCTGAGGGCGAAGGACGTGGCTGTGGTCCACGGACCGCCGGGCACGGGCAAGACCACCACCTTGGTGGAGGCGATATACGAGACGCTCAAGCGCGAAAGCCAGGTGATGGTGTGCGCACAGAGCAATATGGCGGTGGACTGGATATGCGAGAAGCTTGCCGACAGAGGTGTTTCGGTGTTGCGCATCGGCAACCCCACGCGGGTGACCGATAAGATGCTCTCCTACACCTACGAGAGGCGGTTCGAGTCGCATCCTGACTATCCCGAACTATGGAGCATACGCAAGGCGATACGCGAGCTGAGGGCAGGACGGAAGCGCAACACGGACAACTTCCACCAGAAGCTCGACCGCCTGAAGAGCCGTGCCACGGAGATAGAATGTCGCATCAACGCACAGCTCTTCGGCGAGGCAAAGGTGATAGCATCCACGCTGACGGGCAGCGCCAACAGGGTGATGACGGGACAGAAATTCACCACGCTCTTCATCGATGAGGCGGCACAGGCGCTCGAAGCCGCCTGTTGGATAGCCATAAGACGTGCGTCGAGGGTGGTGTTCGCCGGAGACCACTGTCAGCTGCCGCCCACAGTGAAGAGTCTGGAGGCGATGCGCGGCGGATTGGCCAAGACGCTCATGGAGCGCATCGTGGAGAACAAGCCCGAAGTGGTGACGCTGCTCACCGTGCAATACCGTATGAACAGGAGGATAATGAAGTTCTCGAGCGACTGGTTCTACGGCGGCAGGGTGGTGGCAGCAAAGGAGGTGGAACACAGAGGAATATTGGATTTCGACGAACCGATGGTATGGACAGACACATCGGAGACCGAGGCATACGAGCAGTTCGTGGGCGAAAGCTTCGGCAGGATAAACCGCAAGGAGGCAGAGCTGACACTTCTCACCATGCAGGAATACTTCGAGAAGATAGGCCGCGGCAGGATTCTCGAGGAGAGCATCGACGTGGGCATCATCTCGCCATACCGTGCACAGGTGCAGCTGCTGCGCCAGATGATAAAGAGGAGCGACTTCTTCCGCCCATACCGCCGGCTGATTACGGTGAACACGGTGGATGGATTCCAGGGGCAGGAGCGCGACATCATCATCGTATCGCTCGTGCGCTCCAACAAGGAGGGGCAGATAGGATTCCTCGGCGACCTGAGGCGCATGAACGTGGCAATCACACGGGCAAGGATGAAGCTCATCATCATGGGCAATGCCGAAACGCTCTCACACACAAAATTCTACAAGGAACTGTATGATTATATCAGCCACCCCGACGAATAGGGCGGACGCTGGAGCCGGGCAGCAACCCTGCCGGCAGGAGACAAAAAAAGAAGAGACCTCTGCAAGGGAGCTTGATCTCCCCACATTGGCCTCTTCCTTACATGTGTAAGTGTTGCATTCCTGTTATAACCTTTAATTTTCTAAAAACCTTATTTTCATTCAATATCCTTTAAATAGAATCGAGTATATATGTATCTGATGTCGTTTGTTTTTAAATCCACTTAACAATCTTTCGAGTGCAAATATAACACTTTAATTCGTAATGGAAAAATATTTTATTCTGAAATTATATTTTTTTTCATGTTTTTCTTTCATTTTATCGCTAAACCTGCCGTATAACATGTATTATATAAGATAATCCGCTTGTAGGGCTTACGTTTAGAAAGACCGTGAAAAAGCGTTTTAGGGAATTCCCTACTGAATAATATGGTTTTTATATTTGCAATTTCATCGCCGAAATAGTAAATTTGCATCGTGAACAGATATAATAACTCTTTAACGGAACAAGAATTATGAAAAAGTTTTATTCCATAATAACATTCGTCTTCATGGCAATGGCAGCCGCCACACTGACGGGCTGCGACGAGGACAGCAACATAGCATACACAATCGAAGGAGTATGGGAGGGAAACATGTACAAGCAGAGCTACTATGACGGCAGATACTACCAGTCGAGCCGTACAGTGATGCAGTTCGACCGCGACCCCTACCGCTACACGTCGGGCGCAGGCAGATGGATAGACTACTACAGCGACGCCCCATGGGACTACTTTGCGAGCTACATCACATGGAGAGTCTCCGGCGGAACCATCACCATATACTCACAGAAGGAAGGACAGACATACTACATCGATGACTTCTCGCTCAGCGACAACTACTTCGAGGGCTACATCTCCGATGGCAACGGCAACGGACAGTATTTCAGGATGAGGAAGACCTACTCGCCAAACTGGGGCGACTACGAATGGGACGGATACTACTGGGATGAATACTACTATGCACCGTCTGCGAAATCAGCCGTATCTGCAGAATCAGCCAAGCAGAAGCCAGCCCCGCCGGTAACCTCAATCAAGCCCAAAGAGGCAGTAGCAGATTAGTCCGGTTTTGGTCTTATTGGTCTTATTGGTCCTATAGGTCTTATAAGTCTTATAGGACCTATAGGACCTATAGGACCGAACCTTTCACCAAATAATAACTAAGAATAAAAAAATATGAAAGCAAAAAAGATTATCACAATGATTGCCATGCTGCTGACCACCATCGGCGCAATGGCAGGAACAGACAAGTTCACCCTCACAGACGTGACCTACCCATACGTGCAGCAGAGCAATACCAATTACTGCAAGGTGGCATCGGTGACCTACGGTAGTACGATAACAATGGTGAAGCTCGTGTATAACACGGCTAAGATAACATTCCAGGACACGAAGAACATCGTGCTTGTGGATCCGGCGAACGACAGGACATACAATCTGAAGTTCATCAAGGGACTCGCCGAGAAGGAGAAGATGGAAATCGACGGACAGCGCTTCATCACCCTTGTGTTCCCCAAGCTGAAGAAGAACCCTAACACCGTGAGTCTCATCGAGAACGATGGCAACGGACTGATGTTCGAGGGCATCGACCTGACGCAGAGCGGTCCTATGCAGAGCGTATTCGACAAGGATGCCCTGGAGAACGAGCTCAACAAGAACTACGGCAACGGAATGAATTTCCAGCAGATAGGAGAATAAGCTTCTCCGTCAGAACATATACGCATCATCGCCCCGGCCCAAACGAGTCGGGGCTTTTTCGTGTCTTGCATCAACCTGACCGGCAACGGTAAACGTCAGTTTGAGCATAGGTATACTGCGAGTATATCTATGCGATACTATCAGTACCAGGCTGCGATACTATCGGTACCAGGCTGCGATACTTTTCTGGTACCATCAATCAATTGTTTGAAAAAGCTGTCTCTCCGTGACAGTCGCAACATCACAAGAGGAATGTAGCGACAAGAGTTCATGATGTGCAGGCGTCCCGCTTTGCGGGATTCCGTATTAAAGAATTATGAATTATGATTAAAAATCGGGAGGTTGTGGGGCGGAATGGGAAATTTTTCTTATCTTCGCATTGAAAAACGGATAATAACCTAAGGTTTGCTCCGGTTGGGCAAACCGCTAAAACAGAATACTACTATGGCAAAAGGTGGAAAGAAAAGAAGACTCAACAAAAAACAGATTGCCGAGAAGCTGCAGGATTTCTTCATGGAGAATCCCGACAAGCAGCATAGTTTCAAGGAGATATTCAGAGCCCTGAGGCTCGACACCCATCCCGCCAAGATGCTCGCCGTGGACGTGATGGAAGAGATGGCATGGGACGACTTCCTCGTGCGCAAGGGCGAGAGCGCCTATCAGCTCAACATGAACGGACAGGTGCAGGAGGGTACCTTCCAGCGCAAGCCGAACGGCAAGAACACCGTGGTGCCCGACGACGGTGCCGCCCCGATTTTCGTGGCCGAGCGCAACTCGATGTTCGCCCTCACCGGCGACAAGGTGCAGTTCACGCTCATGGCGCGCCGCAAGAACCATATCCGTGAGGCTATGGTGACGAGCATCATCAAGAGGGCGAAGGACACGTTTGTGGGCAAGCTGCGGGTGGAGAAGGATTTCGCCTTTCTCGTTTCGGACGGCAACATCTTCGTGCACGACGTGATTATCCCGAAGCGCAAGCTGAAGGGCGGCAAGACGAACGAGAAGGCCGTGGTGAAGATCACGCAGTGGCCGTCGAAGGACAACAAGCATCTGGTGGGCGAGGTTATCGACGTGCTCGGCGAGTCGGGCGACAACGATGTGGAGATGAACTCCATCCTGGCACAGTACAATTTGCCGTACAAGTATCCGAAACACGTGGAGGAGGCTGCCGAGAAGATCGACCCCACCATCACGGAGGAGGACTACAAGGAGAGGGAGGATTTCCGCGACGTTACCACGTTCACCATCGACCCGCGCGATGCGAAGGACTTCGACGATGCGCTCTCCATCTGCGAACTCTCTAAGGGACTGTGGGAGGTTGGTGTGCATATCGCCGACGTTTCGCATTATGTCACCGAGGGTTCGGTGATTGACAAGGAGGCCGTGAAGCGCGCCACGAGCGTGTATCTGGTTGACCGCACCATTCCGATGCTGCCCGAGAGGCTGTGCAACTTCATCTGTTCGCTGCGCCCCGATGAGGAGAAGCTGACCTACAGCGTCATCTTCGACATGAACGAGGACGGCGAGGTGCTGCGCTGGCGTCTGCGCCACTGCGTGATAAAGAGCAACCGCAGGTTTGCCTACGAGGAGGTGCAGAGCATCCTTGAGGACAACGGCGTGGTGGACGGTTCGGGCGAACCGGCTCCAAAGCTTCCGGCGGGCATGGAATACAAGGGAGAGTATGCCAGGGAACTGGTGATGCTCGACCGTCTTGCCAAGAAGCTGCGCGCGGCGAGGTTCAAGCACGGTTCGGTGAAGTTCGACCGTGAGGAGCTGCACTTCGACGTGGACGAGAAGGGCAAGCCCGTGCGCTGTTATTTCAAGGTGGCGAAGGATGCCAACAAGCTGGTGGAGGAGTTCATGCTGCTTGCCAACCGCACCGTGGCGGAGAGCATCGGCAAGGTGGCGAAGGGCAAGAAGCCTAAGACGCTGCCGTATCGTATCCACGACGTGCCGGACCCGACTAAGCTCGAGACGCTGCGCCAGTTTGTGGTGAAGTTCGGCTACAAGATGAAGACCGACGGCACGAAGGGGGCTATAACGAAGAGCCTGAACACGCTGCTCGACGAATGTGCTGGCAAGAAGGAACAGAAGGTGATAGAGACCGTGGCGCTGAGGGCCATGATGAAGGCGAAATACAGCATTCACAATATCGGGCATTACGGTCTGGCGTTCGATTACTACACTCACTTCACGAGTCCTATCCGCCGCTACCCCGACACGATGGTACACCGTCTGCTGACGCGCTATCAGGCAGGCGGACGCTCTGCCAACAAGGAGCATTACGAGGAACTGTGTGAGCAGTCGAGCAATATGGAACAGATTGCGCAGAATGCGGAGCGCGACAGTATCAAATACAAGATGGTGGAGTTCATGGCGGATAAGGTGGGCAACACATACGATGCGCATATCAGCGGCATCACGTCGTTCGGCATCTACTGCGAGATTGACGAGAACCACTGCGAGGGCATGGTGCCGCTGCGCGACCTGAAGGGTGACTACTATGACTTCGACGAGCGCAACTACTGTCTCGTGGGCCGTCGCCATCACAGCAAATACCAGCTTGGCGACCCGATACGCATCCAGGTGGCGAAGGCTAACATGGAGAAGAAGCAGCTCGACTTCAGCGTGGCTGAATAAGGGCGCATCGATATGCCGACGAGAAAAGGTATATGGATAATAACATCAAAGCCCCGGACCGGAATGCGGTTCGGGGCTTTGATATTAATCTGGGGTGCAGGCCGCATCAGACTTCAGCAGTCCGGCAGACCTGTTCCCTTGTTGGTCTGATTACTTGAAGTATCTCTTGTAGAGGCCCATGAAGCCTGCGCAGTGGCGAGCTTCGTCCTTTGCCATCTCGTGCACAGTGTCGTGTGTGGCGTCCATGCCGGCAGCCTTGGCGTTGCGTGCGATGCGGAACTTGTCCTCGCATGCGCCGCGCTCAGCAGCGATACGTGCCTCGAGGTTGCTCTTCGTGTCCTTCAATACGTCGCCCAGAAGCTCAGCGAACTTGGAAGCGTGCTCTGCCTCCTCGAAAGCGTAGCGCTTGAAAGCCTCGGCAATCTCAGGATAACCCTCGCGGTCGGCCTGACGGCTCATTGCGAGATACATACCTACTTCGCCGCACTCACCGTTGAAGTGGGTCTCGAGGTCCTTTATCATCTCGGCGTTGGCGTCTTCCTTGCGTGCTGCGCCAAGCTCGTGTACTGTGGCGAAAGCCTCTTCGTCATCCTCTTTCAGTTCCTTGAACTTTGATGCCGGAGCCTTGCAAACCGGGCACTGCTCTGGAGCAGCGTCACCCTCATAAACGTAACCGCAAACGGTGCAAATAAACTTCTTCTTCATAATGTCTTTGTTTTTATAATGTTTTGTAATAATCTTGGAAGAATTCCATTTCCTTTTGTCTCTTCGGAGAGAATGCTTCCTCCTTTTCATTTGCAAAGATATGAAAAAAACGATTTGCCTCAAAGTTATAGCAAATCGTTTTTCTCTATCATGAAATAAATATTATTAATTGTGATAACGAATGTTATCAGTTGACAAGTTGTCAACTCATAACCTCTCGTCGGTGAATTCCATACGCCGGCCTGTGGTGGGATGGCGGAAGGCGATATGCTCGGCATGGAGCATCAGACGGCTGGCGGAGGGGTGCCCGTAGAGATTGTCGCCCACGATAGGCGTGGCGAGGCCTTCGGCATGGGCGCAATGCACGCGCAGCTGGTGGGTTCTGCCGGTATGGGGATAGAGGCTGATGCGGGTCTTGCCGTCTGTTGTGCCTGTTATCTCGTATTCGGTGATGGCGGGCTTGCCGTTCTCGTGGTCCACTATCTGTTGCGGACGGTGGGTGGCGCTCGGGGCGAGGGGCAGACGGATGAAGCCGTGGCGTGGGGCATGGGGCGTACCGTCGAGCAGGGCTGTATAGCGCTTGCTTACCGTCCTGTCGGCAAACTGCCGGTGGAGGAGGCGCAGGGCTTCTTCCGTGCGCGCCACGACGAGAATGCCGCTTGTGTCCATATCGAGCCGGTGGGCAGGCATATACCATCCCTCGCCCAGTTCTTCGCGCAGGGCTTCGGCCACGCAACAGCGGTCTACGAGTCCCGGCATGGAGAGCATTCCCGAGGGTTTGCTCACCACGATGATGTCGGCATCGAGATACAGGATGCGGAGCTTTTCGTCCTCAAGGCGTTTCTTGTGTGGATCCGGGTCTACGTCGAGACCCTGGAGCATGAAACCGAGGATGGGCTTGCATTTGCTCTGACAGGCAGGATAATAGTGCAGGTGGTGGCGGATTTCGGTCTTGGGCGACTTGCCCCACCAGAATTCTGCCATGCAGAGGGGGTGCAGATGGTGGCTGTAGGCGTATTGCAGGAGCTTTGGGGCACAGCAGTCGCCGGCTCCGGATGGCGGTACGCCTTGCGGCGTATTGCTGAAGATGTCGCAGAGGTTGCAGGTTTCGCCCTTGGCGTTGAGGATATTGTACTGGGAGAAAAGCCAGTGTTGCAGGTCGTCCGACATTTGTTTGCGCTTCTGCTTCAGTCGGGCGATGGGCGCTTCCTGTGCGTCGAGCGACTGCCTCAAATTGCTTATGGCTTCGTCGTGGCGCTTCTTGATGCGGCGCAGTTCGGCTTTCTGGAACTGGCTTTCGCGTTTCATGGCGGCGTCCTCGTCGGGCGTGGGCGGTGTATGACTGTTCCTGCGGCGGTCGCGCTCCGCCTTGGCATCCTTCATCAGCTGCCGGTATGCCTCGGCTTCGGCTTCGGCACGCTTCCTTGCATCGGCAAGGTTGGAGCGCAGGGCGCACAGCTCAGGGGCTTTCTGCATCTGGCTTATCATGGCGTTGATGGCGGATATCTCGCGCTCGTGGGTCTTGAAATATCCGTCGGGCTGCTGACTGTCGAATACGGGAGGGACGAAATACTGCCAGTCGTTCCGCCCTGCCAGCAAACCCGAATAGGCGGCGAGGAAACCAAGGTTCCCGTTCTGCTCATCCTTCACGACGAGCACTCCGAACATCTTTCCTCCGTCAATCTCCTCCTTCCATTCCGTCCGGGCGGCGAGGTATTGCTGCAGCTCGGCGGCGGCAGCCACACAGAGCGGATGCGGAGTGTAGTTGAAGGGGAAGGTGAAGTGTGCGGGGGCTTCATGTATAGGGGCTATGGGGTGGAGTCTGTCGTCCATAATATTCGCTTTGAGGGGTTGATAAAAAAAACATGCGCGACTTTCCCCAAGCCACGCATGCTGTTTTCTGCTCAATTAAATACTAACTAACAATTTATATTTGCTTTTACCTTGTGCAATCTTGAATAATGAGCATTGAACGAGTCAATTTTTCTTTTCTCTGTTGCAAAGTTATCAATGAAACAGGCTTTCAGGCTGTATTTACTGATAAAAAAATATGACTTTTTGATAAAAGCCATTGAATGGAACTGTCAGTTATGGCATTAATCGGTGTTGTTGTCAGGTTGAGTTGTCAAATCAGCTGTATGTCTGATGGGGCGGTGCGGTTTGTCCATGCCGGCAACGGGGGAATTGTTCATGCCTGCAAGGGGTGTCATTCAAGCGTGACCTTCTCCACATCGATGTTCTCATGCAGAAACAGCTGGGCTGACTCCTGGAACTTGTCGGCACATTCGGTGGTAAGATAATGGCAGGTGCCTCCCTTGGAGCATTTGGAGTCTATCTCGGGATGACGGTGCAGGTAGTCTTTCAGGCTGCTTGCCACATATTCGCCCTGCGGGATTATCCTCACGCCGCGCGGCACGTATTTCAGAATCTTGTTTATCAGCAGCGGATAATGCGTGCAGCCCAGTATGATGGAGTCTATCTTGGGGTCGCGGCGCATCAGGTTGCCGATACGTTTCTCCACGAAGTAGTCGGCTCCGGGACTGTCGTATTCATTGTTCTCTATCAGCGGAACCCACATCGGGCAGGGTTCTCCCGTGACGTGGATGTCGGGATAGAGCTTCTGGATTTCCATCACGTAGCTTTCGCTCTTTATCGTTCCCGTGGTGGCTACGATGCCCACGTGGCGCGACTGCGTCAGGTGGCCGATACATTCTGCCGTGGGACGTATTACGCCGAGCACGCGTCTCGTGGGGTCAATCTTCGGCAGGTCGTTCTGCTGGATGGAGCGCAGCGCCTTGGCCGACGCCGTGTTGCAGGCGATGATGACGAGCCGGCAGCCCATGCTGAAGAGTTTCTGCACGGCTTCGAGCGTGAACTGGTACACGATGTCGAACGACCGCGGGCCGTAGGGCGCACGGGCGTTGTCGCCGAGATACAGGTAGTCGTATTGCGGCAGCGTCTGTCTCATCTGATGGAGGATGGTCAGTCCGCCGTAGCCGGAATCGAAGACTCCGATGGGACCTGGCTTTACTGCTTCTGTCTCCATGATGCCTGTGTTCTCTGCCTTGTCCCTGTTCTCTGCCTTATCATTGTTCCCTGTTTTATCCGTGATATTCATTCTCTTTACCTCCTTGTTCTTTTCTTTTTATATCCCTTGCGGGTGGGGCCTTCGCCGGTTGCGTATGTATGCTTGTCCGATTATGTCCGGGGTATTGTTATCTCAGTGCGTCGGAAATCAGCATGTTGATGTCGTCGCCCTTCGTGCTGTCTACATACGGACATGCGTCGCCGTCGGTGTTGAGGATGAAGGCGTAGCCGCGCTCGGCGCCGATCTTCTTGATTGCGGCGTTGAGCTTTGCCTTCAGCGGGGCGTAGGCATCATTCTCTGCCTGCTGGAGCAGGCGCTTTGCCTCTTCCTTGAATTTCAGGTTCTTCTGCAGCAGTTCCTGCAGCTCTGCCTGGCGCTTGTCGAGGATGGCAGGTGCCATGCTGCGCTGGTTCTCGAGAAAGTCCTCGTATTTGGCGTTGAATTCCTTCTCGGCACGCTTTATTTCGTTGTCGTATTGCGTGCGCAACTTGTCCACGTTGCTCAGTGCCTGTCCGTATTCAGCCATTGCCTTGAGGGCGGCGTCGTAGCTGAAGTAAGCGAACTTGAAGTCCTGTGCCGATGCAGAAAGCGTTGCCATAACGACAAAGATCATCAATATAATTCTTTTCATGTCTGGATGGGGTTGTTTGTTAATAGAACAAAATGTGTCAAAAGCAGGGAGCAATCATCATGAATCCTCTACTTTTGACACACTCCTTACGTCATATATACGTTGGTCGGTATGTTTCGGGTATACCTTATTTCAGCTTGTTCATTTCAGCCTTTACTTCGGCTGTAACGTCCTTGCTCAGAGAGTCGCTGATATAAGGGATGCCGCTTGATACGTCCATGATGTAGACATATCCGCCTGCCTTGCCTACGCTCTTGATTGCGTTCTGCAGTTTGGAGATGATAGGCTGCATCTTCTCCTGCTGGAGCTTCTGCAGTGCCTGGCTGTTGTCCTGCTGTGCCTGCTGGAACTTCTGGTAGAGGTTCTGCAGCTCGGCCTCTGTCTCCTTGCGCTTTGTCTCGTTCATCGTGGACTGGTTCTTGTCATAAGCCTCTGCCTTGGTCTGGATCTCCTTCTGCATTGCCTGCAGGTCGTTGTCGTAGGCTTTTGCCTGTCCTTCAACCTCTGCACGGGCCTTTACATACTCAGGGAGACTCTCGATGACGGTCTGCGAGTTGATGTGTCCGAACTTCTGTGCGAATGTAGCGATTGGTGCGAACAGCATCAACATTAAAATAAGCTTTTTCATTTCTTTGTTTTATTTGTTTTTGTTATTAATTATCTATAAGGACTGCAAATGTAATATCTTTTTTATTCTCCACCAAATTAATTTGCAGAATAGCCGAGCTTTGTGAGCACTTCATTGCTTATGTCCACCTTGGGGGATGCAAAGATGATGCCTGTGTCGGATGCACGGTCGAGCACGAGCGAATAGCCGCGCAGGTCGCTGATGTCCTTCACTGCATTGTATATCTCCTCCTGGATAGGTGTCATCAGACTGGTGCGCTTCTTGTAGAGTTCGCCTTCCGGTCCGAAGTATTTCTTTTTCAGTTCGCTGGCTTCCTTTTCCTTTGCGAGGATGGCTTCCTGACGGGCCTTCTTCTGTTCCTGCGAGAGGAAGACGGACTCGTTCTGGTAGTTCTTGTACATGGTCTGCACTTCCGTGCCGATGGCGTCCACCTCGGCCTGCCATTTCTTTGCCACCTGTGAGAGCTGCTCGTTGGCCCGCTCATAGGCTGGTATGTTCTTCAGAATGTATTCCATGTCGACAAGAGCGAACTTCTGTGCGCTCATTCCCATTGCTGACACCAGCATTACTGCGATAAACAATAATTTCTTCATTGCCTTTATGATTTTATTCTTTTTTTTATAGAACTCCACACTTCACACTTCACACTCCACACTCACTAGAACTCCTGTCCCAGGATGAAGTGGAACTGCGAACCGCCCTTCTTGTAAGTGCTGCCGTTGAGTACTTTGTCGAATCCGTATGCCCAGTCGATACCCATGAGTCCGACCATCGGGAGATAGATGCGGATACCTACACCGGCAGAGCGCTTCATGTCGAACGGATTGAATTTCTTTGTATCGCTCCATGCGTTACCGGCTTCCAGGAAGGTGAGTCCGTAGATAGTGGTGTTGCCGAGCATGAACGGATAGCGAAGCTCCATCGTGAAGCGGTCGTAGGCATAGCTGTTGTAGCCCACCGTACCGTTCTCGTAACCGCGCAGACCGATAGTTTCCTCTGCATAGCCTGATGAGTATCCGCTCATACCGTCACCTCCCACGTAGTAGGTTTCAAACGGCGACTTCTTGTGCTTGTTGTATGAACCCAGGAGTCCCATCTCGGCGCGTGTCATGAGCACAAGACATTTCTGTCCGTTTGTGAGCGCAGTATATGTGCGTGCCTTGAACTTCCACTTGTGGTATTCCACCCAACGGTATTTCTCCTGCTGCTCATCCTTGTAGTTAGGTGAGTTGCGGTCGGTGGCGAGGTGTGCGTAGTCCTTCTTCTGGAACTTCGACCATGGTGGAGTTACCGTAACAGAAGCGAGGAATTCGGAACCGCGACGTGG
Organism: uncultured Prevotella sp.; assembly: GCA_900557405.1. Classification (GTDB taxonomy): domain Bacteria; phylum Bacteroidota; class Bacteroidia; order Bacteroidales; family Bacteroidaceae; genus Prevotella. Next base: position 33,423 of record USSF01000002.1, read on the forward strand.
GAAGAGCTGGTTGTCGGTAGAGGTACGCGACAGGGAGAGACTGATGTTGAGGTTGTTGCAGTTACCGTCGCTGACGATGAAATACTGCCAGTTCTTCAGCATATATCTCTGGTAAGAGAGTTCTGCCGACAGCTGGAAGTAGTCGTCAGGCCAGCGCAGACGCTTGCCCCATCCCACGGAAACTCCGAAGAGCTCCACATACTTGTCTGGGTCGAGATAGTTCTCGTAGTTATAGTTGTATGAACTTCCGTAACCATAGTAGTTATAGTAATAGTTGTTCATCAATGCCGAGTTGTAGTAGTTGCTGTTCACGTCGGTCTGCTTTGAGAAGTAGGCACCCACGGTGAACTGTATCGGTCGCTTGCCTCCGAACCAGTTTGTGGAGTATGAAGCGTTGTACGACTGATAGTATGAACCGTTGGTCTGCGCTCCGAGCGAGAGTGTCTCGCCGTCGCCGATAGGCATGATGCCGCGGTGCTCACGGTTCTTGTTGAAGAGGTTGCGCATGGAGAAATTGTTGAGCTTCAGTCCCACGCGTCCGATGACACCCGTCTGTCCCCAACCGAGCGAGAATTCCACCTGGTCGTTAGACTTCTGCACGAGGTCCCAGTTGATGTCCACCGTACCGTCCTCATAGTTCGGCTGCACGTCAGGGTTCACCTGCTCCGGGTCGAAGTGTCCCATTGACGCAAGCTCACGTGCCGAACGCTGCAGGGCATCCTTCGAGAAGAGGTCGCCCGGCTTTGTGCGCAGCTCTCGGCGGATTACGTTCTCATAGAGACGTGTGTTACCGTTGATGCGCACGTGGTTGATATGCGCCTGCTGTCCCTCGTATATACGCATCTCCAGGTCGATGGAGTCTCCCACGATGTTCACTTCCGTAGGCTGCAGGTTATAGAAGAGGTAACCGTCGTTCCAGTAGTTGTTTCCCACGGCATCCTCGTCTTCGCTCAGTCGCTTGTTGAGCAGCTTCTGGTTGTAGACGTCGCCCTTCTTCATGCCGAGCACACGGCTGAGGTAGTCTGTGGAGAACACGGTGTTTCCCACCCACGTGATGTTGCGGATATAGTATTTCTTTCCTTCGTTTACCTTGATATATACGTTCACGTGCTTCGGGTCGTTTGTCCACACGCTGTCGTCGAGAATCTCGGCGTCGCGGTAGCCCAGCTCATAGTATTTGTCGATGAGCTTCTGCTTGCCTTCCTTGTAGCGCTCCGGTGTGAACTTGGTGGCCTTCATGAAGCTTGAGAGCTTGCCTGCCTCACGTATCTTGCCGAGTGCGCCTTTACTGAACAGTCCGCCCTTTATCTTCTTGTCTGTCAGTTCCTTGTTGCCTTCCAGTATAATATGGCGAATCTTGATTTTCTCCTTCTTGTCCACGTCCACGTTGAGTATCACGTGGTTCTTGTTCGAGAGGTCGTCAATCTGCGAGATATTGATTTCGGCGTTGTTGAAGCCCTTGTCCTTGAAGTATTTTGCGGCGAGCGTCTTTGCCCTGTCAATCATGTTCGGCGTAATCTGACTGCCCTTGAGCAGTCCGAGCTTCGCCTCAAGGTCGCTCTTTTCCGACTTCTTCACTCCCGTGTAGTTGATTACCGACACACGCGGACGTGTGGCGAGATAGAAGTGCAGATAAAGCTTGTCGCCCACGATGGAGTCTGCCGCCACCGTAACCTTGGAGAACAGTCCGTGGCGCCAATAGCGCTTCACGGCATCCGTTATCTCCTGTCCGGGCAGCGAAACCTCCTGTCCTACAGTGAGTCCGGAGATACCGGCAAGCATGTAGTCCTCATATCCCTCCACGCCCGACACGGCGATGCCGGCTATTACGCATTCCCTTGGCGATCCGGCGTAGGTTATATCTGGATTTACGATTTTCTCCTGTGCCATGGCTTCGGCCGAAAGGCATACGGCAGCCACGAACAGCAGCACTCTCTTTACAATCTTATTCATCGTTTGTCTTTGATAATATATAAGTGATTCCCCTCGTCGTATATAATATATATATAATAAGGTAAGGGAACGGTTCCTTCAATCTCTTTTTACTTCACTTCCTCCTCCACTTGAGCCTCGGTCTTGCCGAAGCGCCTTTGTCTGTTCTGATAGCTCCAGATAGCCTTGTGCAGGTCATCCTCCCTGAAGTCGGGCCAGTAGGTGTCACAGAAATAGAGTTCGGAGTATGCAATCTGCCACAACAGATAGTTTGATATCCTCAGTTCGCCTCCGGTCCTGATAAGCAGGTCGGGGTCGGGCATGAAATGGGTGGTGAGGTTCTTGCTGATGAGTTCCTCGGTTATGTCCTCCTGCCGTATCTTCCCGTCGGCAAGCATACCGGCGATGTTCTTCACCGCCCTTGTGATTTCCCATCTTGCGGAGTAGCTCAGTGCGATGGTCATCGTCATGGCGGAGTTTGCCGCGGTGTGGTTGATGGTCTCCTGCAACTTCTGCTGCACCGCTTCGGGCAGACGGTCGATGTCGCCGATAACCTGGAATCTCACGTTGTTCTTCATGAACAGCTCGTCTTCGAGAGCCGTGAGCACGAGTCCCATGAGTGCCGCCACCTCGTCGGCGGGGCGGTTCCAGTTTTCTGTGGAGAAGGTGTATAGCGTGAGATATTTCACTCCGAGCCTTGTACACTCCGATGTGATTCTCCTCACGGTTTCCACTCCGGCCTGGTGTCCGTAGCTTCTTTCCTTTCCGCGTTCTGTCGCCCATCTTCCGTTGCCGTCCATAATCACGGCGATGTGTTCCGGGATGCGCGTCATATCCAGGTTTGCTGTTGAATTGTCAGTCATATTTGTCACTGTTGCATGTTCTACATTTCTGCATGAAGCTGTATGTGAGCGTCAGCTGCAGGGTTGAGTAGCAGTCGGTGTTCTTGAAGAGTCCGCTGCTTTTTATCATGTAGGGGTCTTTCACCCCGTCGAGTTCGTCGCTTAGCGAGAAGTGCATAGCCCATTCCAGTGCGAGGTTCACCCTCTTTCCGAGTTTGTATTTCACTCCCAGTCCCAGCGGGAAGTTTCCCGTGAACACGCCCTTTTCTTCCGTCTTGGCGTATGTCGCCCCGATGCCGAGGAACACGAACGGTGTGAGCTTTTTCGCCCCGCGGTAGTCGCGCCCCGTGCCATACGGCCAGAAGTTGTATTCATAGAGCAGCGAGAGGTCCACAGCTGTATTGTTGAAGCTGTATGGCTCCTGCTGATAGTCGGGATAGTATGTGTCGAGCTTCTTCGAGTCGCCCTTCAGCTTGGCGTACATCAGGTTGAGCCTCAGGTCCATATACGGGTTGAACACCCTTCTGAGCACTACCGCCGCACTTGGCTGCATGTTCTTCGTGATGCTCCCGTTGAAGTCGCCCTCGTATGCCGTCAGCCCCAGTCCGGCTCCAATCTCCATCTTGTATATCTCGTCTTCCTGGGCGGAGACGGGTAGGGAGACGAGCAGGAAAGCAATGACCCATCCTGCCCCTCCCATGGGGAGGAAACGCAGAAGTCTCGTGATATGTGGGGATGTTATGGGCATATTGTTTCTACCTTATTATATTATGGGGACAGATTCGGATTATATTATGGGGACGGATGGGGCAGCCCGGACAAACCCTGCTGAACCTACCGACCCGATCAGAACCTGACCAACCGGCACCTGCCTATTCGTTAAAAGCCTTCTGCTCCTGTTTCCAGCCGAGGCGGTTGATGCGCATCTTCCATGCCGTGCCGGTCTTTGCGCTTACTATCCATACGTGGTTTTCCTTGTCGGCCAGCATGGTGAGCGTGGCGGGGTCGATATCCTTAGGCATGTCGGCAGGCAGTGTGAACAGAGTGCTCTCCTTCCATGTCAGACCCTGGTCGCCGCTGCAGTAGAGCTTGGCGTAAGGACTGGCGGTGCTGCCATTCTGTCCTTCTCCGCCGATGGCGTAGAGCTTGCCGTCGAAATACATCACGGAGAGTCCCTTCATGTCGGGCAGTGCATACTGGCTTTCGCCGTCGTAGCTGTTCCATTTATATGAGTCCGTGGTCTCCGATGAGTCTTCTATCTTGCCCCATACGGCAGTTTTGCCGGTGCTTCCGCTTCCCATGATAATCACGCGCTCCACGTCCTTGTTAGATTTCAGCGGCAGTGCGCATAGCGATATGTCCGTTGCCGGCAGGTTCTCCTTCGCGTCCTCGAGCGCTTCCTCTGTCCAGGTCTTGCCGTCGGCGGACGAAGCGATGCCGTTGTCGGTCAGTGCATAGAGTTTTCTGTAGCTTGCGCCGGCGAGCTGTTTAATGTTGTCGAGCCCTGTTGCCACCTGCTGCCAGTTCTGTGCGTCCTGTGCCTTGAAGAGCGTGCCCTGGTGGAGCAGATACATCCAACCGTTGAGTACGGCGATGTTCTTGTATGATTCGGGGGAGAACACCTTGTTCATGTTTGAAACTGCGACAACCCACTGGGCGTTGTCGTCGTTGATGTTCTTCTTCCAGATTGTCGTCAGCGTTGTGCCGTCAGAGGCGGCAGTGTATACGTTGTCGCCCATTGTGTATGTCCTGGCGGCGGTGAATGTTGTCTGCTGTGCAGGGTCAAACATCTGCTGTCTGTGCCATACGAATGAGTCGGGCAGCTGCTTGTGCACGTTTATCTTCACCTGGTAGCGGCGGTAGTATGTGCCGTCGGTGGAGAAGATGCGGAACTCCCTTGGCGTGGAGAAGTCGATGGAGTCAGCCGAGTTGTAGTAGTCGAGCGTGTCCTTGTCCGTCGGCTTCTTCTTCAGTCGGAGCAGCGTTATGATGCCCGAGTTCTTGCTGCTTATCGTGGTCATGGTCTTGCGGATGTCCGTTCCTGCGGGCAGCGAGTCGGTGTTCCAGATGGGGTGCATCTTCGTGGGGTTGCCGTTCTCGTCGGTGGCGTAAGCCAGCTGGTCGATGGTCATCTTGTATCCGCTGCATGCCACGGTGGTCACGCTGTCCGTGCCATCGGTGGTCTTCTTTATTGTGTCGCCGTTGTTGTATAGGTAATACCTGTTGAGTTTTCCGAGCGAGAATGAAGTTATCGCTCCGTCGCCGTAATATACGATATCTGAAGAACTGTCGTTATCGCTCAGACATGATGCTATAGTCATCGCTCCTGCGAGAGCCAGTGCGACAGATAGGATTTTTATTTTCATATTCTACGTGTATGTGATTTTAGCTGCAAATTTACTTAGAATATTCCGAAAATCCACCTTATAATATACTTTATTATCTTAAATAATATGTTTATTGGGATTTTTTTAGACGAATGATGCTTTCTTGCGGCGGAATTTTCACTTACCTCATCGTTTTTCAGATTTTTTATAGTTGGCTGATACAGAGGGTGTGTGCATGGTGGAATTAAGAATGAAGAATGAAGAATTGTCGGCTTCGCCGATTAAGAATTATAGAAACAACGTTCGGCGGCCGAAGGGAAAGCCAATGAAGAATGAAGAAACGAACTCTCCTTGTCTTCTCGTATCTTGTCATCTCGTCTGCTTCTAAAAAAATAAAAAAACTTTTTTTCTTTTCTTACCCTCACACCCTCACAATCCGGCTGGAAGCCCTGTGTTTATCGGGGTTTCAATGGTGAGGGTAAGTGTGAGGGCAAATCGAATGAAGATTTGTCGGCTTCACCGATTAATTCTTCATTCGTTGTACCTTGACAGGACAAATGGGATTTAAGACGGATTCGTTTTTTTGATTCTGTCTGCATATTAAATGATTCGTTAGAGGGAGATTAGTGTATCAACTTAATATACGCAAATGTTTTTTTTCGAACACTAATCGCACGAATCTAACGAATCTTTTAGGTTGCGACCCGGTATGTATTCGTGGGATTCGGGAGATTCGTGGTCAACTTAACATACGCGAATATGTTTTTCGAACACGAATCGCACGAATAACACGAATCCTGCAAGTGCGTGGCACTTGCTTTCCTTTGGACAATAAACTCTAAATTGTATAATTGGCTTTCCCTCCGGCAGCTGATTCTTCATTCTTCATTCTTCATTCTCATTGGCTTTCCCTCCGGCAGCCGATTCTTCATTCTTCATTCTTCATTCTTCATTCTCATTGGCTTTCCCTCCGGCCGCCGAACGCTGTTTCTTAATTCTTTTCTCTTGATAATTATCGTTTGCAAGACTTAAACCAATATAGCTAATCTCCTCGTCAACTCATCAACTTGCTTACTCGTCTACTACCTATAATATATATTATCCGAAGTAGACGAGTAGACAAAGAATAACGACCCATTGGCACACTGAAGATTAAAAATAAGTAAAAAAAGAACAGTAATATTGGTTCAGATTTGTGGCTTTCAGCTAATTTTAATACTTTTGCACACGTATACCGGTATGTGCAAGAGATAATGCCGTCATCGAACGGACTGCACGCCGGATGACAAGGGATGCGGACGAGACCGGACGGTTACGACGCCAGAAGACGAAAACAAACAAAGAAAAGGATAATCATGTCAATTTCCAAAACAAGACAGAAGTTAGTGGACGTGGCACGCCAGCTGTTTGCAAGGAACGGACTGGAGAACACCACGATGAACGACATCGCCGTTGCCTCGGGCAAAGGACGGCGCACGCTCTATACGTATTTCAAAAGCAAGGAGGACATATATTATGCTGTCATCGAGGGCGAACTGGAGCGTCTGTCGGACAAGCTGGACGAGGTTGCCGCCAAAAAGGTGAGACCACAGGACAAGATTATCGAACTTATCTACACGCATCTGAGCATGATAAAGGAGACGGTGGTGAGAAACGGCAATCTGCGTGCTGCCTTCTTCCGCAATATCTGGATGGTGGAGAAGGTGAGGAAGAACTTCGACGAGGACGAGATTGAACTCTTCCGCAAGGTCTACGAGGACGGCAAACGCGACGGGGAGTTCGACATCGACAACGTGGAGCTCGTTGCCGACATCACACACTATTGCATCAAGGGACTCGAAGTGCCGTATATCTGCGGCAGACTGGGCCACGGCATTACGCCGGAGGCAAGCAAGCCGCTGGTGGCAAAGGTGGTGTATGGAGCGTTGGGGAAGATTACGAGTAAGTAGGGCAACCCACAAACCCACAAACCACAAACCCATCCTGGCCCTCCCAAAGGACAACCCACCCTGGCCCTCCCAAAGGGAGGGAAGGAGAGGGATGGAAAGGATAGTTGAGAGGGAGAGAAAGAATGAAAGGATGGAAATATAAAAGGATTTTATTTTAGAATATAATAAAAAGGAAAGAAAATGGGATTATTAACAGGTAAGACTGCGCTCATAACGGGTGCAGCACGCGGCATCGGTAAGGCCGTGGCAATGAAGTTCGCTCAGGAGGGCGCTAACATCGCATTCACAGACCTCGTATTGAACGACGACATGGCTGCCGGACTTGAGGCTACCCGCAAGGAGATTGAGGCCCTGGGCGTTACATGCCGTGCATACGCAGGTAATGCAGCCGACTTTGAGGAGACAGAGAAGACAGTAAAGCAGATACATGCCGATTTCGGTTCAATCGACGTATTGGTGAACAACGCCGGTATCACTAAGGACGGACTTATGCTCCGCATGAGCGAGGCACAGTGGGACGCAGTGTTGAACGTGAACCTGAAGTCTGCATTCAACTTCATCCACGCTTGCTCACCAATCATGCTGCGCCAGCGTGGTGGTTCAATCATCAACATGGCTTCTGTAGTGGGTGTCCACGGCAACGCCGGACAGTGTAACTATGCTGCCTCAAAGGCTGGTATGATTGCCCTGGCAAAGAGTATCGCACAGGAGCTCGGTCCTAAGGGAGTACGCGCCAATGCCGTTGCCCCTGGTTTCATCGAGACTGCCATGACAGCCCAGTTGCCTGAGGATATCCGCAAGGACTGGATGAAGAAGATTCCTCTGCGCCGCGGCGGTCAGACCGAGGACATCGCCAACGTTTGTCTGTTCCTGGCTTCCGACATGTCAAGCTACGTGAGCGGTCAGGTTATTCAGATCGACGGCGGTATGAATATGTAAATAAATGAAGAATGAAGAATTAAAAATGAAGAATCTTAATTCTTAATTTCAAAAGATTCTAATTTAAACGATTCTTCATTTTTAATTCTTCATTCTTCATTTAAACGATTCTTCATTCTTCATTCTTAATTCTTCATTAAAAAATGATCGTAGTCTACGAAGACAACCACATAATCATCGTCAGCAAGAGCAGCGGCGAGATTGTACAGGGCGACAAGACGGGCGACAAACCGCTGTCGGACACCGTGAAGGAATACATCAAAGAGGCGTATGCCAAGCCGGGGAACGTGTTTCTCGGAGTGGTGCACAGGCTCGACCGGCCCGTGAGCGGACTGGTGGTATTTGCCCGCACGTCGAAGGCGCTGTCGAGACTCAACGACATGTTCCGCACGGGCGACGTGCACAAGACATATTGGGCGCTGACAAAGAACCGTCCGGAGAATCCTGAGGGTACGATAGAGAGTTGGATTGTGAGGAACGAGAAGCAGAACAAGAGCTACAGCTACGACCGCGAGAAACCCGGGGCGAAGAAAGCGATACTGAAATACAAGGTCATCGGTGAGTCGGACAACTACACGCTTATCGAGGTGAAGCTGCTCACCGGCCGCCATCACCAGATCCGCTGTCAGCTCGCCAGCATCGGCTGTCCGATAAAGGGCGACCTGAAATATGGCGCCAAGCGCAGCAACCCCGACGGCAGCATTTCGCTGCTGGCACGTAGAGTGGAATTCACCCACCCCGTATCAAAGCAGCCCATCTGCGTAGAGGCTCCCCTACCCGACGCACCTGAGTGGCAGGCGTTCAAGTAGAAGAACCTTAATGATATAGCTTTATATCAGACCGATTTCCTTCAGTTTATTTTCGATTACGGCGACACCGCCCTTCACGTTGCTCTCGATATTGAGCGGCATCACAGGGTCGTGGAGCGACATGCGCAGCAACAGCCAACCGTCTTCGTCGGCATTGGTGCAGCTGATGCGTATACCCTCATAGTTTGGCTCCACAATCGACCAGCCCGGCACGGCGGCAAACTTCTCCTTCATCTCCTGGAGCACCTTTGCGCCATACGCCTTGAAGTCGGATTCCATAATTTTTATCCTTATCTCCTTGCTCTCCTCAGGCTGCTTCAGAGTGGCGATGATGTCCTGCAGCTGTTTGCCCTGCCTGTTGAGCTTGGCGGCATACACGATGAGTTTAGCCACGAGATAGGCACCGTCGTCGAGGAAATAGTTCTCGCGCAAGGCGGCGTGGCCCGAAGTCTCTATCGCCAGCCAGCATTCCTCGCCCGATTCGTTCAGGCGCTTTCCCTCATTAATCACGTTTCTGTAGCCACGGCGGAAGCGATGGTGCCTGCCGCCCTTAGAGCGGATGAACTCCGCCAGTCCGTCAGACGTGACGGAGTCTGTCACTATCGTGCTGCCGGGGTGCTCCTCGAGTATCACGGCGGAAATGAGTGCAATCAGCGCATTGCGGTTTATCGGGTCGCCCTTGTGGTCAACGATGGCCGAGCGGTCCACGTCGGTATCGAAGATTACGCCGAGGTCGGCATTGCTTTTCTTCACCGCCTCGCATACCGATGCCATAGCCTCGGCATTCTCAGGATTCGGGATATGGTTAGGGAAATGTCCGTCGGGATTAAGGAACTGGCTTCCTGTGGTCTCTGCACCGAGCGAGCGCAGCACCTTCTCGAAGAACCCTCCGTTGCCGTTGCCGGCATCCACGATGATGTGCATTCCGGCGAGGGGATGCAGATAGTCGTCGGAACCGACGCCGTCGCGGATATAGCGAGCAAGATGATGGGAATAGGCGGTCATGAAATCAAACGTGGCGCGGCAGCCTTCGCTACGCGGCGTATCGAAGTCGCCCCTTTCGGCAATGTCGAGTATGGCGGAGATGTCCTTCCCGTCGAGTCCGCCCTTGGGGGTGAAGAACTTCAGTCCGTTGCGGTTGAAAGGGAGGTGGCTCGCCGTGACCATCACGGCAGCCGCTGCCATAAGCGGAGCACTGACAGTGGTCATGAACATGGCCGGAGTGGACGCCAGTCCGCAGTCCACCACATTGGCGCCAGCCTCGTTTGCCCCTCTGATGAAAGCTTCCTTGATGCTATCTCCCGAGAGACGGCTGTCCGTTCCCACGGTAACCGTGAGGTCAGAGGTGTCGTTTCCGTTCCTTAGCCATTTCACGAACGCCTTTGCAATTGTCTCTATCACTTCCGGTGTAAGGTTCACGTGTTCACCCTCGACGCCTTCGAGCGCCACGCCCCTTATATCGGAGCCATTCTGTAGTTTTTTCCAGTTCATGGATTAAATCGTTAGTTAAAAAAAAACGTTCATTTCTTCTTGCAAATATAATTATTATTTGTGTTTCAGCAAATTTTTCATGCCGATAAATAGACTTTCGGGAATGTTTTTTTATATATCCTGTCATCGGGTGATAGTTTTCATATCCAGCGGATTACGGATCCGGCATGGAGACAGCGGGGATGAAGGGGATGAAGGAGGGGATGGAGGGGGAAAGGAAGGAGTATCTGTGGGGAAAACGGAAAAAGATAGTAAAAAAAACATTAATTGTTTTGTCAGTTCAAAAAGAAAGTGTACTTTTGCCTTCGGTTTTCAAGAACAAGAAGAAAGGGGCGTAGCCCAGCTGGTTTAGAGCGCTGCAGTCACATTGCAGAGGTCATCGGTTCGAGCCCGATCGTCCCTACCAATTCTTCCAATAACAGACATCCGCTTTTTCGGCAGTTTTGCCGCATGAAGCGGATGTCGTTGTTTTTTATAAAGCATTCATTATAGCCCGCAGCAGACCTGGCGGCAGATTATGAGAGGGGCGATGGGTATTCCATAATGACATACTTGCAAGGGTTTTGCGGGATAACCACGCAAAAAGTATGTATATTACACAACAAAGGTTAAAAACGTTTCCGATTATCAATTAAAGGTATTATTTTTGTAGCAATCTAATTGAAGCTTGCGTATTATAGGCAAGAGAGAACAACATTATTAACCGCTCCGCAGGCGGCGCCACCGGATAAAGCCAACATACAAGAAGACATCCAAGGAGCTGCAGGCGGAACAAAAAAACAAAAAGATTATGTCTACAACAACAATTGTGATTCTGGTGATCGTCCTGCTGCTCGTGATATGGGCAGTGAGTATCTACAACAATCTGGTGAAGCTGCGCAACAACCGCGAGAATGCCTTCGCCAACATCGACGTGCAGCTGAAGCAGCGCTACGACCTCATCCCGCAGCTCGTATCTACGGTGAAGGGATATGCCACGCATGAGCGTGAGGTGCTGGAGCGCGTCACTGCAGCCCGCAGCGCAGCGATGGGAGCAACGACGGTGAACGAGAAGGTGCAGGCGGACAACATGATGACCAGCGCCCTCGCCGGACTGAAGGTGTCGCTTGAGGCTTATCCCGAACTGAAGGCCAACCAGAACTTCATGCAGCTGCAGAGCGAGATTGCAGACATCGAGAACAAGCTCGCCGCCGTGCGCCGCTTCTTCAATTCGGCAACACGTGAGCTCAACAATGCCGTGGAGACTTTCCCGGGCAACATCTTCGCCAAGATGTTCGGATTCTCACGCCAGCCGATGTTCGAGGTGCCGCAGGAAAACCGTGCGGCTATGGAGAAGGCACCGGAGATTAAATTCTAAATGAAGAATGAAGAATGAAGAATGAAAGTTTGAAAACAGTTCTCGCTTACAGCGTTCAGAACTCGTAGGATATATAGATTAATTTTTCATTCAAAAACGATTCTTCATTCTTCATTCTTCATTTAAAATGATTCTAAACTCTAAACTCAAATTATGAAATACGTAGGAATGCAAACCCAGATAAGCCGGAACAACAGGATGACATTCCTGTTGCTGCTGATGTTTCCGCTTATCATCCTGGGAGTGGTATGGGCGTTCATCGCCCTTGTCAACTACTTCGGCAACGGATATTACGACCAGTACGGCAATCTGGTGCACGAGATGGATGCAGCCACCGTGGAATATTATTTCCTCAACTCGCTGCCATGGGTAGTGGGCGGAGTGGGAATATGGTTCGCCATAGCCTATCTCTTCAACAGTTCGATGGTGAAGGCGGCGACAAAGGCACGCACTCTCACAAGGAAGGAGAACCCCAGGGTATACAATATCGTGGAGAACCTCTGCATGACCGCCGGCATGGACATGCCGAAGGTGAACGTGGTGGACGACCCGCAGCTCAACGCTTTTGCGAGCGGAATAAACAAGAGCAGCTACACCGTCACCGTGACGACAGGACTGATGAAAGTGCTCAACGACGAGGAGCTTGCCGGAGTAATCGGCCATGAACTGACACATATCCGCAACCACGACACACGACTGCTCATCACGAGCATCATCTTCGTGGGAATCATCTCCACTGTGATGAGCATGATAGTGCAGACGATGTACAACATGATGTGGTTCGGAGGCGGCAGCCGCAGGATAAGCAGCAGCGACGATGACGACCGCGGCAACGGCGTCGCCGTGATAGTGGTGCTGATAATAGGCTATGCGCTCTGTGCCGTGGCATATCTCTTCACTGCACTCACGCGTTTCGCCATCAGCCGCAAGCGCGAGTATATGGCGGATGCCGGCGGAGCGGAACTCTGCGGCAACCCTCTCGCCCTGGCCTCAGCACTGAGGAAGATAAGCCGCAAACCCGGTCTGCAGGACGTGAAGCGCGACGACGTAGCCCAGCTCTTCATCATCCACCCGCAGAAGTTCGCCGGTGGAGCCATGAACTTTCTGTCATCGCTCTTCTCCACCCATCCCGACACAAAGAAGCGCATCGAGATACTGGAGCAGTTCTGACCCGCATGATATTGCCGGGAATCGGACAATCAGGGAAAACACTATTACTCCCGAATATACAGTAAGCCACTCAGATATTCCCTGATTGTCCGATTCCCGACAATATCCATACTTACAATAATAAATAAGGTTATTATTTCCTGTCTATGCATTTACCCCCAAACGGTCATCAGGACGTTTTTGTATCTTTTTATAACCAGCTGCAGTCTTTATCCAGAAAATATGTTATTGCATCAGACAGTGCATCCAAATTATTCTTGACCACATCAAAAACGATGTCGCCATCTATATCAAAATATCCGTGAGCAATATGATTACGTATGCCGATAACGTCTTTCCAAGGAATTTCCGGGCGCTCTTGCAAAAGCTTGGAATCTGTAATTTTGTCAATCTGCCGGATTGTTTCCCCTATTGCCTCTATCAGCATACAACTGGCAGCAAGGTTTTTCATGCCTTCCGGTGAGCTATAGTAATCGTCTGCGCAAAGAATGCTTTCGTTCCATACTTTTAACTGCTGTATAGCATTGTCAATCTGCTGCAACAAGCCTTTCAATCTGTCACTTGATGACATAAATCCCCTCCTTTTCTATTTCGTCCAACAAATACGGATTGATATGCTTGTGGAGTCTGATGACATCAACGGAACATTGAAGAAGGTCTTCAAGGAAGCGTTTCAGTCTTACAACCATATAGACTTTCGGCGCCATGTCGACACAAACGTCCACATCGCTACCTTCATGCTGCTCGTTTCTTGATACGGAACCGAAAATGCGCAATGACCTTATGCCGAAGTCACGCTTAAGTTCCTCGGTTTTAGACGATATCAGCGATATGTATTCTTTTGTTGTCTTCATTGGATAAAAATATAACCTGACGCAAAGTTAATGATTTTATTGGAAAAGACAAGGAAAACGATGACAAACTCTATCATTCGCCTTGTTTTTTCTCATATACAAAGCAGAAAGCTCTATAATCAAGTTAAGCCACCATATCGTTTTGCCACAAAAGTGAAAAAATCATCCTGCATACGAGCGACGATTGACATTCGCATCGCAATGCAGGATGATTTCTTTATCTATCCGTAAGTATTCGGATTGTCTTTATCTCATTATTGTCTTGAAGGTGCGTGTCTTGCCATCGGCAAACGTCTTCACCACAACGTTTACGCCCTTCTGCGGAGCCTGGAGCCGTGCGCCGTCAAGGCTGAAATACTGTGTGGAGAGAGCCTCTGTCTGGTCGTCGGCTGTGGTGCGTGCTATGCCGTCGGTGGTGGACAGTTTCGTTCCGTCGGTGAATTTAATCGTAGTCTTGGCGATTTTACCAAGATAATAGTTGGACGTGCTGCTTGAAGTCCAGTTGTCGAGCGTCACGCCGTCCTCGTCCCATGTGCCTGTGATGCCGGTTGCATTATATTTGTCGGCAGCCCAGTCAGCACTCTGCGTATAGAAGTCACCGAATTTATAATCGTCGGCGTCATATACTTTCTGACGCGGGATGCTGACGGTGTGGTTGGCATAGAGCTTGATAGAGACGTCCAATCCCTTGTCGCCGAAGTTCTCCACGATAAGCGAGTCGCCGGCTTCATTCATGCGCAAGATCACGTTTGACTCATCGTCCTCATACTGCGGTTTGCCGTCAGAGCCCACGAAATAGGAGTTGTGCATGAGTCCGTTGGCAGGTTTGATGACAGTCTTCTCCACCACATCGAAATAGTGGTCCATGTATGGGCCGCTGTTGATGTATACAGCCCATGGGTTCAGCGTGATGATGCCCGTTTCGGGGTCGATGGTTCCGGTTACGGGAGTCTTGCGGTCGGGCGAAAGCGATGATGTGGTCAAAATGATGTTGGTGAAGTCGCTCTCTCCGTAGGTTTTGTCCGTATAGAAGAGCTGTGAAGGAATGGTGAGCGAACAGTCAGCCATGTTCACCTTCGCCTTCAGCTCCGTGCCGTAATCAAAGAGGTTGTAGATTATGATGGTGTCCTTTTCGCCGGCGTGTATAGTCACCGAACTGCCCTCGAACTTAGGGTCCTCCTTCATCGAGGTGGTCTTGTTTATGTATTGTCCCACGAGGTCGTTGATTGTAGTGATTTTCTTGGCCATGGATGTGGTGCAACCCATTGCAAGAGCCAGCATTGTGTAGATGATTTTCTTCATACTCTTATTGTTTTAATAAATGAACTATATTATGCTTGGATGAAAACAAGCCGTAATTCTAAAATGAGGTAACTGTAACCGATAAGTCCCAAAACGGTCGTCAGGACGTAAATCAGGAAAAAAGGACCTCCCGCCCGACTTTGTACCGTCAGAATGGGGACGAAGCCGTGACGGGAGGAAGATAGACAGTTTCCTTATTTGACGATTACTTTCTTCTTTCCCATGATGTAGACGCCGCTCTTGAGAGTCTTCACGTTGCCGCCGGTCTCAACGAGTCTGCCGTCGAGTGTGTATATCTTTCCAGCACTGCCTGCATCATCTGAAGAGACTCCGCTGATACCGTTGACGATGCGCTCACCGAATATGATTTCGAGGGTCTTCGCCTTGTCGGCAGGAACATACAGGGCGGCCTTGGTGGCGTACATTGCGTCGCCTGTCTCACCTACAGCCTGGAATGTCTTGTCGGCGGAAATCACCATGCAAGCCGTGTCTTCTGTCGCAGCAAGACGCTTGCCGCTATAGGTTCCGACGAGTTTCACCGGTTCTGCCACAGCCGTACCTGCCTCAACATCGGTGGTGAAGTCTTCGTTGGTGAACGTAACGTCTGCCGCCGGCTTGAATACATACGGAGTGTTCTCCTTCAAATCCTTCTTGTCGGATATTTCGCTGAAGTATACCTTATTCCCGGCTGCGTCATACTCCTTGAGCTGCCAGTATTCACCATCAGGGTATTTTGCCACAGCCGGCAGGATTACTGTAGTCCATTCACCGGCCTTCAGCATGATTTCCTTCCTGATGACATTGTATGCCACGGTAGTGGTGCCGCCGGTCATATCGATGGTTTCAAGAGCCGGAGCGATGTAGCCGTCAACCTTGAAGTCAGGCGTGTAGACACGCTCGTTCTGGATGATGTCAACGGCAAACTTTCCGTCCTTGTCCGTCTTGGCATAATACTCCACATTGTCGCTCGTCAGCTTCACGTCGATGCCTTCGATGCCGATTTCGCCGTCGGCAATTGTGCCGTATAGCGTTGCGGGTTCAACGTATATCTGCAGCGTTGCGGCAGGCAGATAGCGGGCTGCGGTAATCTCATCCTCGGTGTAGTTGGAGATGTCGCTGTCATAGCTGTATGACACCGTACGGACGAGACAGTGGGTCTGGTCTGTATTGTCCACCTCAAAGCTCGTGTATGCCGTTGAAGTCTTGCTCTCAGCCTCTGAATAGAAACGCAGACGCAGGTTCTTTCCGGTATATTCAAACGGAGTGTCGAATGTCACGTTCAGGAGTTCCGTAGCCGTGTAGCCCACCTTCTTGAACGTGTAATCGGCATCATATACCTTCTGCATCTTCGCTGTGTCGCCGGCCAGAGTCTTTGTCTGTGTGTCCACAGCCTCATCCTCGGTATTCTCGATGTATATGCGCAGACGGGTGGTGAGGTCGGAAGACCCCTTCGTGCCGCGCAGCGTGATACCCGTAACCTTGTCGCCGGCATTCAGATTCTTTATCCTTCCGGCAGTATATACCACCTCGCTCTCCGAGAGGTAGCCGCCTCCGAGATTCAGCGGAGCAAAAGAGTTTGTGGTCTTTGCGTCGCCGAGCGTTGCATCGCGGGAAATCTTCTCCTTGGCCACCATTACCTCCATGACGTCAGTCTTCAGCGTATCCTTGCCGAATACGAATTCTGCGTATGCCATAAGCTTTCCGTCGGCATGAGGGGTGTATTCAAACGTGTTGTCCACCGTAGCACTCTTGCCTATCTCAACGGCCGTGCTTGCCACGGAGTCCTTCTTCTCATATGTGGTTCCGTCCTCTTTCATCTCCACGATATAGAGCATCGAACTGTAGGAGTCAGCTGCCTCTACCTTGTCCTGACAGTTCTTGAGCGAAACCTTGAAGGTTGCCACGTTGTTCACCATGGCCTTGTCCGGAGCCGCAGCGGCAGAGATTGCCACGTCGTGATCCTTCACGATGCGCTTGAATCCGTAGATGTTGTCGATGGCGATGTCCTTGCCCTTGAATGCAATGAACCATTTTCCTGCCGGGATTCCGCTTACCGACACATTGCGCAGGTCGTAATAGCCTGATGTGGAAATCTCGTCATAGGCAAACTCCTTAGCCTGTGTCCAGTTGCTGCGGTCGGCAGAATACATAATCTGCAGTTTGCTGCTGTAGGAATACCTTGCGCTGATGTCGAACGTGAGACTCTCTCCCTCTGCTATCTCAAGGAGCGGAGTGGAGAACTGGTCAAGACTGTAGCTGCTGCTGTTGCGAATCACGTATTTGTTGCCGTTGGAGCTGTCCCAGCTTTCCACCTTGAAGTCGCTGCCTTCAATCTGTATGCCGCCAGGCATAGGCTTGCCATATTCAAAATCCTCGAAGTCCACGAGATATTTCTCCGGATCGAGCACGAGTCCCTTGAGTTCCATGCTTACCGGATCCACATCGTCTGCCGTCACGGTGAAGCTGCCGCCACATTCGCCGAAGACTTCCGTGCCGAGCGTTATGTCGAAGTCGACGGTCTGCTTTGCCGCCACAGTCTGCGGCGTGAGTGTGGTGGTGAATCCCTGCGGCACGTCAACCTTCGTGATGACGAGCGGGGCAGTTCCCTTGTTCGCTATCTTATAGCTCTGCGTCTTTGCCTCGTTTATCCTGCCGAAGTTCTCCACAGAACCATTCTTTATCGCCGTTTCGTATTTGTTCTGGAGCACCATTTCCGGAGCGTATGCCACGGGCGAGATCTTTCCCGTCGTGGCAGTGGTTCCCGTCACGTTCTCCTTCACCGTCAGTGTGAATCCCTTGCCTGTGGCGCTATAGTCAAGATCTGTCAATGGAATCTGCACGTCTGCCGTTGCTCCCTTCTCGAGGTCCTTGCCGATGGCAACGTTCTTCAGTTTCGCATTGTCGGCATCAATGACGCTCAGTGTCATTCCCTCGTCTGTCGAAAGGAGCTTCATGTCGCCCGTGTTGCTCACTGTTGCCGTGATTGTCACGTCAAACTTGTTCTCCGCATTACATACAGGAGCGGTGTCGGCAATCTTCACGTTGCTCACGGTCATACCCTTCTGCAGTTCAAGCTCTGCCGTACCGTTTACGGCGAAGTCATCCAAACCGATATAGCTGCCGTGTATGCCGATATACTCTCCTTCCATTGCCGGCAGTTCCACCTTGGTCCATGTGGAAGTGTTCACCTGACTCATGTCCACTGTCAGTTCCTCGCCGGCAACATACGTATTGCCTTGCTTCGTCACCTTATAGAACTTAGCCACAGGTGAATAATAAGTGCTTTGTCCCTTAATATAGATTGATGCCGTTCCGGTAATCTTCGGGGTGACGATCATATCGGTGGACGTATGGTATATATTGCCATACGTATATCCTATTTCCTCACCATAGACATGCAGCCAACCGCCGGTCACTCCGCCCGTTGACTCATATCCATAACTCTGATATTTAGTCTGTGTACCCGAATACGGGTTCTCATACGTGAAGGCATCCACGATATGTCCCCAGCCTGTAGCCACCCTGAACGCATGGTCAGAAGTGTTTATTGAGGTATTGAAGTCATACGAGTAGTTGTCAACCGTTTCTGCCCTTACTCCCGTTGCTGTAGCCAAGAGAGCGAGTAAGGCAGTCAATGTCGTGAAAATCTGTCTCATAAGCTTTGTATTTAGTTGATTATATGTTCCTTTTATCCCCTCAGGTATTACGGATGGCGCACTTCATCCGGCGGCCACCTCTCCTTATTATATATTCCGGCGGATGCCTTTTCTTGAAGCATCCGCCGGATGACATCCCGCATGTGGTTATTCTCTTACAATTTTCTCTGCCTTCATACCGATGCCGGTCTTTGCCACCACGATATACGTGCCGCGTGGCATCTGCGAGATGTCTACCGTATTACCGGCATATTGTCTTAACATCAGTCTACCGTCCATGCCGTAGACTGCCACATATTCGAGTCCTAATGGAGCCTCCACGGTGAGCACGTTACCCTGTATGGAGAATGCCAGATTAGGGTCGGCGTTTCTGTTTATCTTGTCTATTGCATCCGTCGGTTCGTCCGGTTCCCAGGTCACAGTCGGGTCTTTTGCCCCATAGGTGAACTCATGCAGATTATACTTTATCGGCTCAAGATACTTCTTGCCCGTGATGTCGTATACGGTGGCGATACGCATATTGCTCATCGACCAGTCCTTGTTCGGGTCGTAAGTGCCGTGCATACGCACCGTCTTCGTTTCGCCGCCCTCGATAACCACCTTGGCAGTATCCATGTCGGCACCGTCACAGAAGTAGTTCTCGCTGTCGAGAATCCTTACTATCATCTTGCCGTCATACTTTCCTCCGTCGTTGCGTATCTCGGCATTGAGAATCATGCAGTTTACAGGCACCTGATAGTCGCGCGGCGTGAAATAGATTTCCTTCACCAGCTGCAGGTCCGGCTCCTTCTCCCTTCCGATGAGTGGGATGATGGTGTGGTACACCACGTTGTCTTCTCTGTCAAACAGGGTGAACTCATAATTGTCGTCGCCTGCAAGTTCCAGCGTCTGGTTGAATGTCAGTTCGGCTGTCTCGCCCGCATCGATTGTTATGTCCTGCTTGGGCGATGTGTACCAATGCTTGGTAAGCGCATCACCAACGATGTTCAGGCGGAAGCTCACTGCTCCGTCGTATTTTCCTCCCTCGTTCTTCACCGTGAGCTTCACGGTAGACGGCACGTCGGATGTAAGCACCTCAGGTGTGGACTGCATTTTCACCACGTTGAGCTTGGCCTTGCCCACGGTGGAGTATTCCACGTTCTCCGCCCCCACCTTTATGCTTATTTCGTTTGCCGTTCCGATGGTCATCATCACGTCGGAATATTTCTCCTCGCCCTTCACCTTGTATTGGAGCTTTGCCACGTAGTTGCCTTCGGCGAGTGTGGCAGGCACGGTGAGTGTGGAGCGGAGCGTATCAAGATACTGTCCGGCGTATGTGTTTCCGCTGTACAGGGTCTTTGATGCCACGATATTGTTGCTGTTGTCGTATACCACCAGACCGAAGTCCTCGAGGTCGAGGTCGAAGTTTGAAGTGTTATACACCTCGCATACAGTCACCGGCACGCTCTCGCCCTTCTTCACCACGACGTTGAAATCATCGCCCAGTCCCTCGCAGAGCATCTCGTGCGGACGGTATACTGATGTTCCGTCCTTGTCGGGCTTGAAGCCGATGAGCATGTCCTGATAGTAGTTGAAGCCGTCTTTCATGCTCTGTCCTGTGGCCATGTCCACGTAGTCATAGGCAAGGGCGTTGAGCAGAAAGTAGCCGTTTCCGCTGCCTCCCCATCCCCAGTTGATGTGGTAGAAGCCGTCTTCGTTGTATCCGTCGCAGATGAACGAGTGGCCCGACATGGAGCTTGTAGCTCCGTCGTATACCACCGGGCGCCCGTTGTCGAGCTCTTCCCTTACCATCTGCATCCAGGTCTGCGAGTCATAGAAGTTGCGCTTCACCAGATGTATTCCCTTGTCATAGCGGAAATGGTTTGCCATTGCCGGTCCCATCAGCTCGGAATAGGCTCCGGATCCGCCGTTGTCGTAATCCATGTTCACGCTCACTGCCACATGATGCAGCAGCGTTGCCACGGCATCCACAGCCTCGTCAGTAGACGATGCGTTCAGTTCGTCGGTCATCGCCGCCCAGTTGTATGTGGTATTGGCGAAATCGGCGGACTCCTCGAACTTGTGCGTGGTCGTCACGTAGGAATGACTTCCCTCGCCGTGGTCAGGCCATTGCCAGTAGCGCATGATCTGTCCGAGCGACACTGCCACACATCCTATCGGAAAACGGCTGTTCGGCGTGTACTTGTTGTAGAACGGCGACTGGTTCCATTTCGTGTTGCCCAGCAACGGGTCCACGCTGGTCTTGCCCTCCGTGGCTACCTCTTTTGCCCTTGCCTCGGGATGCTTGTCGAGATAGTCCACCTGGCGGGCGAACTCTCCGAGCCAATAGCGCATGTTGTCGGGGATGTTATTGATGTCGAAGCTTCCGCTGTCAACGAATCCGAGCACGCCGGCAGTGCGGTCCTCGCCGCTCACGATGATATATCCGCCGCCCCTGCTCTGCGCCACGTAATAGTAGGCGTCCTTTCCGGCATTGCGGTCTGCCTTGTATACTATGTCGATATGCTTCCTGTCGGCAAAGCTGCGGAGCTTGCTGCCGGCTACGGCTTTCTTGCCGAACTGTGCTGCTATGTCCAGCGCCTGTCCCTTGTCTATCGGATTGGCGAATGAACCGGCTGTCATTGCGAGACAGAATATGATAGATAATGCAGTTCTTTTCATATAGATATGTTTTTGTTTGTAATGTTGACTGGTGTACTGACCTGCCGGTCAATCGGAAGAGTCCTTTATCTTACCACCACCTTCTTCTTGTTCACGATATATATGCCAGGACGGAGCTTGTCGCCCTGCTTGCCCACCTTCATTCCGTCGACTGAATAGATTGTGCCGTCGGATGTTGGCTTCTCGGCGTTCACCTCGGCGATGCCCGTAGTGCCGGATACGCTCACCGGCAGCGACTCGCTTCCGTCGGCATACACTGCCGTCACGGCATACGCATGGGTGCCTCCGGGATTGCCAATCACTGTTGCTTCCATTGTCTTTTCTGCCGATACGAGTTTTCCGTCGCGGTATACATTATATGATACCGGTGTTCCGCCTATCTCGAATGTGAAGTCGTCGAGCATGAGCAGCAGTCCGTCCATTCCCGGCGTGGTGTGGTGGATGGCGAAATATTTCGTTCCCTCGCTTACCTTCACCTTGTATTCCGACCAGTAGCCGCCGTAGATGTCGAAGCGGTGGGTGATGCCATAGCTATAGTAGTCGGTGAACGACTTTATCCCGGTGTCCGTCTTTGACCCCATGAAATAGAATATCTCGTCGTTCTCCTTCCAGTTGCCGTTGAGATCCTTCGAGCGCATGTTGCTTGCCCAAAATGTCACGGTCTGCTCCTTGCCCGACAGTTCCGGAGAGATGAGCCAGTTGTCGGCATCGGGATAATAGGTCTCCGTGGATGCCACATAGTATGGGTATGGGGCTGCGGCAAACTGCTTTCCGGTATGTGCCTCAAGCGTCTCGCCGATATCAGAAGGGTTCATGATGATGAATGCAAAGAGTTCGCCGAAATGCGGATAGTCGGTGTATTCGAACATGCCGCCGTTTGTGGCCTTGTCCTCATCCCTCAATGTCCATTCGCCGAACGTGGTGCTCCACGGGTCGTAGTCCTCGAATCCGTCGGTTACCTGCTTCTCGTTCGGAAGCGGTGCGCCCCACGACAGGTTCGCCACGTCGCCGTCCATCTCCACCTTCAGGTTCTCCACGCCATGGCGCCACGTGTCTTCCAGATTCATGGTCTTCTCGTCCACGTTGTCTGCCGGATTGTCGTCGTTGTCCATTACCACCTCTGCCGTGAGTACCACGTTGGTCTTGTCGGTCATAAAGGAGCTGGTCGGATAGTCCACCTTATATGTATATGACTTGTACGCCTTCAATGCTCCCGCCTTGGCGTTGAATGATTTGTATTCCTCGCCGTTCACCTTTACCTTCATCTGGAATGCCGGCGAGTTCGAACCGGTCATGTTCTCCACCTTTACGGCGAGCTTCGCCGTCTGTCCCTTCACCACCTTTTCGGGTGTCGTCAGCACGACGGAGAGGTCGTTCTTCTTCTCGTCGCGTACGGTGATGTTGTCTATTGCCGTCAGTATCTTTGCCGTTGGCGAAGTGAAGCGGAAGCGCAACACGATGTATCTCTCGTTGGCGTATTTCTTCAGATTGGCATATTTCGTCTTCCATCCCCAGGTGCCGGAGTTAACGGCATTCCTGGTATCCACTGTCTCCACCGTTCCGTCGGGCTTCACCACTTCAAGCGTCAGCGGCACGCTGCCCTGCTGGTTGACGTATTGTGCGAATGTCACCACGGGATTCTCCGCTCCGCCCAGCGCTATCTTGTGGGAAACGAGCGAGCATTCCTCGTTCTCCGTCCCTGCCATGAATCCGAAGCATCCGTTGTCGCCGTCGGATGATGTCAGCATGGCATCGGTGAGCAGTCCGTAGTCGTCGTTGCTGGCGCAGTCTGCCCACCAGAAATTGTTTGTATTACCGTTCTTGAAGCTGTCGGCAAACGGCAGTGTGTATGGTTTTCCTATCGCGAGCGGTTTTGATATCTTTATATCCGTCTGGTCCTCGCCGTATTTTGCTGTCAGACCATACTGTGCAAGGTTCGCCTCGCCCTCATCGGTATTCATAGTAATATCATACTGCGTGGCTCCCACCACATCGTCGCGCTTCACGGCAGATATGTTTCCGTCTGCTCCCTCCTTCAGGTCATACACGGTGTATGTCACCTGCTGCGGGTCCACTCCCGTGCCCGATGCGGCATCCCACGTCATGCGCACAGCGGTCTGCATGTCCTGCAGCCTGATGTTCTCCGGTGCCTGCAGGGCACTGGCGTTTGCGGCGCCCTTCTTCGCCGCACGGATAATAGTTTCGCTTGTCTTGAATTGAGTGGCAAAAGGCTTGAACTTCAATTCCTGTTGTGCAAAGGCTCCCGTTGAGCACAGAAGCATTGCGCTGAGTAGCAGTCTATCGTATACCATAAGCAAAATGTGTATTAGATGAATATATTTATTCCTTTTATTCAGTATGTCTTTTAAAATCGTTGCGTCTTACTTTATTTCGTCAAAACGGCACATATCGCTGACTTTGTGCATCAGAAAACACTCGTCCTTCTTTCTTTCTTCTTCCTTTTTCCTCGTTCCTACGGCAAAAGTAGATATTTATTCTTTATTATCAAATAAATTTCCACAAAAATTTATATTTTAATTGATGATATTCGTAAAATCGGCACTTTTATGTGTTAAAAAGGCTCATTTGTTGGTAAATTTACGATAAAGTGTTACCTATACATAATATGATGTCTGAGAAAAAAATAGAATCTCACCCTACATCAAAAGGATGAGATTCTATTTGCTATATCGCTATATATACGTTCCAGCTGTAAAAAATACCGTTCGGTATTATCTGTGTCCCAACGGGTGTTTATCTGCTGAGCGGACTGATACGTGCCTCACGCTGCTTGTGTGGTGCAGCCTTTCCGTTGCTGATGAACGGACCGGTGTATGTTGCCTTGATTGACTTGCCCTTGTCAGTCACGAAGTTTGTAGAGATGGTGTAATCTCCTGTCGCTTCATCCTTGCTGATTGTGATGGAACCGCTCGACACGAAGCCGAATGTTGCCATAACTCCAGGATTGTCCAAATACTGATAGCATGTACCTACCTGACCATATACGCCGGCACCCATAACCTTATAGTAGCCCTTGGCCACCGTGCCGTTTGCACCGTCTTCTGTCACAGGGAATGTACCTACGCGCGGCTTGCCGTGGCCGTCATCATCCATGAAGATCATGATACGGTTGCGCTTGTACCATGAAGCTCCGTCTGCATAAGGATTGCCGCCATCCATAATCTCGAAGCAAACACCATCAAGGTCGTATGGAGAGGCGTAGTCGCAAGTGAACTCGAGATCTCGGTCAAGGTTCGGTCCGGTATAGCCCTTGAATGTCTTGTCCCTGTATGCGCTGCAAGCTCCGGTATAGTTTACGGCTACACACTCGTTGTTCTGCAGCTGTATCTTGGCTGTCACCTTGTAAGTGCCGTCCGCATTCTTCTCTATCGTCAGAGTTGCCTGGTTGAACTTCATGCCCTCACCTGTATAGTTGGATTCTGACTTGTAGTTGGAATATTTATCCAGCTCACACTGACCATCCATTGTCATGTCTGTAGGATTTCCATCTATATAATATGTATATGTACCAGGCAGAGGCATCGGCTCGGTTGTGCCGTCGGATGTCTTGCAGTGGATACTGAAGCTGTAGATTTTGCCATTGCCTCTCGGGTTGATACCATCGTGCGGACAATCGCCCAGACGGATTACGAAATTCTGATAGCCGAGAGCGGCATAATCTCCCCAATAGTCCACATCGAAGAACTGCGACGTTTCATTCTTGTATTCAAGCGAAACGGTCTTCACCTTCTGCTTGGAAAGCACTGTGGACAAACCATACTTGTCGAACGGCAACGCCATGATATAATAGTCAATTCCCGACTTCAGGTTCTTGAACTCAAACTCTGAGCTCTCGGTAAAGCTCTCCGAAGCGTTCTTCTGGATATATTCCACCAAATCCTCTTTGGAATCGGCCGGAATCGCTCCCACGAGATACGACTTGCAGTTGTCCGGCATGGTGAACTTAGCCTTGCAGCTATTGTTGTCAACATTCAATATGGAGATTCCCACTTCCTTGTTCTCCACATAGTCGAAGGTGATGTCATCAAGCTCGCCCACTGAATAGGTCTTCAGAATCTTGTCGCCCTTGTGGAAGACCATTCTGTTCGGATTGCGCTCCTGGGCAGATACTGCCATGTTGCACATGAACAATGCGATAAGCGCAATAATATAATAACGTGTTTTCATATCTTTACTTTATTTTTATTTTACGATAAATTTCATTGAATAACTCTTGATTTTCAGTATATACATGCCTTTGGACAGATGGCTGACGTTTATCTGTCCGCCGTTCCATGCCGTAATCCTGCCGTGCATGTTTCCGCTGACATCATAGAATGCCACGTCGGCCTTACCCTCCGTCCAGCCGTCCACATAAATCGCTCCGTCCCTGTATGCCACAGTGAGGCGGTCTGCCGTGGCGCTCTCCACACCGGTCGGGTCTGCGATGAACCAGAGCTTGTTAAGGTCGGAATATGCCGACTTGGTCTCCTGGTCATTGCGGTCGATGATGCCTAATTCTGAGTCATGGAATACGATCTTCTTCAAATCACTGATTTTGTAGCTCTTCGTGCTACTGTCTTTCATGACGACACACACCTGCGCATCGTCAGGGGAAGTGGCTTGTGCGCCCAAGGCGAGGGAACACAATGCCAGTCCCGCAAACAATTTCTGTCTATTCATATATTTTTCAACGTATTACTTTCTTGCCATTGATGATATACATGCCCTTTGCCAATCCGTCTATCTGGCTGCGTGAGGCATTCTTCAATACCAGCACTCCGTCCATCGTGTAGATGTTGTCTGCATTCTGGTCTGAAGTCTTTACGCTCTCGATACCCGATGCTACGCCCACTTCCACCTTGATGTCGCTGTCGCCTGTGAGCACCACGCGGTATGTGCCGTCCTCCTGTGGCTCTACGGCATTCACACCGTATTTGAGCGATTTGATCTTTGATTCGCCGCTTGTACTGAACGTGAGTTCCGTGTCTTCGAGTGCCATGAGCGACTTTGAGAAATCAGTAACCGGAACAATTCTGTCTTTCACCACGACCAGTTCCCCGGCATCGCCCGTCACCTTGATGTTTGTAATCACGTTTGAAGGGGTCTTGGTGAAGAACACCTTTACCACGTCCTTGTCCTCCGGATTCAATGTATATGTGGTTGAACCTTCATAGTCGGGTGAAACCAGTTCGTCGTTCTTGTATAGGTTCATGCTTGTCACCCCATAGAATGCTGCACTCAGCGGAAGGTCGCCGGCATAGTATGCCACTGAGGTATAGCCCGTAGCCAGGTCTATCATCGTGTAGTCCTTGCGCTTCAGGAATATTTTAGACGGCTTTTCCGCATCGTCAACATAGAACACCACGGTCTTGTCGCGAACCAGCTCGGCTGTCTTCACAGTCACCTGCATGCCGTCTGTCACTTTCACGTTTACCTCGCTGTTGCCGTCGCGCTCAACGTAGTCGGTCGTTCCGTCGCTCACGCTCACAAGTGTGTATCCATCCTTTGCCTTCACAGCAATGACCGGTGCTGACTCGGGCACCTCGATGGTGTTCTTGCCCGTTGTCACCTCCACGCTGTTGCCATAATATGAATAGCCCTTATAGACTTCCACGTGGGATGCGTCGTCGATGTCAAATACCGCCTTGAGGTTGCCCAACTTGCGCGCAACGATGTCCACAATGGTAGGACCTGTCACCATGAAGCTGCAGCTGCCGTAGAAATCCACGCTGCTGCCGTTCACCTTGAAGGATTCAAGCGTGTAGTCGTTGGTATTGCCCTCCACGCTGACCTGCGAACCTGCCTTCACCGTGAAGTTGGCATCCATGTAGTTATCCACGTCCGTGCCGTTCACCTGTACCTTGGTGATGAAGCCTGCAGCCTTCTCGCTCAGGTTGAACTTCACGCTGTAGTTCTCATCCGGGAAATTGGCCTGGATATCGATGTTGTCGCCGTCTGCCACTTCCACTCTGTAGGTGCCATACGACGCTGATACAGGTTCGGAGTTCTTCTTCACGCTGTAGAGCGTAGCGGAAGACTCCTTGGCGGAAATGGCGAACGGAGACTCCACTCCGGGGACGAACTTCACGTTGTTCTCGCCATTCACAAGGGTTACTGTGGTGTATGTCCCCGACAGTCCGAGGGTCACCTTGGAGGCGTCGTCCACCGTCACCTTGCACGTTGCCGTGCGCACGTCATCGAGCGGACAGGTTGTCACTACCCATTTTGCGTCAGTATGGGTGGCTTCGTCGAGACCGATCATGCAACTCGTCAGCGAACTGATGGTTTCGGCCGTACTGCCGTTCATCACCGACTTCAACACATAGCCCGTGTTGGCGGAAAAATAGAGACGGTCGCCAGTCTTAACGTCGAGCACATTGTCTCCATTTGACAATGTCTGCTTGGACGAACCCAAATACAATGTAACTCTGGATGCATCGTCAACATTAACCGTAATGTTGAAGGCGTTGGCCTTCAGCGATGCAATGACCACAAACAAAATGATCAGAAAGAAGTAATTCTTTTTCATAATTTTAGACGAATAAATTTTATAGCGCCACAAAGTACGACAAAATATTCCAACGGAAAAACATATTCGTAAATATTTTAAGTATTTATAACTTTTGCGAATGGGGGGGTATATGGCGTTTGTTTATTGATAGCTGTTTAAAGACTGTAAAAACAAGAAGAAAAGTACCATAAATAGGGACTTTCATGGATTAAAAGTGTACAAAGTGCTACCATTCCTAAATATCGTATTCATTCCAATTTCAGGAATCTAAAATGGTTTTGACAATAACACGAAGGACAAACAAGTATATTATCACAACAAAACCATAAACCAATATAACGGTATTTATCCACACTTACATGCTCTGCCACACGGCTAAGGTCATTGCGAATCAGGTCCACAATGGTAGCATGTTCGGCTGCTTCTTTTTTATCGCCCATCAACACTTGCTCAGCTTCGGGTAAGGACGCGTCAATCGTGCCCTTCATCGGATAAGAATATATCATTCCGTTCTTTATCTTCACGAATGTTTCCGGCGAGAAGCACACGAACCGTCTATTGCTATAATACTCTACGCACTTACTTCTTTATCGTTAATAATGCATAAATATTGGGGTTTGTATACGTTTTTTAATGTATTGCACCTTATCTTTGCTTATCGGAAATCATCCATAACCAAAGTAATAGAAATAGAAAATGGCAAAGAGCAAAAAAGA
>USSF01000003.1 GCA_900557405.1 uncultured Prevotella sp.
TCACAGGACGAATTATGGCAAGGCTTATCTATATTCATATTCTAATAATATATATCATCGGAAGTAGAAGAGTTACTCGTCTACTTCAAAAATAAAGATAAAAAAGTTCAACCGTACAGGTCGAAATATTTTTCAACGTCCTCATGCGATTTCAAAGATATGGTCTCTCCATTTCTGTATTCCTCACGGGCCTTGTCTATTTTAGCCTGTAATTCAGGTGTGATGGTGAGTTCATCATCCTGCACAGGAATTATGGCAAACAACTGCGTGCCACGTCTAATCATAACATTTTCCCCATCAGCCGCCCTGTTGAAAGCAGCAGCCATATTCTTGCGGAAACCGCTTACTGTCAATGTATTCATATTTATATAGCTTTTTAAAATTATAATACAAAGATAGTGCTTTAATTTCAAATATCCAAGAAACATGTACATAAAAAAGTACACGGAACGTCACAAAGCACCTTGGTACCGATAGTTCAACATAGCTATACCCAGAGTATCACATAGCTATACGACCGGTATACCTATGCTTCACTGACCACATTCGCCCATTCCTTTGACGGAAGAAGCAAAATCTTCGGGGAGAACGTTTCGTTTTTCAGATAAATTATTGTAGCTTTGTGGATTGTTTGGGGAAATGCCGCAAACATGATAATCAAAAACAATGTAAACGATATGAAAAACGATCTTAATGAGTATAAGGAGGAATTCATCAGTCTGCTGAAATCCACCGGCCGTGACGGCATCGACGACGTGATAGAGGAAATCGACAGACTCGGTTTCTTCACTGCCCCGGCTTCCGCCGGGCACCACCTCAACACGGAGGGAGGCCTCGTGGTCCACTCGCTCAACACCTGCAAGGCGGCGCTCGCCCTGTGGGAGGCGATGAAGCCGCTGGAGCCGTCGCTCGAAACGGAGGTGAAGCGCGAGAGTATCATCATCGCCTCGCTGCTGCATGACGTATGCAAGGCGGACATTTACAAGCGCACCGTGAAGAAGCGCAAGAACAAGCTCGGACAGTGGGAGGACAGCGAGGGCTACAAGGTGTCGTACAAGGATTTCCCGATGGGTCACGGCGAGAAGTCGCTCGTGGTGGTGCTGCTTAGCGGACTGGAGCTTTACGATGACGAGATGCTCGCCATACGCTGGCACATGGGCGCCTGGGGCGTTAATCTGACGAGCTTCGAGGATGTGCGCAACTATGACACGGCGCAGAAGATATACCCGCTCGTGGCTATCATCCATGCTGCCGACTGCATGGCGGCGAACGTGATGGAGAGGACTGGAGAGGAAATCGACGAGATGTAGTTTTTCTTCTTTATCAAGAATCAGAGAAACATAGTTCTTGATAAAAACAATCATTGATTAATACCCAATACGGCTCCACGGACTTGATTTGTCCGCGGAGCCGTCTCATAAATACATTGGCATTACGCTAAATGCCCGCGTCTTGAAAATGAAAACATTCTTATTTTATTACCTTTACGGTCTTGCCGTCGCTCATCTTCATGATGTTGATGCCCTTCTGCGGTGACTGGATGCGCTGTCCGGCGGCGTTGGTGCGGTATACCACCGTTGCATCGTCTGCCGCTCTGCCGTTGCTGATGCCGAGGGCGCAGTCCACAGTGTAGTGGAGTTCAAACGGTTTGGTCTCTTCTGCCCTTGAGAGGATTCCCTTGACGAATGCACCGGAAGCGAACTTCACGGTGTACTTGCCGTTGGCTGTCACCTTAACGTTGAGGATTGCAAGACCGCTCGCTGCGTCGCCCACATTGGTCACCGAAGGCTTTGCCGTGGTCACCACCTGGCCCGTAGCGTCGTCTATCACCTCTATCGTGCCGTTGCCGGCATATACATCCTCGTCGGTTTGGAATGTCACCTTTATCTTATCCAGTTCGCCCACGGTGGAACCGTCTGCCGGATCTGCCGTAACTACTTCCGGCTCCACTACCGGAGGCTCCACGCTGCCGCTGATGGTATAGTGGAAGTTGTATTCCGGAAGGTCAGTCTCTTCCATGTCCATTCCGTCAAACAGCTTGCCTGAAGGGATATGGAGCGTATAGTTGCCTGCCGCTGTAACTTCGGCGGGGAGGATGAGCTTGATGGCGTTGAGACTTGCGCTCGACTCCTTTACCTCCAATACGGTCTCCTCCTTCGTCTCGTCGTTGATGAGCTTGGCGGGTCCGGCGTATGAGTCGGTGGCGATGTCAACGAACTGGTATTTCATGAATGTAATCTTGAATTCCTTCAGACTTGCCACTTCGCCTTCCTCCGGATCGATGACTACAGACTGGTCTTCCTCTGCCGGTGCGCTGACCGTAATCGGGTCTGACATACCGGAGTTCACGTAGGAGAGTTCGTGGTCGTATACGGCGTATGCGTAGGAAACGAGGGAGTATGAATAGCTGACGTCTTTAGACATCGGCACTTCGAACTTGGCGGATGTTACGTTGCCCACCTCGCGCTGCTCCATGAGCGATGAATAGCTGTCGCCTGCGGCAAGCGTCTGCACCACCTTGATGTAGTCGATGAACAGTTTGTTGCTCTTCTTCGCTTCGTCTTCAAGATTCTTGTAGTATATCTCCAGATAGCAGTCTGCCGAACCCTTGGTGAACGAGAAGGTGTATTCCTTGAAGCCTTCCTCCATCGTTGCCGACTGGGTTTCCTGCAGGATTTCGTCGGCGTTGTAGAGACGCACCTCCACCGGTGTGCCGCTCGACGGACTGCCGTAGTTCAGCTCTGCCATGTTCATCTTCACGGTGAACTTTCCACCGTTTGACGAGAGGTTCACGCTCGGTGTCCAGATGCTTCCGCTGTTGCCGTAGGGGGCGATTCCCATATATCCGGCGGCGAGACACTGCTGGCGGTCTGACGCCCATCCCGGGGTAGACGTGAAGTCGTCGAGCACGGCGCTCGAATTGAACTCGGGGCTGTCTGTCGTTCCCACCTTCACCTTGTCAAAGCCCTCGTCGATGATGTTCACATCCTTGGATTCGCCCAGGGTCTCGGTGCGTGTCAGATAGATGTCGTATTTCACTGCGTTCTCGGCTGCTTCCCAGTTGGCTGTGAAGCCCGTCTTCGTCACGTCGGTGGCAGCGAGTCCCTTAGGCGGAAGCACTGCCTTGAACACTTCCACTACGCCAATCTCATTGGAGTTCTCGGAAACGGCATCGCCGTTCTTCGCCCTCACCACGAAGTAATACTGCTGTCCCTCGGCGAGGCCGCTCACCTCCCTTGATGTTCCGGCAACCTCCTCGCTGTTTATAAGATAGGTCTTCTCTTCGCCGTTCTTCGTGTAGACGTCAAACTGGTATCCGGTGGCTCCTGCCACGGCGCTCCATGTAGCGGTGAAGCTGGTCTTGCCCACCGTCTCCGGCTGGTATGCCACGGGGCTCTTCACGAATTTTCCCGCCTCTATCTTCACGTTGTCGATAAGTATTCCGTCGGAAGCGAGGAACGGGGAGAACTTGATTGCCTTTGTCTTCGAAGCACCCTCCAGAATCAAGGAGAAGGTGTGCCATTCGCTGTCTTCCATCGTGAAGGTCTGGTCGCCGCTGTAGGCATAGTTGTAGTTCACCTTCAGCGCTCCGCCGTAGGAGGCAGGGCTCTTGGCGTCGAACGTCACCTTGATGCTGCTGGTTTCGTCGCCCAGCTCCGTCAGTCTGGCGGTAATCAGATTTCCGCCGTCCTTGACGAGCAGCTTCCCGCCAGCCTCATATACGTATTTTCCGCTCCAGCCTATCTGTTTGAAGAGCTTTCCGCTGTAGCCGCTGATGTCGGTCGCGGCAGGACTTTCCTCCGAGCCCTCGGTGAAGGCGTCGAAGTGCTCGTCGATGAGCGTCTGTGCCTGTATTCCGCCACATAGGAATAAGGCAAATGCAAGAAGCATTAATGATAGTAGGTTCCTTTTCATAAGCACATGAATTTAATTGTTAATCTTGATTGAATTTTCTCTTTTTTCCATTATTACTGTATCTTTACACAGTATTATAAGTTCCCTTTTGGCATCACAAGGCATCAGTATCATTACTTTTTGCAAATATATGAAAACTTATTCACATTCAAAGCTTTTCGCCTGTTTTTTTTCGCAAAACGCGCAGAATATGGCGAAAGGAGTATAAAAGGCTGTGCTTTTTTGGTGGGGAAGCATAAAAGCACTACCTTTGTTATATAATACTCTGAATTATGAAAAAGACTATCATTCCGGCATTGTTCTTCGCCTGCTGCGCTCCTGCCGCAGGATTCGCCCATGCAGTTTATCCGCTGGCAGTGAAGGCAGAGAAGGGAAACGGTGCCGACTTTATGCATGCCCTGCGCACGGGCAAGACCGCGCAACTGAAGAACATCACCGCCACGGAGCGCACGGCTCTGGAATTCCTCTACAGGTATATGCCGCTCGCCGACGTGACGGACTACTCCCCCGAATTCTTCCTCGACAATGTGCGCACGAGCTTCATGGCGCAGAAGGAGATGCCTTGGGGAGGCGAAGTGCCGGAGCTGCTGTTCCGCCATTTCGTATTGCCGATAAGGGTGAACAACGAGAATCTGGACGACTCGCGCATGGTGTTCTACAAGGAACTGAAAGACCGCGTGAAGGGCATGGCGATGAAGGACGCCATACTGGAGGTGAACCACTGGTGTCATGAGAAGGTGACCTACCGTCCGTCTGACGGCAGGACCTCGGCACCGCTCGCCACGGTGCGCTCCGCCTACGGGCGATGCGGCGAACAGAGCACCTT
The DNA here is from genome assembly GCA_900557405.1 of uncultured Prevotella sp. Classification (GTDB taxonomy): domain Bacteria; phylum Bacteroidota; class Bacteroidia; order Bacteroidales; family Bacteroidaceae; genus Prevotella. The sequence goes on from USSF01000003.1 coordinate 4,742, forward strand.
CACCGTGGCTGCACTGAGGGCCGTGGGCATCCCCGCACGCCAGGTTTACACGCCGCGATGGGCGCACACCGATGACAACCATGCCTGGGTGGAGGCATGGGCCGACGGGAAATGGTATTTCCTCGGGGCCTGCGAACCGGAGCCGGTGCTCAACCTCGGATGGTTCAACGCCCCGGCATCACGTGCAATGCTGATGCATACCAAGGCGTTCGGCGACTACAGAGGACCGGAAGAGGTGGTGCTCAGGACTTCAAACTACACCGAAATCAACCTGATAGACAACTACGGCGAGACCGCCCGCATGGATTTCTCCGTGGTGGACGAGGCAGGGAATCCCGTGAAGGGAGCCAAGGTGGACTTCAAGATATACAACTATGCGGAGTTCTGCAACGTAGTGACGAAATACACCGACGCCAACGGAGCCACCTTCCTCACAGCAGGCAAGGGCGACATGATGGCGTGGGCATCGATGGACGGCAGATACGGATACAGGAAGGTTTCCTTCGGCAAGGACAAGAACGTGACCATCAGGCTCGACCGCACCGCCGCCCCGACAGGCTGCGGAGTGGTATGCCGCGACTCCTTCGACATCGTGCCGCCGCCAGAGAAGCCCAACCTGCCCTACGTTTCAAAGGAACAGCGGGAGAGGAACAACGAGCGCTTCGCCCATGAGGATTCCATCCGCCATGCCTATCTCGCCACATTCTACAACAAGGAGACGGCGCTGAAGGCTCTGGCCGCCCGCGGAATAACAGACAACGATGCCGGCAACGGCACGATGGCCGACCTGTTAGTAAAGTCGCAGGGCAACCACGACGTGATAATCAGTTTCCTCGCCAAGCACAAGGACAACCTGAAGCGCGCCGTAGCCCTCCTCTCGTCGCTAAGCGACAAAGACCTGCGCGACATGCCGACGGAGATTCTCGAAGACAACTTCATGGCAGCGACCGACCAACTGTGTCCGCGAGTGGAGAACGAGATGATCATCCACCCGTTCAAGCAGTTCTTCGGGAAAGCCTTCAGCAAGCGGCAGGCGGAGAAGTTCCGCACAGACCCCGCAACGCTCGTGTCATGGATAAAGCAGAACATCCGCATCAATCCCGACAAGCGTGCCCTGATGATAGCACAGACCCCGGTGGGCGTGTGGGAAAGCAGGATTACCGACAGCCGCTCGCGCAAGATATTCTTCGTGGACGTGGCACGCAGCCTCGGCATAGAGTCGCGCGTGGACGCCGTGACGCAGAAGGCGCAATACAGGAACAACGGCACATGGATAGACGTGGACTTCGACGGCGACGTGCAGAAAGCCTCGGAGAAAGGCACGCTCAACCTGACCTACCGCAGCAACGGCATCATCAGCGACCCGAAATACTACAGTCATTTCTCGCTCACACGCATCAACGCCGACGGTTCGACCACACTTCTGGAATATCCCGAGGACGGCATAACATGGAGCAACACGTTCAAGGACGGCGTGGAACTCGACGTGGGCCAGTATGCGCTCGTCAGCGGCACACGTCTGGCAAGCGGCGGAGTGATGTCGGCAATGCAGATATTCAATGTGGAGAAGGGGAAGACGGTGGATGTGGACATGCAGCTGCGCACATCGCCGACCGCCGTTACCGTGATTGGCAACTTTGACTCCGAATCCAGATTCCGCATGCTTGACGGCACGGAGGTGAGCCTGCTCTCGCAGACAGGCCGCGGATATTTCATCACCGGACTTATCGGTGTGGGACAGGAACCTACCAACCATGCGCTGAAGGACATAGCAAAGGTGGCAAAGACATTCAACGACTGGAAGCGCCCGATAGTGATCCTCTTCGAGGACGAGGCGGCAGCAAGGAAGTTCAACGCCACCGAATTCGAGGGACTGCCCACGAACATCATCTTCGGAATTGACAAGGACGGCGCCATCCGCCGGCAGATAAGCAGCAACATGAAGCTCCAGCATCCGGAACTGTCGCCGATATTCCTCATCTCCGACACGTTCAACCGCGTGGTATACATCTCGCAGGGCTACACCATCGGACTGGGCGAGCAGATGGAGATGGTGGTAAACAAGCTGTAGGAGCCGCTGCATGAATTAAAAGAACATTCAGACTATCAAGACAAATGATTATGAAACATATCAATACCATCATGCGGAAAGCCGTTTCCGCAGTGGCATTCATGGCCGTAGCCGTGACTGCCGACGCCACGGAGGCGGTTTTCAGGATTGTGGAGTTCAACAAGACGACGGGCGAATTCGCACTCGCCGCAAGCGGAACGGTGCCGCAGGACTCATGGGCATACTTCCAGAACGACTACGGAGCTACCACCGGAAACCGCTACAACCAGATTCCACGCAACCGCAAGGCCGTGCTATGGCTTGAGGGTTGGCAGGGATGCACCATCAAGGGCATCACGCTGAACATGTGTTCCAACAACAAGGCGGGACAGGTGGGCCTGTCCGTCAGCGACGGCGAGACGGAAATCTTCAAGTTCAGCCCCGTGGACTTCGCCGATGCGAGCTGGTTCGGCCAGTGGGTTTCCAAGGATCTCGGCGTTTATGTTGACGTGACGAAGCAGATCGACGCCCCCACCCTGACCGCCGACGTGGCAGGGATAACCGTGAAAGGCGGAACGAAAGAAGGTTCCGTATACCTCAACTCCATCACGATTGACTACGAAGAGGGCACCGGCATGGCATTGGAGTCGCCACTGGGATGGATATACGAAAAGCTGGACAAGAAAAGCAAGCTGAACGAAGGCGACGAACTGATGATTTTCCGCAACGGCTGTGCCGCCGCCGATATCGACGGAATGGAGAAGTCGCAATACCTTGACGCCATCACCATCGCATCCACAACCGACGTGACCGACCCAGAAGTATTGCGCTTCACCGCCAACAAGGCGGAGGCCGAAGGCTTCTGGACGCTGACCGACCAATACGGCCGCAAGCTCGGAGCCAAAGGCAAACAGGCACTGGCGTGGAACGAGGGAGCCACGAACTGGACCATCGAGACGGGCTACGACGGAGCGACAATAGCCAGCGGGAACACCTCCTACGGCACGCTGCGCTACAACGAGCCTGACGGAAACTACGCCCGCTTCAACATATACACTTCCAAGACGCTCCCCCTACCCTTCCTCTACCGCAAGAGCAAGCAGCGCGAAGCTGTGACAGCCACTGAGCTGACGCTCGACGAAACGGAGATTACGGCGAGCGTTGCCGACGGACATATCGCCCTGAAGCCGACCCTGAAGCCAGCCACTGTGACCGACAGGCGCATCGTATGGACAAGCAGCAACGAGAGCGTGGCAACGGTGAACGGCGGATTCGTCACCCTGCTCAGCGAGGGCGAGACCACCATCAACGCCCGCACAGCCGACGGCGGCGCCCAGACAAGCGTGCGCCTCATTGTATCAGCCGCTTCGGGCATCAGCAATGCAGCCACAGCCAAAGGCGCAAGCGGCACATACAAGATACTCGACGGCAAAAGCGTCATCATCGTGAAAGGTTCCAAATCCTATACCACAGACGGAACAAGGCGATAACACGGCTCCATGCCATCCATATACATTATATAATATATATACAGCGACAACAACAAAGCGATAATAACCCCAAAAGAGGGCACCGGAAAAACCGATGCCCTCTCTTTTTATTCTGTAGATAAGGATTTTTCAAATCCTATCCCACATCAGATAAGGATTCTGAATTCTATCTTACGTTGATCTTGCGTACGAGTCCGTCCTTGCCCTTCACGATGTATGTGCCGCGTGGCAGGGATGCTGCTGCACCTACGCCCTCGCTTACCTTCTCGCCGTTGAGCGTGAATACCTTCACGTCAGCCGTACCCAGGTCAAAGCCGTTGTTGCCAACAGTGTTGATGCCGGATGCGATGGCCTCAAGGATAGTGTTCGGAACGTTGATGTCAGCGTACTCGCCGTTGATGTCAACCGACTTGTCGTTGTAGCCGGCCATAGTGAATGTGAGAGTGTACTTGCCGTTGATATCCAGGATATCGAACTTGTACTTGCCCTCGGCGTCGGTGGTAGCGGTCTCGCTCACCGTTCCGTCCTCAGACGTGAGCTTCACCTCTACGCCCTGGAGTGCCTTGGCGGCAGCGTCGCTCTCGTCGCTCTTCTTGCCGAGCACTGCGCCGCTCACTGTGCTGTAAGCAGAGAGGACAGCATCGGCATTGACCTTCAGCTCGTCTAAGAATGAGATGCCTTCAGCCGTGTAGTCCACGAAGTTGTCGGCCTTCACACCCAGACTATATGTCAGGGCAATCTTGCCCACGGTGAGGCTGTATGTACCATTCTCAGCGGATGTAGCGTAATACTCCACGCCACCGCTCTTCAGCGTAACGGCAGCTCCAGCAACAGGCTGGTTCTTCTTGTCGGTAATCTTTCCGCTTACTTCGGCAGAAGAGGTCACGTCCATATAGAGCACCGGCATTCCCTTGCCGTCGCCGTTCTTCCATGTGTATGAAGCGCTCTCGGCACTGTCGTTTGCACGATACATTGCCTGGCCATTCTTGTTGGCGTCGGTCACGAAATAGCTTCTCACGTAGCCGTCTGCATCATGATGCACGAATATGCGCAGGCTCTTTCCGTTATACTTGAAGCCGCCTTCAATCTGCAGGTCGATGAGGTCGAGAGGATTCTTTTCCGATCCCATGCCCTCGGTGAGCTGCTGTCTTGCATCGAATACCTTTGTCATCTGGAGTGTGTCAGGCAGTTCATAGGTATTCTCGTTGAGCGACTCCTCGTCTGCATTTGCGATGTAAACCCTGATGTTAGCATTCACGGTCTTCTTGGACGAGCTGTATCCGTCGAGCACGTATCCACGCATGCGGATGCGGTTGATGATGGTACCCTTGTTGATACCGAGCTGTGCTGCGGTGTAAACCATGTCAGACTCGCTGTTGCGGAAGAATGTAGACAATGGCAGGGATGAGTTGTCGCATGCTGTGCTGTCGCCTATCTGGAGCGAACCGGCTGTGATTTCATCGCCGATTGTCACGCTTACGGTCTCGCCGATTGTCTTCTTCTCGCCGTAAACATACTCTACATGGGCATCGTATGTGCCGGCCTGATGAGGATAGAAGCTGAACTTGAAGTCGGCAGTCTCACCGGCCTTTACAGCTGGAGCCTCAGCCTCAGCCATCACGTTCTCGCCGAAGTAGAGCTTGGCGGTGTATGCATCGGCATTGATATCGGTTGCCTCCGGGTTCATGGCCTTAACGGTTGCGGTGTATTCATCGTTCACGTTGCCAGCCACCGGCAGGTTCTGCACGTCGATGAAGAAGCCGTTGGCCTTGCCCATCGTGAAGTCCTTCACGGTGTTGCCCTCGGCAAATGTCATTTCGTTGACCTTCGACGGAGCGTAGCCGTCCAATGTAGCCTTTACAGAATATGTCTTGCTGTCCTGGATAATCTCCATTGAGTACTTGCCGTCCTCTCCTGTCGTAGCGTAGTATTCCACGTCGCCGCTCTTTGCCAGGAGCTTCACGTCCTTGAGTGCATTGCCGGTCTCGGCATCTGTCACGGTTCCGGTCAATATCACCGGATCCTTCACTACTCCGAAGTAAGCCACAGGCAGATTGGTTGCCGTCATGGTTGCAGTCTCTATGCTATAGTCAGAATTGGCAGCCTTTGCCATTTCCTTGCTGGATGCCTCCCATGCTATGCGGGCTGTGTATCCTTCCATCACGCCCTTGAATACCACGCGCAGAGACTTTCCGTTGTAAACGAGCGGTGTTGGGAATGTTATTTTCAACAGGCTTCCTGCCACGGTCACACTTGCGCCGTAGGTGCTGTTCTCGCCCTGACCTGCTGCCGGGATTGCATAGCTGTCGTCGTATACCTTGGTCATTGTGGTGACGTCGGCAGGAACGAACGGATCTGCAAACGCCACATCGTCGGTATTTGCAACATACGCAGCCAATGAAGCATATTTGCTTTCCTTAGAGTTATAACCACGGAATTCAATAGATGTAATCTGTGATCCCTCCGGCAGATTGATGTCTTCTGCCGTATAGAGGAGCTCAGACACGGTGTTCTTGTAATAAGGACAGAGCGGAGCGTCGGTAGTGGCGGTCTCGATTGCGCCCACCTGCACTGAGTTGTCGGCAACCTCGGGAACGACCTTCACAGTAGCCTCGTCGGTCTTCACCGAGAAGTCATCGCCCTTCAGCTCTACGTATGTCTTCACGTCGCCAGCCACATGAGGAGTGGTCAGGAATGTGAATGTCTGTGCCTCTCCAGCCTTGAGCACCGGAGCGTCTGTCTTTATGGTCTCATCGCCGAAGTGGAGCGTTGCAGTGTAGCTGCCAGCCGGCTCGTCGGCGAGGTTCACGTTCTTGAATGTAGCTGTAACCTTCAGACTATGGTTTGTCATCACGCTCTCCGGAACAATGTTCTCCGTCACGACGAGGTCATGGTTTACTGCCACAGGCTTGAAGCCGTAGAGGTTGTCGAGATGCACGCCGCCCGCCTCGAATGCGAGGTAATACTGTCCGGCAGGAATATTGTCAAGCTCATACAGAGCCATCTCGTAGTTGCTTGAATATGATGCGCCCACCTTGGTCTCAGGGAACTTGTCTGCCTCGTTTTCTGCATCTACGCTCAATGTGCGGACGTTGGTCCACGTCTTGCGGTCAGTAGAATAATAGATGTTGAGGTGGCAGCCGGAAGTTGTGGTCTTGCCTGCAAGGAATGTGAACTTGTCGCCGGCAGCAACCTCAAGCAGCGGAGTGATGAGCTTCTGGTTGTCGGTGGAGTTGTCTTCCATTGCGCAATACTGGTTTCCGCTGAGTCCTATCGCATGTGGGAAGCTGCTCATCTTCCAGTCTGCATCAGTAATCATGTTTACGGCGAACTTGCCGCTCTCGAAGTTCTCGAAATACTTGGTCGGGTCTACCACTTCTCCCTTCAGATTTATGGTGAAGTCTGTGATGCCCTCGCCCTTGATGGTCATGGTGCCTTCCTTCATTCCGGCAGCGTCGGCAGCCATCACGATGTCAAACGGCACTGTGGCATGAGGCTTGAAGGTAGTGGCTGTGAGGGTTGTGGTGAAGCCCGCCGGCATGATGATGTCGGTGATGTTCATCGGCGCTGCTCCGTCGTTGGTGATGGAGAAGGTCTTCGTGGTCACCTTGTTCTGCATACCGTATTCAACAGTGCTTTCTGCCAGCACGTCATTCTTGTCGCCGTCCTTTATCGTGAGCACCGGAGCGTATGGAGTAGGATCCACCCACGAACCATACGAGGTGTTTCCGCTCACGTTCTCCTTCACGTCATAGCGCAATCTGCCCTTATACTCCTCGTATGAGAGTGTTGCGGTGAGTGTGATTTCGTCTGATTCCGCATTGATGGGCAGTGCCTGTGTGATAGGCTCGGTAACGATTGCCACATCGGGAGCGTCGTTTTTAACGATGCTCAGAGAATAGTTCTTGTCGCCAGGGTTAAGGTCGAGCAGACCGGTGTTCTGCACCTTTACCTTATACTGCACGGTGAACTTGTTTTCCGGCGTACAGTCCTGCTTCTCGTCGTAAACAGCCGTCACGTTCTTGATTGAAAGTGCAGGCTTCTTCACGATGTCGGCCTTGGCTGCCGAGAAGTTGTCAAGACATACGCTGTTTGCATAGATTCCCACATGCTGGTAATCCGTGAGGTCGATCTCTGCCGTCACCCATTCATTGTAGATTGGCGAAGGGATGGTGGCTGTGGTGATCAGCGCACCTTTCTTGAACTTGCCTCCCTCTTCGGTGACGTTATAGAGCTTCAGATCGCCACTGTAATAGCTTGTGGACTTGAACATGATGGTGACGTGGCCGCTCACCTTTGGGGTGACCAGAATGTCGCATACATCCTGCGAATCCCAATAGTCAGAGCCCACGGACTGGGAGCCCACGGAGAGGCATCCCGAATCATCCACGCCTCCGCTGGACATGCCGCGATACGAAACATAGGCGCCGTCATAACTGTCGATAATATGTCCCCACCCTGCGGGTGCCCAGTCTTTAGGGAGATTGTATGTCTGCAACCCCTCAAACTGATAGGAATAATTGTCAACGATGTCAGCGCTTACTCTTGTACTCCACACTGTCATAACGAGCAGCGAAAGTAAGAACGAATAGATTTTCTTCATACGCTAAACGATTGAGTTTTTATAAATAAATAAATTAATTGATTGTATCATCATCTTTGCATCTGGCTATAATCGAATCGGATTTGCGCCGGATTGTCTTTATATCAGATTATTATTATCATCATCATCAACAATATCAACATATCGCCATATAATACCGATTGCATAATATTGATTGCATAAAGTACACCATTTATATGATATGCTTATATTTTGCTGCAAATTTAAGATATTTTTTATAAATTCTGCAAGCTATAGACAAAATTCTTTCAAATTTTGTCCGTTTTCCTTCTTTATCGGGGAAATAAGGGGGAAACGGCGCGCTTTCGGGCGGGAACAACAGCGCTTTCGGGCGGGAACAACAGCGCTTTCGGGACGAGGAACGGCGGTCTGCGTGTCGTGCGACTATAGTGGGAAGTGTTTTTTACTATAGTGGTAAACACTTACCACTGCAGTGGAAGACACTTGCCACTGCAGTAGAACGACAGGGGAAGCACCGCTTTGTGACATGAATTCTTGTGTAAACCGATTTATGTTCGTAACTTTGTGGGGGAAATCCGCCGACGGCCGGAAGCGGCAGGACAAGTCAGCAGGACAATGAAAAACCGAAGCGGAAAAGCGAAAGACATTCATCAACCTAAGCATTAACAAGATATGAGCGAACTGCCTCACTTAATAAAAGACCTGGCACTGATTCTCGTGGTGGCGGGAATCGTCACCATCATATTCAAACGGCTGAAGCAACCTCTCGTGCTGGGATATGTGGTGGCGGGATTCCTCGTCAGCCCGAACATGCCATACACGATGTCGGTGGTGGACATTGCCGACATCCACACGTGGGCGGACATAGGAGTGATGTTTCTCCTGTTCTCCCTCGGACTCGACTTCTCGTTCAAGAAAATCGTGAAGATGGGATCCTCGCCCATCATTGCCACATGCGTCATCGTGTTCTGCATGATGGCGCTCGGAATGATTGTGGGCCACGGATTCGGATGGGGCCGCATGGACTGCATCTTCCTTGGAGGTATGCTCGCCATGAGTTCCACCACTATTATATATAAGGCGTTCGACGACCTCGGACTGCGGCAGCAGCGGTTTGCAAGCATGGTGATGAGCGTGCTGATTCTGGAGGACATGCTCGCCATCGTGATGATGGTGATGCTCTCGGCGCTGGCTTCGGGGGCTAACCTCGACGGCGGACAGATGCTGGGCAGCGTGGTGAGGATAGGATTCTTCCTCGTGCTGTGGTTCGTGGTGGGCATATTCGCCATTCCGTGGCTGCTGCGCTCGTCGAGGAAGCTCATCAACGGCGAGACGCTGCTGATAATAGCGCTCGGACTATGCTGCGCCATGGCGGTAATCTCCACGAAGGTGGGATTCAGCAGTGCGTTCGGCGCTTTCGTCATGGGTTCCATCCTGGCGGAAACGGTGGAGGCGGAGAAGATCATCAAGCTCGTGGAACCGGTGAAAAACCTCTTCGGAGCAGTGTTCTTCGTGTCGGTGGGTATGTTGGTGGACCCAATGGTATTGGTGGACTACAGTGTGCCTATCCTCGTGTTGGTGCTCACGATTCTCGTGGGGCAGGCGGTATTCGGCTCCTTCGGGTTCCTCATCAGCGGACAGTCGCTCAAGTCGGCGATGCAGTGCGGATTCTCGATGGCGCAGATCGGTGAGTTCTCTTTCATCATAGCCTCGCTCGGACTCTCGCTCGGAGTGACGGGCAAGTTCCTCTATCCCGTAGTGGTGGCGGTTTCGGTCATCACCACATTCCTTACGCCATACATGATACGCCTTTCCACTCCGGCATACGGCCGGCTGGAGAAGCGTCTGCCGAAGAATATCATACGAATGCTCAACGACCTGGCGCTGAGCCACCCCTCGTCATCGCCGCAGGGCAACTGGCACAGTCTCATCATCCAGCTGCTGCGCATCACGCTCATCTACTCCATCCTCTCGGTGGCGGTGATTGCCCTGATGTTCGCCTTCGCGCTGCTGCCCCTAAGGCAGGTGCTGCCCCACTGGTGGGCGAACGCCGTATGCGGACTGGTGACCATATCGCTCATCGCCCCCTTCCTGAGGGCGATGGTGATGAAGAAGAACCACAGCGAGGAGTTCAAATGTCTGTGGAACGAGAACAAGATGAACCGTGCGCCGCTGATTTTCACCATCATCGTGCGCTTCATGATTGCCATGGCGTTCATCTTCTATATATGCAACTATCTGACGCGCTTCACCAATGCGCTGATGATTGTCATTGCCATCGTGATGGTGATGCTGATGATTCTATCGCGCAACCTGAAGAGGAGGAGCATACGCATGGAGAGGATGTTCATGCTCAATCTGCGCTCACGCGACATAAGGGCACAGGTGTACGGCCACAAGAAGCCGCTGTATGAGGGGCATCTGCTCGACAGGGATATACATATCTCCGACTTTGAAGTGCCAGAGGATTCACTGTGGGCGGGCAAGACGCTCGCCGAACTGCAGCTGAGGAGCCGCTATGGGGTGAACGTGAGCAGCATCCTAAGGGGCAGGCAGCGCATCAACATCCCAAGCGGCGACGACCGTATCTTCACGGGCGACAGGATTCAGGCCATCGGCAGCGACGACCAGCTGACGGCACTGAGCAACGCTCTGAAAAGCGAGCTTCATCCCGAAGACCCCGACATAGAAAAGCGGGAGATGAAACTAAGGCAGCTCGTGATAGAAAGCAACGGCAGCTTCATCGGCAAGACACTATCGGAAAGTGGAATCCGCGACACCTACGACTGCATGGTGGTGGGTATGGAGGAGGGCGAGGAGACGCTCTCTGTGCTTACGCCGGACCACCGGTTCGAGGAGGAGGACACCATCTGGGTGGTGGGAGAAAAGGAGAACCTGGAGAGGCTGATGGAGGCGAATAGAATGAAGAATGAAGAATGAAGAATGAAGAATGAAGAATTGTCGGCTTCGCCGATTAAGAGTTATACATTTTAGAGTTAAAAGTATAGAAACAACGGTCGGCAGCCGAAGGGAAAGCCAATGAAGAATGAAGAATTAAGAATTGTCGGCTTGGAGCCGATTGGGAATTAAGGATTATAAATCATGAATTATACACTATAAATTATGAATTCAAAAGTTAAAGGGTATATCTGCGGTATCCTTGCCGCAGTGAGCTACGGAACAAACCCGCTCGGCGCACTCAACCTGTATGCCGACGGAATGAACACGAACTCGGTGATTTTCTACCGATACGCACTGGCTACAACAATACTCGCCGTCATTCTCGCCGTGCAGCGCAAATCGTTTGCCGTGACAAGACGGGAGTTCACAGTACTCACTGTGCTCGGCGCACTTATGGCGGCATCTTCGCTCACGCTGTTCGCCAGCTTCAACTTCATGGATGCCGGTATTGCATCCACCATTCTCTTTGTCTACCCCGTTATGGTGGCGGTGATAATGGCCGTGTTCTTCAAGGAGAAGGTTACGGCAATCACCGTAATCTCGATAACCATGGCGCTGAGCGGAATATCACTGCTATACAAAGGCGGCGACGGGGCAACGCTTTCCGTAATAGGCGTGTTGTTCGTGGTGGCTTCGTCGCTAACATACGCCGTTTACATCGTCGTGGTGAACAAGTCGTCGCTAAGGATGTCGTCAATCAAGCTCACTTTCTACGTGCTCCTCATCGGCACTTTCTTCATCATCTCATACTCGTTCCTCGGCAAGGGCGCACAGCTGCAGCCGCTCACCACTATGCATGAGCTGACTTACGCACTGGTGCTCGCCGTGTTCCCTACAATAATCTCGCTGATTCTGATGGTGGTGGCGGTACACAACGTGGGGTCTACGCCTACTGCCGTGATGGGTGCACTGGAGCCTATCACTGCCGTATGCATCGGCGTGTTCGTATTCAATGAGGAATTCACGATGCGTCTTGCCTGCGGTTGCGTGCTCATCCTCGTGGCCGTGATACTCATCGTGGCCGGCAAGACTCTGCCCACGCAGCATTTCACCTACGTGTTCTCTGCCCTGGGCAGGAAGATGAAAAAGAAATGGAGATGGAAGGGATAAAAGATTCTACTCTATGCTCTCGATGTCCACGCCGTCAAACTTATCCATAAATTCGATGATGCGGTTGCGGTAGTTGTTGCGCTTCACCTTCAGTTCCATAGAAACGACAAACAGTTCACCATGACGCTTCATCTCGTAGGAATCCATCGTGACGCAATCCTCGCGGAGCTGGTTCACCACCTTCTTTATCTTTTCTCTGTCGGTGGTGGAGATGGTAACGGAGATGGTTCGCGAACCGATGCGCATAAGGATGAAGAAGATGGTCTCCAGACAGAGCAAGACGAGCAGCGTGGAGGCCACGGACAGCAGATAAAGGCCCGAACCGCAGGCGAGTCCGATGGCCGACGTGACCCACAGGCCGGCGGCAGTGGTGAGTCCCTTGATTACATGTTTCTGGAAGATTATCGTTCCGGCACCGATGAATCCGATGCCGCTGACCACTTGTGCGGCAACTCGCGAGGGGTCAAGCGTTATCGACGTGCCCAACACGGCATTGAATCCGTATTGCGACACTATCATGAACAGCGCACTGCCCATTGCCACAAGGAAATGCGTCCGCAAGCCGGCTTCCTTGGCGCGGTACTCGCGCTCAAAACCTATCATGCCGCCAAGAAGGGCGGCAACAAAAACACGAAAGATAAATTCCATCAGCCAAAGATTTTCTCCCATTCCCTGAACCGTGCGAGTCCGCTGTCGCCGAACTTGGCGATGCTTTTCTCTGCCTTCTCTACGGACTTCTCCCAGTCGAGGTGCGTCTTGGAGAAGAACTTGTCGGCGTAGCATATAAGCTTCTCTTCAAGCGTTTCTGGCAGGAAGTCCTGATGTGGCAGAGGCAGGTTCTGGCTCACGATGTCCTCCAATGACAGACCGGCTCCCGTATGGCGCTCGCATACTCTGGCATGGCGCGGCATCCCTTCGGCACGCAGCATCTCGGCACCGAGCAGTCCGTGGCGGATATACGGCTCCTTGCCGTGGCATTCTATCCCAGGGGCATCCGTCTTGATGATGCCGATATCATGGAGCATCGCTGCCTCTTCGACAAACTGGCGGTCGAGGTTCAGCTCCGGATGTAACGAAACAATCTGCAGCGCCTTTTGCGCTACAGATTGACTGTGGACGATGAGGATATGACGCAACGCCCCATCCTCACCGTAGTATTTATTGATTATTCTTTCCCAATTATTCATTATTCATGATCGCGTTCTATATATCCTATCACGTCGCCGCGGTTCACCTTTGAGCCTTGCTTTGCTGCAATCTCAACAAGCTTTCCGCCGAGGCATGCAGGAACTGCAACGAACTGTCCCCATGTAGCCTGTACATAGCAGAAGGTCTCGCCCTCCTTGTACTGCTGGCCGATGAACGGTTCGAGACACGGCATGCACTCGCCCTCGCCCTGGAACTCGAAGAATACCTGTCCCTTGACCGGCGATACGATTGGGTCTGCCTTTGCGTGCTTGAATGCAGCAGCCTCCTCCGGAGTCATCTTGCTGCCCAGCTGTGCGTCTCTTGCCTTCTGCAGGTCGGCGAGCATGCGCTTCTTTGCTATACCGCTCTTGTAGTCGCGATACTGCTCTGGATGCATTGCCAATTCGAAGAGTTCCTCGTTGTCCTTTCCGTAGTCCCATCCGTTCTTGTCCATCTCCTCCTTGAAGGAATCGAGGGCGTTAGGGATAAGGGTATGTGGATCGGCGTCTGTGAACTCCTTGCCCTGCTTCTTGGCGAGAGCAACAATCTCATCGTCGAGCTTGCCTGGAAGCTTTCCGCTCTTTCCGAGAATCATTCCCCACATGGAGTCGTCCATCATCACGAAGCGGCCCTTGCCCTGTGCCATAGTGAGAAGGTTCATCAAGGCGATGTTCTTCACATACTGCGAGAACGGGGTAACCAATGGTGGGAATCCTACGCGCGGCCATACGTATGCCACCTCGTCGAACAGTTTGACAAGCATCTCGTCGGTAGAGTACTCTGCCTTGCCCTTTGAGCGCAGGATGGAGTTGATTGAACGATGGATACCGGCGAGGTCGGCCATCATACTACCCATCATACCGCCCGGCAGACCGCAACCGAGGAGCAGTGAGCTCATGATCTTGTTGCCTGGGTTGATGAAGCATCCCAGCCAGTCGTCGATGAACTCCTGTGTGAGGCGGCGTGCCTCCATGTATGCGTTCATGTCGATTTCGGCAACCTCGAAGCCCTCGTTCTTCAGCATGCTCTGCACGGAGATGATGTCCGGATGAACCTTACCCCAAGACAATGGTTCGATGGCTGTATCAATAACGTCTGCACCGTTGTTGCAGACCTCAAGGATAGATGCCATGGAGAGACCCGGACCGGAATGTCCGTGATACTGGATGATGATGTCCGGATGGTTTGTCTTGATAAGCTTGGTCAGCTTGCCGAGCAATGCCGGCTGGCCGATACCGGCCATGTCCTTGAGACAGATTTCCGTTGCTCCGGCAGCGATGAGCTTGTCGGCTATATCTGAATAGTATTCAGCTGTATGGATAGGCGATGTGGTGATACAGAGAGTGGCCTGAGGAGTCATTCCTGCCTCAAGAGCCCAATGGATGCTCGGTATGATGTTGCGCACGTCATTGAGTCCGCAGAATATACGTGTGATGTCCACGCCCTGGGCGTGCTTCACCTTGTACTGCAGTGCTCTCACGTCGTCAGGCACAGGATACATACGCAGGGCGTTGAGTCCGCGGTCGAGCATGTGGGTCTTGATTCCCACCTCGTTGAACGGCTTACAGAAAGCTCTCACGGCATCGTTAGGATTCTCTCCTGCGAGCAGGTTCACTTGTTCGAAAGCTCCACCGTTGGTCTCCACGCGGGAGAAGCAACCCATCTTGATGATTACCGGAGCGATGCGCTCTAATTGATCCTTGCGTGGCTGGAACTTGCCTGAAGACTGCCACATGTCTCGGTATACGAGACTGAACTGGATTTTCTTTTTCATTTATCTTCGATTTAAAGCGTAACAGGCTTGTGCGGGACATTCAAAATTATCTTGCAGCTTCTTGTCCCGCCGAACAGTCTGCTGCGTGTGTTTACTTTTGCAAATGTAGTAAATTTTGGATAATAAACTAAATTATAGGCGGAAAAACTTTCAAACGAAATATCCAAGAATAAAAATAATTTGCAAGAAATCACAAAGCGTCTGTTTATGTCAAATCCACTTTGCAAATCCGTCAGGATAAAGTGCGCCATAAAAAAACATATCACAGCCCCTAAGAAGGAAGTCCGTGATATGTTTCATATTATTATGGAAAATGTTTCAAACTGCAACGGGGTTACACTGCTATGAACGTTATGCAACAATGAGATTATGCTGCAATGAGCGTCAGTGTATAGAGATACACCACAGCTGCCGGCATTGCCATGAGCGAAGAGTCGAAGCGGTCGAGCATTCCGCCGTGTCCGGGCAGGATATTTCCGCTGTCCTTTATGCCAAGCGTGCGCTTGAAGAGCGATTCCACGAGGTCTCCCCACGTGCCGAACACCACAATTACCAGACCGAGTCCCATCCACTGCGGCATCGTCAGTCCGACACTCTCTTCAATCTGTGGCAAGAAGTAATGCGCCAGTGCCGCTATTGCGAGTACGAGCACAGCTCCGCCGATGGAGCCCTCCCATGTCTTTCCCGGAGATATGCGCGGGAAGAGCTTGTGCTTGCCGAACAGGGAGCCGCTGCAATAGGCTCCCGTATCGTTTGCCCAAAGGAAGACGAACACGCAGAGCGGAATGATATAGTTATACACCGTCTGTCCGCCATACGTGGCATTGAATGCCAGCACATTAATTGTGGAGAACGGCAGGGCGACATACATTTGTCCGAGCATGGTGTAGGCCCAGTTGTCTATAGCATTACCGTTTCCGCTATACAGTTCACTGATAAAGAGATAGACTATCGTCAGGAGGTATGGGATGAAGACGGCCCCCGTGGGCACCGTGCCGCTGCAGAACCCTCCTACGGCAAAGAAGAAATACACTCCCGCCACGGTACTGATGAGCGGATTCACACGCACCCCCTTATTATTGTTTACCAATCCGCAATACTCCCACATCGTGAGTCCCGTAACGAGGGCGAACAATGCCTCCATTCCTATAGGGGTGAGGAAACCTGCCACGACAATCGCCACGAACAGCACTCCCGTCACCGAGCGCACTATGAGGTTTGCCAATTTACTGTTTTTTTTCTCTTCAGTCATAAGTCATCAAGATTATTTGTTGTCAGATTCCATTTTGTCTGAATTGTCAGATTTGCCTGCTGTGTCCAAGCCCTCCGAATTGTCCAAGCCGTCTGAGTTGTCCAGTCTGCCCGAGCCGTCCGGTTTGCCCGAGTTGTCCGTGGCCTTTCCATTGCTCTCCTCCAGAATTTCCTCTGACCTGCTCACCCAAGGACGCTTGCCGAATATCTTCTCCACATCCTCAGCAAAGATAACCTCGCGCTCGATGAGCTGTTCGGCGAGCTTATTGTGTCCTTCCTTGTGCTCCGTCAGAATCCGCTTCGCCCTTGCGTATTGCTCGGCAATCATCTTGAGCACCTCGTCGTCCATCACCTTGGCGGTAGTCTCCGAATAAGGCTTCTGGAAATTGTATACGCTGTTGTTGTAATAGCTGATGTTAGGCAGCTTGTCACTCATTCCGGCATAGGCAATCATTCCGTAGATGCTCTTCGTCACCCGTTCCAGGTCATTGATGGCACCCGTAGAGATATGCCCCGTGAAGAGTTCCTCGGCAGCACGTCCGCCAAGCAGCGAACAGATTTCGTCGAGCATAGCCTCCTTCGTGGTAATCTGCCGTTCTTCCGGCATATACCATGCGGCACCGAGCGCCCTGCCTCTCGGCACGATGGACACCTTGACCAACGGGTTTGCATGCTCCGTGAACCATGAAATCGTGGCGTGTCCAGCCTCGTGTATCGCGATGGAACGTTTCTCGGCAGCCGTCATCACCTTGGTCTTCTTCTCCAGTCCGCCGATGATACGGTCTACGGCATCGAGGAAGTCCTGTTTCTCCACGCTCTTCTTTCCGTGTCGCGCGGCGATAAGTGCCGCCTCGTTACACACGTTTGCTATGTCGGCTCCCGAGAATCCCGGAGTCTGGCGGGCAAGCATCTCCACGTCCACACTACTGTCTTTCTTTATCGGGCGCAGATGCACCTCGAAGATGGCCTTGCGCTCATTCAGGTCGGGCAGGTCCACATTAATCTGTCTGTCGAATCGTCCGGCGCGCAGCAATGCCTTGTCGAGCATGTCGGCACGGTTCGTGGCTGCCAATACGATTACTCCGCTGTTCGTGCCGAATCCGTCCATCTCCGTGAGCAAGGCGTTGAGCGTACTCTCGCGCTCATCATTGCTTCCCATCGCCGGACTTTGGCTGCGGGCACGTCCCACGGCGTCTATCTCGTCGATGAAGATGATACATGGTGCCTTCTCCTTTGCCTGACGGAAGAGGTCGCGCACGCGGCTTGCTCCCACTCCCACGAACATTTCCACGAAGTCCGAACCGCTCATCGAGAAGAACGGCACTCCGGCTTCGCCTGCCACTGCCTTCGCCAGCAGCGTCTTACCGGTTCCCGGAGGTCCCACGAGCAATGCTCCGGTAGGAATCTTTCCTCCCAGCTCCGTGTATTTCTTCGGATTCTTCAGGAAGTCCACAATCTCCTGCACCTCCTGCTTTGCCCCTTCCTGTCCTGCCACGTCCTTGAAGGTCACCACGTTTTCCCCCTTCTGCTTGTCGTAGACCTTCGCCTTGCTCTTGCCCACTCCGAGGATTCCGGCTCCTCCGCCACCGCCCATGCGGCGCATGATGAACATCCATATCGCGAAGAAGAGGATTATGGGCCCTACAGCCTGAAGAAGATACGTGAAGATACCTCCCTTGTCGCTCTCATAACTCAGGTCTCCCTTGAAGGAACCCTTGGAGCGCGCATAGTCGATGAAGTTCTCAAGCTTGTCCACACCTCCATACTGCACCTCAACAAAAGGGTTCGTGCCCACCTGGTTGGTGCCGGCATTGAATATCTGGCGGATATGCTCCGGCTTGACATACATCTTGAGCTTGCCGTTGTCCTTGTTCACCACGATGCTCTGGGCATAGCCCTGCATAAGGTATGTCTGGAACTTCGTGTACGACGCCGGCTTTCCGGCGCTGCCGCCTACGGAATTGTTTCCCATGAGATAGGCAACGAGCAGTCCCACCAGGGCGAGGATGTAAATCCACCCGAGGCCGAACTTCGGCATCTTCCCGTTATTGTTGTTCTTGTTGAAATTCTGATTGTTGTTGTTTGGATTCATATCGGTAAAAACATTTATCTATACCTTATATAAATATATATACGCGTACACTGTGCCACAGCCCCGTTATGCCGCGTCGATATCAGGCACCCTTGTGAGCTTTGCGTCCTCCCAGAGGTCCTCCAGATTGTAATACTGGCGCATCTCGGGCAGGAAAATATGCACGAGTACATCGGTATAATCCATCGCCACCCATTCGGCATTCGTCAGTCCGGCAATCTTCACCGGCTTCTCCCCAGCCTCCAGGCGCGCCGTCTCCTCCACGGAGTCGGTGATGGCATCAATCTGCGTAGGCGAATTGCCCTGGCATATCACGAAGTAGTCGCATATTGTTCCGTCGATGCCCCTGAGATCGGCAATGACAATGTCTGTACCTTTTTTCTCTTGAATTCCCTTAACGATTGATTCTACAAGCTTGTTCTTCTTTTCCATTAAAATTAAATAGGATTTTTCTTGATTATCTAAATTTATTCCGCCGGGACACGCTTACATCTAAAAAATGCCCCAACAGCATACAAAGGTAAGCCGATTTTACCGAAATAAGCAAGAAAAACGCTTTATTTTGGATTTTTTTATAAAAAAAACGAGGAAATTGTTTGTAGTTAAAAAAAAAGTCGTACCTTTGCACTCGCAATCAAGCAATAAATGATTGCCCGATAAAAATAACATTGGGATATGGTGTAATGGTAACACTACAGATTCTGGTCCTGTCATTCTTGGTTCGAGTCCGAGTATCCCAACAGATAGACACCTTCCTTAAGAGGGTGTCTTTTTTGTTTTATACAAGTCTAAAGAAGTAAATTATGAACACGAAAGAAACTCCCGTACTTCTGCTCACCGGCTACCTGGGAAGCGGAAAGACCACACTGCTGAACAGAATCCTCGCAAACGAGAAAGGTATAAAATTCGCCGTGATTGTGAACGATATCGGCGAGGTGAACATCGATGCCGACCTGATACAGCAGGGCGGCGTGGTAGGCGAAAGCGACGACAGCCTCGTGGCATTGCAGAACGGATGCATCTGCTGCACGCTGAAAATGGACCTCGTGAAGCAGCTCAGCGACATAGTGGAGATGCAACGCTTCGACTACATCGTGATTGAAGCAAGCGGCATCTGCGAACCGGCGCCGATTGCACAGACCATCAGCGTATACCCGCAGATGTATCCCGAATACGCCGAAAAGGGAATTGCAAAGCTCGACGCCATTGTGACGGTATGCGACGCTCTGCGCCTGCGCGACGAGTTTGCCGAGGGAACCGACCTCACCAAAGCCGGCCTCGCCGAAGACGACCTGGCGAGCCTCGTCATCCAGCAGGTGGAATTCTGCAACATCATACTGCTGAACAAGGCCGACGAGGTATCGCCCGAGGAACTGCTGCGCATCAAGGCGATACTGCGCCAGATACAGCCAAAGGCGGCCATCGTGCCATGCAACTACGGCGATGTGGACATCGACAAGATCATAAACACCCATCTGTTCGACTTCGAGAAGGTGGCCACCTCTGCACGCTGGATAGATGCTGTGGAACACGACGATGACGACCACGACCACGGACTGGAGAACGAAGAGGAGGGCGAAGCTCTGGAATACGGCATCGGCACATTCGTATATGAGCGCCGCCGCCCGTTCAGCATGACGGAATTCGACCAGTTCATCGCCCGCAAGTTCCCCAAGAGCGTAATCCGCTGCAAGGGTCTCTGCTATTTCGCCGACGAGCGCGACATGTGTTACGTGTTCGAACAGGCCGGAAGCCAGGTTTCGCTCCGCAACGCCGGACAGTGGTATGCCTCCATGCCGGAGGACGAACTGGAGGAGTTCAAGAAGAACAACCCAGACGCACTGAAGAACTGGGACGCCGAATACGGCGACCGCATGCAGAAGCTCGTATTCATCGGACAAGACATGAACCGCAAGGAAATAGAATCATTGCTCGACGAATGTCTGGCATAATCCGCAGCTCTAACGTTTGACAAAGGAAATGGCGACATAACGTGATTGTTTTCCACCCGTCATGTCGCCATATTATTTTTTGGAAATATGAATCAAAAAATGCGCAACACTATATCTTCAATTCATTTTCCCCTATTCCATCATTATCTCACAATCTTCTTACCGTTCACTATATACACACCCTTGACAGGACAGCTCACGCGGCGGCCCGTAAGGTCATGGAAAACGAGGTTCTGCTTTCCGGCGGCATCCACGGCACTGATGCCCGTAGGCGTCTCGTCGGTCACGCTGATGTCGTTCACGAAGAGCTTGAAACGGTTTGCCGGACTCACGGCGTGCAGACCGATACGGTAGACACCGTCCGCAGCCACCTGGAAGGTGTTGCCCAGCGTCATCAGCGCCTCACTGGTTATCTCCGTGTTCGGCAGGATATTCACGTATGCCGACGGATCATTGCCCTGCCCCACGGCAGCCTCAATATTCTCCGGAGCCCAGCTCTTGGCACAGCGCGCCTTGAATGCCAGACGGTACGTCTTGTCCTTCTGCAGGTTCAGCGGAGCCGTCAGGAGCCAGTCATCGGCTGTATTGGCGGCGCTGAAGCGATAGCATACCGCCTTCTCGCCGGAATCGAAATACCATGTGTATCCGTCGCCGTTGGCATCGAGGATGCCAAAGAGCGTCAGGTCGGTCTCCTCGCGGAGCTTCACGCTGTATGGTATTTCCGCTGCCGAACCCACGATTACTGCGTCTGATGTTGCCGGCGCACCCTCCATTGAGTCATTATACGGGGTTATTCTGTATCTGTAAGTCTGCAGCCCACCGCCATTGTCTATCTCGTCGTCTATGCTGCAAGCGGAGATTTTCGTGGCCACCGCCTTGTTGTCCGGCAGTCTCACCACGTCGTATTTCAGGTTTTCCTGATCCACATATCCGCCGTGGCCGCCAGCTTCGGGAGCCTTCCACGCCAGGTGAACCTTCGTCTTGCCAGCCGTCTCCTCCGTCGATATTGTCACGTCGGCAGGCGCCACAGGATTGTCGTAGCCTACCCACACCGTGATTTCCGCATCCACACCCTTTCCTTCTTCGTTCTCGGCGTATGCCACGAGTTTGTGCGCCCCTGGTGTGAGCGTCAGTTCCCGACTCACCTTGCTGCCGGGTTCTGCCGTTCCCCTGAGCAGTTCGGCGCCGCCTTCACCCACTACATACGTCATCGGGGCGGTGAGGGACTCATCTCTGAAGGTCTTGTCCGGAGCCGTGAAACTGACGGTTCCCGTGGTGGAAGCCTTGTCGAAGGTGCATGCCAGGTCGGTTATCTCTGCCGGCGCTCCGTCTTCGGCAGCCGGCGGCAATACATAGAGTCCAAGTATCTGCTCGTTGTCACGGAAGTCCATCACCTTGGTCGCCTTTCCCGTGGCGGTGTCGATGGTGTAGAGCGATGAGGTCTCGTCGCTGTTCACACACGCCCAATAGATGGTGTTCGTGTTCAGGTCGCAGGTGGCGCTCATGCGGTATTCGCCCGGTTTCACGCCCGTCGCACCGATGAGGGTCTGCACGCCGGTGGTCTTGTCGATGCCATAGAGGTCGCCTTCCTGGCTTATGCCGTACAGTTTGCCCTGCTTGTCCACTGCGATAGACACGTATGTGCGCTCGGTGCGGGCAATCTCCGTATGGGTCAGGGTGGTGAAATCCGCCGTGCCGATACACCTTCCCTTGAGGTCGCTCGTATAGAACTGGCCATAAACCTTTCCGGTCGTGTGGTCGTATGCCAGGTCGGTGGCGCGCATGGAAAAGTCTTCCACGTTATCCATGCGTGTGAATTCCTTGTTCGTTATATCTGCTTCATAATATGTCAGCGTTGCCGTGAGCACCGTCTGGTTATAGTTCATGAAACAGAACCTGCCGTTGCGGTAGAAGCCTCCGCCGTTGGCATGAAAGCGCGCATCCTCGCATACCTTGCGGGTAATGGATGGGGCTACGGGGGCGAAATTGTATATTCCCATAGGCCACTGGCTCATCTCCAGCTCCGTATCTTCTGCCCACGACTGGCAGTAGACAACGTTTCCCCAGAGCGTGGTGCCATTGCTTGTGGTAAGTAACTGCGCCTTCATCTTTGCCGGCAGAAGCATTGCCAATACGGCAAGTGCTCTAAAGAGTAATTTCTTCTTCATAATGTATAGAGTTATTGTTAAACCTAAATTTCCCCCGATACTACAAGCAGAAAGGCTTGCAGCTCCCCGTGCAGCATAACTATATATATAAGGTATAGCCACGCCGGAGATTCCTGTCTGCCCGAGCATTGGGAAAACGGAGCAGACAATCTTCTACAGACGTGGCAAAAATACAAATTAATCCCGAAAGTCACAACTTTTAGCTATACATTTCAGCTTTTACAGAACAAAATATCAGTCAATCCAGTCTTTCGCGGCTTTTCTATATCCTATCAAGCCATACCATAATATGACAAATTCACACAACAGGAGAAGCAGCCACGTATATTGCCATGAACCGATACTGTCTGCCAATATCCCTTGAAGCACGGGGAACACAGCCCCTCCGAACACTCCCATCATGAAAATGCCGGAGGCTTTGGATGTGTATTCCTTCAATCCGTCGACCGAAAGGGTGAAGATACAACTCCACATCACACTATGGAAAAGACCTACCGCAGCCATCATCCACAGATTTTCCGTAAACAAAGACACCGCCATAAGAACGATTGCCGCCACCGTGACACTGATGAGCATCGGGCGCGGAGCAACATTCTTCAATCCCGCAGACACCGTACGCCCCACAAGGAAACCTCCCCAATAAAGCGTGGAAAGAAGAGCCGGCGACCAGTCGTAGCCCTGCTTCATCAAGTCCATAGCGTGGAGATTCATATTGTTGCCTACTCCCACTTCTGTTCCTACATAAAAGAATATGGTGATAACTCCATATTTGAGATGACGGAACGACCATATACTGCGCCGCGGTTTGTCTGACGTATTTTCTCTTGTTCCTTCAATATCCGGAAGATTTGCTTTTGAGGTCGTCCATGTGGTGAATGCAATGACAAGCATCATTATGAGGAACGGCAATGTAAGCTGACTGGCGGAAACACTGTCAAGGGACACTCCGGCAAACATCACCCCCGTGACAAAGAACGGGGCTATTGTAGTGCCTACAGAATTCACGGCACAAGTGAAGTTCATCCGCTGCACAGCCTGTGTGCCAGGCAACGGATAGGCTGCGATATATGGATTTATCACCACCTGAAGCATTGCGGCAGAGGTACCCATAAGATAAGAGCCGAATAGGAAAACGAAATAGCCTATGGGAACCATGTCGCTGCCTATACCAACTGCTACACTGCTGCAATATTCTGCACACAATGCGGAGGCAAGATAGAAAGCCAGACCCGCAACCATAACCACCATTGAGCGTATAAGGGTCTTCTTATATCCCAGTCTGTTCATCATCCTTCCTGTCCTGGAGCTGTTAAGCAGGTAGCCGAGGAAGAAAGAAAACGATACGAGCGTGGCGAGAGAATTCTTGTTTGCCGCTACTTCGCTCAAGAATGCCACCTTCAATGGCCCCTGGCATTGTCCGTTCACAGTGGTAAGGAATCCCACGATGAAATACACAAATGTAAGAAGAAGAAACGGGGCAGCGTTTTTAAAAGATATTGGTGTTCTCATCATTCAGCGATTTATAAGTCATAAAAGACAATGAGTATTTATATTAAGAGGAGAGGAAAGGCTATGCCAGGAAACCATGGCTGTGCAGCCTTGGTCTCCCGACAGCAATTCCTTCTTTACAATATTTCCTCCTCAAGAACCTTTATTGCACCTCTCTCCTTTATTTCCGAAACCATCTTCTCATAAAGGCCGGCGAAATGCGGGGCAGCCTTCAGGTCTGTGCTTGTAAATGCGGAAACACCGAGGAAGTCAGCCGCATTGTCACTCTCTATAAGCTTCCAATCGGCAGCCGTAAGCCAAGGGTCGGCAACTTCAAAAGCCTCACCATTGTCGTCTGTCTTGTATTTCAGATAATGACGGTATGCAGCAAAGAGATATGCCACGCGCTTCAGTTCCACACGCTTGCCGTCGGCATCGTCGGCAATCATCTTTTCAAGATTAGGCATCACATATACAGGGAACTTGCTTGCACCGTCGAAGCACAAACGTGCCACCTGGTCGCTCACCATGCGGTTGCCGAAACGCTCCACAAGTGTCTGCTTGTATTCTTCCAAGTCGGTATCTGCCGGTGCCGGAACGTATGGCGTGATATCCTCATCCATAAAGGCACGTACAAACTTCTTTATCCTCTCGTCGTGCATGGCAGCATCCACCTTGCGGTAGCCGCCGAGGAATGAAGGATAGGAAAGCAGAGTGTGTGAGGCGTTCAGCAGACTGAGCTTCATATTCTCGAATGCCGTGACATCATCTGTCATCTGTGCGCCAACCGTCTCCCATTCGGGTCTGCCGGCAGCAAAATCGTCTTCCACTACCCATTGTATGAAATCCTCACAATATACCGGAGCCTCATCATTTGTGCCATTCTGCTTGTTCAGCCTTTCTATATCATCGGGACGGGTGGCTGGAGTTATACGGTCTACCATTGAGTTAGGGAATGTCACATTATCTTTCATCCATGCGGCAAGTTCCGCATCCTGATTCTCCACGAATGTCATGAATGCCTTGCGTGCCGTATTTCCATTGTGCTGCAGATTGTCGCAGGAAAGAATCGTTATAGGACCATTGCCGGCGGCTTTGCGACGACGCAATCCCTCCGCTACATATCCGAATGCCGTCTGTGGCTGCTTCGGGTTTCTCATGTCGTGTACCACCTGTTCATTGTCGAGCATGAACTCTCCCGTCTGTCGGGAAATGTTATATCCACCCTCGGTAATGGTGAGAGTTATTATCTTAATGTCTTTGCCGGCAATCTTGTCGAGAATCTTCTCTTGTTCCTCAATGCCCCAATAGAGTTCTACAAGCGAACCTATTTTATATACGTTGATACTGTCGTCACGCCCACAAACCGTCAGCGTGTATTCACCATTCTGTTTCTTCAGGGCATGATAGAGATGCTCATCACACGGAAGAATCATCGCTCCGCATATACCCCAGTTCTGCTGCTCGCGGTTATCAAGGAGTTTGTTTGTCATATACTCCAGATGAGCACGATGAAAGTTGCCTACTCCAAAATGCAGGATACCTGCCTTTACCTGATTGCGGTTATAAGAATAACCATTAACATTGTTTGCCATAGAATTCAAGTTATTTCGTTTGATAAATTGTTTCTGGTGGCAAATATATGGCTAATTCATTATATGTCAATATAAAAGAGCGATATAAAATTCTGCAAACGTTCCCGCAATCGTTTCCAAAATCTGCAAACGTTTGAAATCCGTTCAGTCTTCCTTTTCTCCCGTAGATTCTCTCTTTTTCATTGTTGTCTTCAGTACCACCTTACGGTTTTCCATTTCCGGGTTGTTAATTTTTTCCATCACCATTTCTGCAGCCTTCCTTCCCATCTCCGCAAGTGGAGGTTCCATGGTCGTGAGCTGAGGGGAAACGATTGTTGAAAGTTCCGTACCTGAGAATCCTGCAACGGAGACATCATCCGGCACACGCTTTCCCAAATCACGAAGGCGGTTCATTGCTCCTATAGCCAAGGTGTCGGTAAAAGCATATACGGCATCAAAGTCAACACCTTTGCTTATCAAACGGTCAATGGCATCGGCTCCATCCTTGAAGGTCATGCCTGTTCTTACTATGAGGGTTGGATCGTACAGTTTGAATTTCTCCATAGCTTCACGGTATCCCTGTTCTCTCAGATATGTGTTGTATATATCGTCGGGACCCTGTATATAAGCGATACGCTTGCGCCCATGGCGAATCAGATATTCCACCATGAAGAAGGAGTCGTTGTTGTCGTCAACCAGCACTTGTGGCATGTCCATGCCGTATGGTATGCGGTCGTAAAAGACGATTGCCATACCTTGCTTTGCCAACTGAAGATACTTGTCGGAGTTTTTCCTGTAGCTGCACATGCTTACAATCAATCCGTCTACCATAAACTGCTCCATCATGTTCAGATTATCGTATTCCCGATCTGAATTCTCGTCGCTTTCCGCCAACAGCACTTTCTGGTTTCTCTTATACAAGACTTCCTGTATACCGCTGATTACCTGTGCTGCATACGGCGTATGCATCTCCGGAACAATAACCCCAATCGTATTCGTGCGCCCCATCTTCAGGTTCATCGCCACCGGATTGCGTTTATAGCCCAACCGCTTGGCTTCCGCCATAACCATGTCACGCGTCTCCTTGCGTATGTTCTTGTCGTCGGTAAGCGCACGCGATACGGTGGAGACTGATATGCAGAGTGATTTTGCTATGTCCTTGATTGTAATATACTTCATAGTGCTTTCATTATATTAGATCCAAAGGTAATTGATTCTTTTCATTATATATATATGTATGTGCCTTTTTTTCTGTTTTTTAACGCATTTGCATTTTTAAAACGATTGCAGATTTTGGAAACGTTTGCGGTAACGTTCCCAATAAAATACAGAGGGAAACGGACAGGAACCAAAAGGAAACCATCATATATTTGCAGCGGACAAAAGGAAAAGTCCTTTTGGCAGTCTCCAATCAGAAGAGAGACAAGACATCTATCAACATTAACTTTAAGAAATATGAATGAATTGGTAATTGGAATCGGCGAGGCATTATTCGATATGCTCCCCGAAGGAAAGAAATTAGGAGGCGCTCCTGCCAACTTCGCCTATCATGTGTCACAGTTCGGTATAAACAGTTGTGCCGTGAGTGCCATTGGCGAAGACGGGCTTGGCAAGGAACTGACAAACGAACTCAACAGACATAACCTTAACTTCCAGATAGACGAAGTGGATTATCCGACAGGAATGGTTCAGGTGTCACTCGACATCAACGGCATACCTTGTTATGACATAAAAGAAAACGTGGCATGGGACAATATACCTTTCACGCCGAAGTTGGAAGACTTGGCAAAACATTGTAATGCCGTTTGCTTCGGCACGCTGGCACAGCGCAACCAAGTGTCACGCCAGACCATCCACCGCTTCCTCGACCTCATGCCCGACAGAGAAGACACATACAAGATATTCGACATAAACCTGAGACAGGGATTCTATACAAAAGAAATAATAACCGAAAGCATGGAACGATGCAACATCCTGAAGATAAACGACGAGGAACTAATTGCCGTGAGCCGTCTCTTCGGATATCCCGGCATAGACCTTCAAAACAAATGTTGGCTGCTGATGGGGAAATACAATCTCCGGATGCTTATACTCACGTGTGGCGTAAACGGCAGCTACGTCTTCACTCCGGGACATGTTTCTTTTGTTGACACCCCACATGTGGAAGTTGTTGACACTGTCGGTGCAGGCGATTCCTTCACAGGGGCTTTTATAGCAAGTGTCTTGAAAGGGAAAAGCCCGGACGAAGCACATAGGCTGGCTGTAAAAGTATCGGCGTATGTATGCACACAAAACGGAGCGATGCCTAAGCTGCCTGAAGAATACCTTATTTAATAATGTCGTTCTCACAATTCAATAAAGATGAAAAGGCTATTTTGCTTCATTCTTGTACTCGCCTTGTGTATTGGCGCTGTCCGGGCGCAACTCCATCTCAACGCCAAATTGCAGAACAACCATCTATGGCGAGGAATGGAGGTGACCGACGGAATAGTGTTGCTTACCGACCTTGGCTATACGATGGCTGACAACCATATCATCATCGGGCTGTGGGGCGGTACCAATTCGGAGGGGTCTTACAAGGAATTCAACCACTACATGAGTCTTAAAGCCGGCGGATGGCATCTTGACCTTTGGGATACCTATAATTTCTCACCGGGTGCGACATACAACAACAAACAATACTGGAACTATTCCGCCCACACCACGGGACGGTTCCTTGACGCGACCTTGGGCTATCATTTCAACAATAATACAATACCACTGTCGATAAGTTGGTCAACCGTCATATTCGGTCGCGACCGCAACAGCGACAACACACAGCAGAAATACTCCACCTTTGCTTATGCAGAATATAGGATATACGACAACGACGGATGGAAAATCGACGCAGGCATCGGTGGTGCCTTCGCATTGAACAAAGCTGGCGAAGAGGCTCATTTCTACGGTACCACGGCAGGAATAGTACATATATCACTACGGGCATGCCACAATCTGAAACTGGGGAAATACACTATTCCTGTATATGTCAATGGAATATGGAACCCACAGAGTAACCAAAGCTACTTCCAACTTGGAGCGGAAATCATCAACTTTTAATATAATACAACTATGAACATCAAGGAATTTACTACGGGAGTCCAACATATCGGCATCCCTACCAACGACATCAACAAGACAATAGAGTTTTATCACGCATTGGGATTTGAAACAGCATTGCGTACTGTCAACGGAACAGAGGAAGTCGCATTTCTCAAACTTCACAATCTCATGATTGAAACATACCAGAACAACAATGCCAAGATGGAATATGGAGCTATCGACCATATTGCCATTGACGTAAAGGACATTGAGGGACTGTTTGAAATGATGAAATCATCAAACAGTTTCTGTATGCTCGACATGCAGGTTAACAGTCTCCCATTTTGGGAAAAGGGCGTTAAGTTTTTTACGATAGAAGGGCCGAATAAAGAGAAGATAGAGTTCTGCGAAAGATTGTAGCCCCACACTATCCTCCAGGTCTTGTCAAAGTATTCAGAAAAGGCGCAACCGCAACATGATGCGGCTACGCCTTTATTTTTTTCTTTAGTCGTTGTACTGTGCTGTGAGCTCACAGATCTTCACCACCACCTGCATTGCCTTCTCCATCACCTGGATGCTGACAAACTCGTAGGGGCCGTGGAAGTTCACGCCGCCGGCGAAGATGTTGGGACAAGGAAGACCCTTGAACGAAAGCTGCGCTCCGTCGGTTCCACCGCGGATAGGCGCCACCTTCGGCGGCACGCCGCTCTCTTCCATCGCCTTCAGCACGATGTCGATGACGTGCATGTTGGGGTCAATCTTCTCCTTCATGTTATAGTACTGGTCGCTGACGGCGATGTCAACAGTACCTTCGCCGTACTTCTCGTTCATCTTCTGTGCCACGGAAGTGATGAAGCGCTTGCGGTCCTCAAACAGCTTGCGGTCGTGGTCGCGTATGATGTACGACAGTTTGGCGTGCTCAATGCCCGACTCAATGCCGAGCAGATGGTAGAATCCCTCGTAGCCTTCGGTCGTTTCCGGAGTCTCGTTGGCAGGCAGCATACCGATGAATTCGGCAGCAAGCATGTTGGCGTTCACCATCTTTCCCTTGGCATAGCCCGGATGCACGCTCACACCCTTGATGTTCACCTTTGCCGATGCGGCATTGAAGTTCTCGTATTCCAGGTCGCCCAGGTCGCCGCCGTCCATGGTGTATGCCCACTGGCATCCGAACTTCTCCACATCAAAGTGGTGTGCTCCCATACCGATTTCCTCGTCGGGGTTGAAGCCCATGCGTATGTCGCCGTGCTCAATCTCGTCGTGGTCGCGCAGCCAGCACATGGCCTGCACTATTTCTGCTATGCCGGCCTTGTCGTCGGCGCCGAGCAGCGTATGTCCGTCGGTCACGATCAGGTCTTCTCCCTTGTGCTGCAGCAGCTCCGGGAATTTCTTCGGCGATGAAACGATGCCTTCGGAGAGCGTGATGTCGGAACCGTCGTAGTTTTCCACGATGCGCGGCTTCACGTCCTTTCCGCTGCAGTCAGGCGACGTGTCGTAGTGGCTGATGAAGCCTATCGTGGGTATATCCTTCTTCGTGTTCGCCTTCAGTGTGGCATAGATGTAGCCCTGCCCGTCCATCTCCACGTCGCTGAAGCCTTCTGCCTTCAGCTCGTCGCGCAGGAACTCGGCGAATATAAGTTGCTTGCTTGTACTCGGCACGGTCTGGCTGTCTTCGGCAGACTGTGTGTCGAACTTCACATAATTCAGGAATCTTTCTGTTATGTTCATATCAGTATTATTTTGTTGTGGTTAAAGTCAATACGTCAGCAAATTTATAAATGATATTTGAGGTATGCAAGAAAATGGGCGTAATTTAAGCATTTTCTTCCATCTTCCCTGCCCGGCGGGTATGGCAAAGCTTATTTCAAAGCATGGCATCATACGTAAATGTCCACTATGTTCTTATGTCCTGAACGACGGTTTCTCCAGTCGTCTCACTTAGTGAGATTCATTTCTCACTGCAGTGGGAATTGTTTCTCACTATAGTGGAATTTGTTTTTCACTATAGTGAGACGACCGATGAAGCGGCGGTTCTTGCAGAAAGGACGGCATTCTGCGGGCCGGTGCCCCTGTGTTTGTCCACACGTCCGCCGGGCTGTTCAAGCAGGCGCAAACGTTATATTTCCTTAATACCATGAGGGTTCGGTGGCGGAATTGGAATAAAAGCATTACATTTACCCCCGGAAAAAGAAAAACATAGACAAGCAATGGAAAAGAAACAAGATTTGGAGGCACGCGTAAGCCGTGCCGTGGACTATTTCATGCAGGGCTACGGATGCTGCCAGAGTGTGGTGGCTGCCTTTGCCGACATGTACGGGCTCGACGAGAAGCTTGCCCTGAAGATTGCCGGCGGATTCGGCGGCGGCGTGGGCAGGATGCGAATGATCTGCGGAGCCGTATCAGGACTGGTAATGCTCATCGGACTGGAAGAGGGGGAGACCGACGGGGCCAACACCGAAGGGAAATCCCACTGCTACAAGATTGTGCAGCAGCTGCTCGAGGAATCCCGCCGGCAGAACGGCTCCATCATCTGCGCGGAAATCCTCGGACTCAACGGACATGAGAAGGCCGCAAACAACTATGTGGCTTCGGAGCGCACGGCGGAATACTACAAGAAGCGCCCCTGCGCTGCAAAGGTGGAAAGCGCCGCCAGGATATTCGCCGGTTATCTGGAGAGCAAGTATAACGACAAGGCTTAACACTCAGGCACCCTAACCACATCCACCACATGACTGCCGGCCCCGATAAGGTCGGCACGCTCGGAGATTGCCTTCTGGTATTCTATGAAGCGGGCGAAGGTATCGTCGCTCATGCGGTTGAGCCGTGTGCGCATATAGTCGGAGGCTCCGTCGGGCGAGAAGATGGTCACCCGCTCCAGTCCGGCACATTCGTCAAGACGGTTGATGTCGTCGATGCGCACATAGTCGTACAGCTCGTCCTCCTGTGCCTGTATATGGAAGTCCTTGTCCACCGCGCCCCGCTCCATCAGTCCGCCGATGCGGTCTTCGTCGAAGCAATACGAGAGGATGCTGTATTCATTCATCAGATACGCCACGAATATCAGTCCGCCGGGCTTCGTCACGCGTTTCGCCTCATTCAGGGCCTTCAGCTTCTGCCCGTCGCCGATGAGATGATACAGCGGACCGAGCAGCAGCGTAACGTCGGCCGTAGCCGTAGGGATGAACGGCATGTCGCGTGCGTCGCCCTGCACCACGTCGGCGGCAGGCTCACGCTTCAGGAACACCTCTATGTTGCGGCGCACCAGCTCCACGGCCTTCACCTTATAGCCCTCGGCCATAAGTGCCGAAGTGTAGCGCCCCGTCCCCGCACCGATGTCGAGCAGGAAGGAGTCCTGGCGGAGAAACCTGCGAAGATGGTGCATGGTGGTTTCAAATTCTACTATGCCGTGTCTGCGCTGCAGGCGCAGGTCTTCGGGATGCTTGTTGTAATGCTTCTCTATGTTGGACAGTGCCATATACAATCTTATTTTAAAACGTACCGACAAAGGTAATCATTACTCCCGACTTTCTGCCCTTCACCTCCCGTTTTTTTCCGGAATACATATCATATGAAGCAGACGAGTTGAGGTGAATGACGTGGAGGTGTAACCGACTTCTGCTTACCAGGTAATTACCTCATCAACTATCTGCTGTTGTTCACTGCTACTTCTACGAAGATAAATACGTGTTGTCTCAATACTCGTTTGCCCTGTATCGCCCATTGTAATATGCTGTTCTTTAATTGCTTTCCGTTCATCTTAAATGCCGTTTAGAAATTATCATCCTCATCCGTTATTTCGTAATCTTCACCTTTTATTCCTAAATTTCCATTACTCATAGCATTTGCAATATCAATCTTCAGCTCTTCGTCATATTCCTCACCTTTCATAAAGAAAGTCATTATGCGAAGTAGCAAATCTTGATCAATGTTTGAGGCAGCAACATGATATACGATTGACTCCATCTGACGCATAAAGATTGTTGCTTGCCAAACATATGAGTTCTTGTAAAGAAAATATGCACCAAGTGTCAGAGCTATACGCTTGTTACCGTCATTGAAGTAATGACCTGAACAAAATTTAAATACCAAATAAGATAGCTTGTCGGAAAAAT
This sequence comes from uncultured Prevotella sp., assembly GCA_900557405.1. GTDB lineage: Bacteria > Bacteroidota > Bacteroidia > Bacteroidales > Bacteroidaceae > Prevotella. The sequence continues at coordinate 37,615 of USSF01000003.1, forward strand.
CGGGATAGTACATATCATCTTGTACAAAGTCGAGAGTGGCAAGGATTCCACCCTCATCTCTTACGCCATCAAAGCCGCCATCACTTGCGTCTATCATCTTATTATAGACATTTAAAGCTTCTTCGTAACTGATGTATTTTACTTCATTACTCATTGTCTGCTTGCTTTAATCGTTTCAAGACATCCTTGTTATCTTCAAGAATTCTGTCAAAATCTATTGACTGGTCTCCAATAAAACGTTCAAATTCTTCTGGTGTTACCGCTCTGAGGTATTCGGCTATATTGCCATGATAGGCATCACGAAAGCTATAATCACGTGAAGCCATCTTGGTACGAGCATCATTAAGATAAGGCTTTTGCATCGGATGCTCTGCCAAGTCGTCAACAATTTGTTTTACCTCGTCCATTGATAACAATCTACCTCCATTTTCCTTGTATTGCTGCTGTATAACAGCACCAATACCGTTCTCAAAAGAAGATATTACAAGCAACACTTCGGCATAGAGGGTATGGCGCACATTATCCTTGGAGTCAAGAGAAAGAACCCTTCTGTATTCCTTGGCATTTTCCTTGAACACTGCTTCGTATATCCAATCTGTTATTTGTGCATACTTATAGGTTTTGTGTCCACCCACGCATTGGCTTATTGCGGAGGTTAAGTTCTTACGATAGTTCTCTTCAGTGATAGCTGCTGGAATATAGTTCACATCACGGCGATTTATATATTTTGTTCCGCCACCTGTTTTCTCATTTATCGTAGCTATCACAAAATCCAAAATGGCACTACGCAAAGCCTTCGCTTTTTCACTCTCCGTAAGCAACATACCAATATTCAGGAACGAACGGAAGTTGAACAAACCGAGTTGTGTGGTTTTGCTCCCGACATTGATGACGGGAGCAAATTGTAACTTTAAGTCTTTCAGACGTTTACCTTTACATAAAACATATCCATTGCCAGATAATTCAGAACCGAAATTCTCAAGGTATCTTTCAATTGTTCTTTCTTCAACTTCATAGAAATCGGCCACCATTTTTTTCGTAAAACGATATTCTCCATCGAACATCATACCAGTAATGTCCAATGTCTTTTGTATCTTTTCTATTGCAAGACGGTTGTTCAACACGTTTAGCCTTTCTATCTTTGATATGGTTAAATCCTTCATTGTATTATTCTTCATGTTTATTTCAATTCCCAAGATACGCTGTATCTCCGCCAATGTTTTATCTATTTCATGATCAAGAGCTTTGTGCTTAACGAGGCTCATGGCTATATGCATCATAATAGTAAGGCGTTTCAACAATGCGTTGTTCTTCTTCTGTATAGTTTTTAGAGGCAAGATATCGCTCTGTCTTGTTGCTCTTTATTGTTAACTGCCTTTATGCGATTCAATTCCATATTTCTACTGCATTTTACCCTACGAATATAATAATTTATTGCGACAGTCTATTATAAAAGGCAAAATTTTAGCTTTTTATAAGGTGATTTTAGTAGAAGATGACATAAATCCCGCTTTTTTTGCTTGTTTTTGAGACTTTATGCTCTGTTTTTTTAAGTCTCGACTTGAAAATAATGACGGGTAAAACCATTCATTGGCTTTTCCCCAGCCGCTGAACTTCGTTCCTTAATTTTTCATTGGCTTTCCATTCGGAAGAGTCAGAGGGTGAGGGTGTGAGGGTTGAAAAAGAAAAAAAAGTTTTTTTAGTTGACAAGGAGGAATCAAAGATACTTATGATAATATACATTACGGACGTTTTTATCCTGAATACTTGTATGAATGAAGAGAAAGGCGTACTTTTGTATTAGCTGAAATCATGTATCCACAAAAAAGATGACTACGGATACATTCACCGGAAAAGAACTCCAGCAAAACAACAGTATCGGCTTATGGCAACTCGGCAACATACAAACATCATCGTAGACGGAAGGTCTGTCAAGGCACAGGCTCCCGTCATCGTTTCGGCAAGCCGGAGCACAGACATTCCGGCATTCTATGCTGAATGGTTCTTCAGCCGCCTCGAGAAGGGCTATTCGGCATGGACCAACCCCTTCAATGGCGTGAAGTCGTATGTGTCATACGAAAAGACGCGCTTCATCGTGTTCTGGTCGAAGAATCCACGCCCGCTGATACCATATCTACATATTCTGAAGGAAAGGGGCATCGGCTGCTACATCCAGTATTCGCTCAACGACTATGAACAGGAGGGGCTCGAAAGGGTGCCGCCCCTGCAGACGAGAATCGAGACATTCAAGACGCTCGCCGGTATGCTGGGCAAGGAAGCCGTGGTGTGGCGCTTTGACCCGCTGGTACTGACCGATGACATCTCCACAGACGACCTTATCAGGAAAATCCGGAATATCGGCGACCAGCTGAAGGGCTACACCGAAAAGCTCGTGTTCAGCTATGCCGACATCGCCATATATAAAAAGGTGAAGCGCAACATGGAACTGAACGGCATATTCTATCACGAATGGGAAACGCCAGAGATGGAGGAGTTTGCCGGAAAGCTGGCGGCGCTGAACAAGGAGCGCGGATGGAACTTCAAGCTTGCCACCTGCGGCGAGAAGATTGACATCACGAAATACGGAATCAGCCACAACCGCTGCATCGACGGCGACCTCATAGCCCGAATCGCCCACAAAGACAAGGAGCTGATGGCTTACATGGGAATCAAGGTGGAGGACATGCCCGCCCCTACCCTCTTCGGCGCTGCAGAACTCCCAGAAGGGGCTGTACTGCTTCCGCACGGCAGGTATTTCGTGAGCACGCACCGGAAGGACTCCGGACAGCGGCAGTATTGCGAATGCATGACATCAAAAGACATCGGTGAATACAACACCTGTCCGCACCTTTGCGAATACTGCTATGCCAACACCACCAAGCAGCTCGCCCTGGACAACTGGAAGCGCCATCAGAACAACAGATTTGCCGACACCATAACAGGAAAATAACATGCAGACAAAACCTTATACCAAACGGAAGATTGACAACAGCGACAGGGTTCACGCCAGTATCGGGAAATCCATCGTGGTGGACTCCGCGTCGAGTCTTTATATGCTGCTGCAGGAATCCTGTGCCGACAACATGCCGGACGGGGACAAGTATGACATCCTCAGGCAGGTGTTCCGCCGAGCCGTGGACCAGGCAGTGCTCGACTGCCAGATTGCCTTTGTGGGACTCTTCGCAAAGGTGGACTACTGCATCAAGGAATACGGAATACCTTTCGGAGTGGCAGACCTTATCCACATGGCACGCAAAGACCTTTTCCCGCAACCGAACAGCAACAGGAAACTATCGGAAGAGGAACTGCCACGGCTCTTTCCGCATAACCTCAAGGCCACTGCCCTGCTTGTATACCACGTATGCGGCAAGGAGGAGATACCGGAGCGGCTGAAGGCATGCTTCCCGCGGGCCGACAGGAAGAAGACGTGGGGGAAATACAACGAGAACGTAATCCGCGTCATCGTGGAGCATTGGGACGACGAGTATATCTGGGCTACGGAAGAGGAAAACAACACCACGCTGCAGATTTCCTACGGCAGCCGGAACCGCATCCTCACGCTTGAAGGAAAATCCGACTGGTCATATCTCAGGACTATCCTCTGGGAGGGAGCCAAACTGAACCTGGTGCGCATCCGTATGGATGAGCGCGGCGAAATCTGTATGCCGGAGCTTATCATACTGGAGCCTGACTATCTCATAAACATCACCACGATATCAAGCTGCTTCGAGTCGTATGCCGAATCGCCCTTCGTGAATCTGATAAACAAGATCAAGCCGAGCCCCAACACGCAGCCCATTCATCTGGGTAACCTGTCGGGACAGTTTCTGGATGATACCGTGCACGACCGCAACATCGCCTTAAACGACAGTCTCAGGGACTTTGTCAGCAAGAACATGCTGGGCTTCATTTCATGTCCGGAACTGTCTGCCGGACTGGCACATTTCGTTCAAGACGCACAGATACAGAAGCGCAACATCAGTCAGCTGATTGGTACCAGTCTGCCGCAGACATTCGAACGCTACAACAAGAAAGACGTGGTTCTCGAACCTTCTTTCTTCAGCGATGTGCTGGGCATCCAGGGACGCCTCGACTTCCTATGGCAAAACGGGAAAGACACAATCATCATAGAGCAGAAATCAGGTAAGGGCGAGTTCGTGCCTTACTCTTCGCCATCATACAATCCCGATGTCCCCAAAGAAAAGGAGCCCCACTGGGTGCAGGTTCTCCTGTACCGTGCCCTGCTGGTATATGAATACCAGAAGTATGCGGCGGAAATCAAGGGCATCATGCTCCTATACTCCAAATACGCGAAAGGGCTCATAGCCCTGCCCAATTCCCCACAGCTGCTGCACAGGGCAATAAGGATGCGCAACCTGCTTGCATGGAGCGAAATCCTGTATGCCAAGGAGGGGCTCGACATACTGACGAGCCTTACTCCCAATATGCTGAACAAGAAGAAGCTGACGGGACGGCTGTGGGAGAACTACATACAGCCCCAACTCTCGGAACTGCTCAAGCCCATCGCCTCGGCATCCAAGCTTGAGCGTCTGTATTACCTGCGCTTCATGCGCTTTCTGGAGAACGAGCAGCTGCTCGCCAAAGTGGGCAACAAGACGAAGGAGGACTCCGGCTTTGCCGCGACATGGACCGACACGCTGGAGGAAAAGAAGGCTGCCGGAAATATCTACGACAGGCTGCATATCGCCGGATATGACTTCGAAGACAAACAGGAGGTGTCCGTCAGCGGGATAAAGCTGAGGTTTGACGAACCGCAGGCGGCCGACACGACAAACTTCCGCATCGGCGACATCGTGATGCTCTACCCGTACAACTACAGCCAAGAGACAAAGGTGCCGAACGCTTGCGCACAGATGGTACACCGTGCCTCTATCGTGGATATGAAAAACGACAGCATCGAACTCCGCCTGCGCTGCAGTCAGACGGACAAGAGCGTATTCGAGAACAAGCCCGAAGGCACCCTTTGGGCCATCGAGCACGATATGCTGGAGTCTACGGCGGGCTCCATGTACAGCGCCATGCACTCTTTCCTCTCGGCACCCAAGGAGCGCCGCGACCTCATCCTGCTGCAGCGCCGGCCGGAGACGGACTCCACGATAAGGCGCAAGGGGGAATACGGCAATTTCAACTCTCTCGTGGAACGGGCGAAGCAGGCGCGCGACCTGTTTCTCATCATCGGTCCGCCAGGAACGGGAAAGACTTCCTACGGACTTGTGAACCTGCTCAAGGAGGAACTGCTGGAGGAGGGCACCAACGTGTTGCTGCTGTCATACACGAACCGTGCGGTGGACGAAATATGCAGCAAACTCGTGGAACTGAAGGGGGAGAACCCCGGCTTCGACTTCATGAGGATAGGCTCTGAACTCTCCTGCTCCAAGGAATACCGCCGATACCTGATGTGCAACAAGCTGAAATCCGAAGACACCAAATCCGGCGAAAGGCTCATCCAAGCCACAAGGGTGTTCTGCGGAACGACTGCCGCCCTCAACGCCAACATGCCGCTGCTACAGATAAAGCGTTTCAGTCTTGCCATCGTGGACGAATCGTCGCAGATTCTCGAGCCTCATCTCATCGGACTGCTCAGTGCCCGGGAGGGCAACAGCTGCCGGATAGACAGGTTCGTGCTCATCGGCGACCACAAGCAGCTGCCCGCCGTAGTGCAGCAGACACCGGAGGAATCCGCCGTGACGGAACCGGAGCTGCGCGACATACATCTATCCGACTGCCGGCTGTCGCTCTTTGAGCGGTTGCTCGCACAGTTCAAGACCGACAGCGGAGACTACGACGAGCACTTCGTATATATGCTGACAAAGCAGGGGCGCATGCACAGGGACATTGCGGAATTCCCCAACTATGCCTTCTACGGCAACCGCCTTGACATCGTGCCACTCGACCACCAGCTGCTCCCCAATGTGCGCAAGGACACAGGCAACAGCATCATCACCATGCTCACGACACGCCGCATAGCGTTCGTCACGGCAGAACCGGAGAAGCCTTCGCTCTCAGCCAAGACTAACAGTATGGAGGCGAGGATGATTGCCGCCACCGTGCGCTCCGTGTATGAGCTGACCGCCGGAAGCTTTGAGACGGAAAAGACAGTGGGCGTCATCGTGCCATACCGCAACCAGATATCAACGGTGAGAAACGAGATTGACAAGTTCGGCATCCCCTGTCTGCACGACATCACGATAGACACCGTGGAACGCTATCAGGGCAGCCAGCGCGACTACATCATATACGGCTTCACCATTCAGCAGCCATACCAGCTCAATTTCCTCACAAGCAATGTGTTTGAAGAGGACGGACTGGTGATTGACCGCAAGCTGAACGTGGCAATGACCAGGGCGAGGCTGAACCTGATTCTCATCGGGAACCCCGTTCTGCTCAACGAGAACTTCACCTTCTACAAACTGATGGAGTTCGTGAGAAGCAAGGGAGGATACTTCGATGTGGATGCGGAAGACTACTGCAGGGGGGACTTTGACGTGCCGGAAGCCGTCTGTGCCGACGAGGCTGACATGTCAATGGAAACGTTCGGCATGTCCTCCCGATTCGCCGAATCATTCAGCCATAATGTAACGGACGCGATAAAAGCCGACCCGCGCACAAGATGGCACGAGATAATCCTGGGCAACACGATGGAGGCAAACATGGCACTCATCAACTACGGAAGGATTGATTTCTCAAACCAGCTGTCATTGTTCAGCACGCAGCTGGACTCCAACCTGAGCGTGAACACCGACGACCAGGTGCTGCTATACTGTCACTACATCATGCGCAGGCATTACTGCAGCGCAAAAAAACTGTATCATTCATACCGCGAATGGCTGGCTTCCATGGCTGAAGACGCAGGCGGAAGGATACGTATCATAGACATAGGGTGCGGCCCCGCCACCTGCGGCATAGCCTTTGCCGAACAGATGACGGGACAGTTCCCCAACATACATTATACGGGCATCGACATCTCCGTGGCGATGAAGGCAATGGCGGAAAAGCTGCTTGGGGAGACGACCGGCGGAAGGATGCAGATGACATTCAGGACTTCCTTCCAGGAACTGGACGACAGCTATTGGACTTCCGTATCGGAGACACCAAACCTCGTGGTTTTCAACTTTTCATACTTCTTCTCCAATGTGGACAGCACCTTCACCGAGAACCTGGCAAACAGGATGGTCAGCGTGATGAAGAAGAATCCGCTCAACCGCTATGTCTTCTTCATACAGCACTCGGAGCACGACGCGAGAATCCGCTCTTTCCTTGTATTCAAGAGCATACTGAGTGAATACGTGGACAAGATTAAGTCAAGACACTCAAGCTTCAGCTACGAACTGGGTGGAAACACAAAGACTCTGCCCTTCTGCTACGAGATATGGAGGACTAAATAACAAGGATGTCCGACAAGCCGGGAGACTCCAGCTGCATCGGCGACATTTGCAACCGGATTGCAAAAAATCCGGAATACCTTTGCATTGCGAAACGGACAGATGACCGGCGGGACTTGACTTTGGAGCAAGTCCCGCCGACAGACATTTGTCCGGCGTTTCACTGACAACATAATATATATAAGGTATGGAAAAGAAAAAACTCTTGCGCATCATATTGACGGCGGTTCTGCTCGTCGGCGCGGTAATCATCGAAAAGACTCTGAACCTCGAAGTGTGGCAGTTGCTGCTCGTATATCTCGTGCCGTTTCTCCTGATCGGCTACGACACCATCGGCGAGGCCGTGGAGGGAATAATGCATGGCGAGGTGTTCGACGAGGACTTCCTGATGTGCGTGGCCACAGTGGGCGCTCTCCTGATAGGCTTCCTGCCAGGTGCTGAAACGGAGTTCCCCGAGGCGGTCTTCGTGATGCTCTTCTTCCAGATAGGCGAACTCTTCGAGCATTACGCCGAGGACAACAGCCGCAAGTCGATTTCCCATCTCATGGACATCCGGCCCGATTCGGCCAACGTGGAGCGCGGAGGCCAGGTGGTGGAGGTAAGTCCGGAGCAAGTGGCTGTTGGCGAGACTATCGTGGTGAAGCCAGGCGAGAAGCTGCCGCTCGACGGCGTGGTGGTGGAAGGCGAGACGAGCCTCAACACCGTGGCGCTGACCGGCGAGAGCATGCCGCGCAGCGTGAAGAAAGGCGACGAAGTGGTGTCGGGCTGCATCAACATCTCAGGAGTGGTGAGGATAAGAGTGGAAAAATCGTTCGGCGAGTCCACCGTGAGCAAGATTCTCGACCTCGTGGAGCATGCAAGCGGGAACAAGTCGAAGAGCGAGACGTTCATCGCACGCTTCGCCCGTGTCTACACGCCTATAGTGGTATATGTGGCACTGGCTCTGGCGTTCATCCCGCCGTTCTTCTGCGGCGGATATATGGAGGCGCTCCCAGTGTGGGTCAGCAGGGCGCTGACGTTCCTCGTGGTCTCCTGTCCGTGTGCGCTGGTCATCTCCGTGCCGCTCACGTTCTTCGCCGGCATCGGCGGAGCATCGCGCAGGGGAATACTGATAAAGGGTTCAAACTATATGGACACGCTGGCAAAGACCGCCACCGTGGTGTTCGACAAAACAGGAACGCTGACGAAGGGAAGGTTTGAGGTGGAGGCAGTGCATCCGCAGAATTTCGACGAGAGGGAACTGCTGCATCTCGCCGCCCACGTGGAGCGCTATTCTACCCATCCTATAGCCATGTCGCTGAAGACTGCCTTCGGCAATGAAAGCGACGGATGCAGGGTGGAGAACGTGGAAGAAATCGCCGGACAGGGCATAAGGGCGCTGGTGAACGGCAAAGAGGTGTGCGTGGGCAATGCCCGGATGATGGACGCCATCGGTGCCGAATGGCATGAATGTCACAGAAAGGGCACGATAGTGCATGTGGCGGCAGACGGCGTGTATGCCGGCCATATCGTGGTGAATGATGTGGTAAAGGATGATGCGCAGGAGGCCGTGGAAGGACTGAAAAGGCGCGGAATCCGCAAGACGGTGATGCTCACAGGCGACCATCAGGACGTGGCGCTCCGCGTGGCGGAGGCGGTGGGCATCGACGAATGTCACGCCGGACTGCTGCCTGCCGACAAGGTGGATGCCGTGGAGAAGCTGATTGATGAAAAGAAGGAAGGTGAGGCGCTCGCCTTCGTGGGCGACGGAATAAACGACGCTCCAGTGCTTGCCCGCGCCGATGTGGGCATAGCGATGGGAGCGCTGGGCAGCGATGCGGCGATTGAGGCTGCCGACGTGGTATTGATGGACGACAAGCCGTCGAAGATTGCTACTGCAATCGGCATCGCACGCCGAACAATCGGCATCGCCAGGGAGAACGTGGTGTTTGCGATATTCATCAAACTACTCGTCCTCGTGCTTGCCGCATTCGGCGTGGCCACAATGTGGATGGCAGTCTTTGCGGATGTCGGCGTAACGGTAATCGCCGTATTCAATGCCATGAGGGCACTGAATACGGCGAGGGCTTAGCCTTAGTCCCCCCTAGCCCAGGTCAACCACCGTTATTCCGGCGCCGCCGAACTGCACGTGCTCGTCACGGTAGTCGGTCACGGCAGGCACCGTGGCAAGATACTGGCGTATGAGCTGGCGCAGGATTCCCGTGCCGGTGCCATGGAGGATGCGCACCCTCGACATACCCACGAGCGTGGCATCGTCGATAAAATACATTACGGCATTCAATGCTTCTTCGCCGCGCATTCCCCTGACGTCGAGGTCTTGCTTGAAGTTCAGCTTCTTCGAGTCGATGGTCTCGCGAGTCTGTCTGCCCACGGTCATGTATGGCTTAGGCTCCTCTTTCTTGGGCGGTGCGGCGGCTTCGAGCTTCTTCAATGAAGTGGTGGAACGCAGGTCGCCGAAGATTACGGTGGCGTTCTTGCCCTGTATGCTCTCTATCCTGCCCACTGTGGTGGTGCCTTTTATTCTTACGGTGTCCCCTTCCTTGAGTGGGGAGTGGTGAGTTTGGAGTGAGGAGTTTGGAGTGGGGAGTGAGGAGTTAGAGGCATCGGTTTCCGCCTTCTTCTTGTTTTTCTTATTCTCCTTGCGCCGGAGAATCTGTGCCATCTTGCGCGCAACCTTATCGTCCTCGGCCTGCTTGTCCATGTCGGCGATGCCTTCCTTGAAGTCCTTCAGACTGTCGCGCAGCTTCTTTGTCTCCTCCTTCTCTGCCTGTTTTTCGCGGATTTCACGAATAACATTCTCTATCTTCTTGTTGCTCTCCTTGAAAAGCTCCTCGGCGCGTTCCTTCGCCTTGGCGAGAACCTCCTTGCGGCTCTTTTCAAGGTCGGTCAGTTCCGACTCATATCTGGCGATGGTCTGCTCCATCTGCTTCTCGCGCTGGTGTATGGTCTGGCGCTTGCCCTCCCAATAGCGCTTGTCGCGCACGATATCCTGCAGGTATTTGTCGCTCTGTATGTAGTCGGAGCCTACAATCTCGCTTGCGTCATGGATTACCTGCTCGGGCAGTCCTATCTTGCGCGCTATCTCGATGGCAAACGAACTGCCCGGCTGTCCTATCTGCAACTGGAACAGGGCCTGCATCTTATGACGGTCGTAGAGCATGGCTCCGTTGACCACGCCCTCGTGGCTGTCGGCAAAATGCTTCAGGTTCTGGTAGTGGGTGTTGATTACTCCGTATGCCTTCTTTATGCAGAACTGCTTGAACACTGCCTCGGCTATGGCGCCGCCGATCTGCGGTTCCGTACCGGTACCGAACTCGTCGATTAGAATCAGCGTGCGGTCGTTGGAGCTCTTCATCATATTCTTCATGTTCGTCAGATGGCTCGAATACGTACTCAGGTCGTCTTCTATGCTCTGTTCGTCACCTATATCTATAAGGATGTTCTGGAATATTCCCGTCTGCGAACGCTCGCTCATCGGCACGGACAGACCGCACTGGAGCATGTATTGCAGCAGACCGACGGTTTTCAGACAGACTGATTTTCCGCCGGCATTAGGTCCCGAGATGATAAGCATGCGCTTGTTCCGCGTGAGCATGATTTCGAGCGGCACCACCTTCTTGCCCTGCTTCTCGAGCGACAGGCGCAGCAGAGGGTGAGATGCCTCTATCCAGTCGATGAGAGGGTATTTGCCCACCTCGGGCTCTATGCCCCCGATAAGACGGGCGAGCTCTGCCTTGGCACGAATCATGTCCACCTGGGCAAGGAGCTTGTAGGAGTCGAGAATCTGTAGCACGTGGGGGCGGATAATCTTCGCCACCTCCGTCAGTATGCGGATTATCTCACGCCTCTCCTCGGCCTCAAGTTCGCGAACGCGGTTGTTCGCCTCCACCACCTCAGTAGGCTCGATGAAGAGCGTCTTTCCGGAAGCCGACTCGTCGTGTACGATACCCCTTATCTTGCGCTTCATCGTGGGCACGATGGGGATAACGAGCCTGCCGTCGCGCATAGCCGGCGTTACGTCCTTCTCAATGAGTCCCTCGCTCTGGGCAGAACGCAATATACTATATAATGTACGCGAGATGCTTCCCTCGGTCTTGGCAAGTTCGCGCCGGATGTTGCTCAGTTCGGGCGAAGCCGTGTCGCGTATCTTGCCGAATTTATCCAGTATCTGGTCTATGCGCTGCAGAATCTGCGGATAAGTCATAACGCCGTCTGCCAATTCATGTAGTGCAGGGTATGGGTATACGGGGTCGCGGCGCCATCCGTCTTGAGGAATGGAAGCTTCGTCTTCGTCGCAGCGGTTAAGATATGATACTATGTCGCAGATTGTTCCCATGGAGCGTCGCAGGTCGAACAGTTCGTCCTCCTCCATGTGTGTGCCTTCAAGCCTGAGTCTTGCCACCGATTCCCTCACATCGAAGAAATAGTTGAGCGGAAAATCCTCCACCTCCTCCTGCAGCCGGCGGAATTCCCTCACCCTCGCCAACTGCGTGTTGATGTCCTTCATGCTGTCCATAAAGGCAATCTTGTCCACCTCTTCCTTGCCGAGCGAACTCAGACAGCGCTCACGCAGGAGAGTCCTTATCTCGTTGAAACCAATCTTGCTTTCGAATGTATTTGGATAAATCATGGTGCAAAATTAGCAAAAAACATCTTTTTTTGAAAAAAGTCGGGCAAAAATTTGCAAGTTTCACATAAAACCCATACCTTTGCACTCGCTTTAAGACACAAACCTAGTTCTTCAAGTAAAGGAGAGATGGCAGAGTGGTCGAATGCACCGGTCTTGAAAACCGGCGTACTGAGAGGTACCGGGGGTTCGAATCCCTCTCTCTCCGCCAAAGTCAGCGTAACGAGTTGTAATACAGCAAGTTACGCTGATTTTTCGTTTAAGGGTGCGCCAAATCTGCGCCAGAATTTTTCAGGTAATTGAACAAACGTCTTTAATCCACCGATATGATGGCTCTAAAAGATGTTAAAAAAATGTGCTCAAAATTTTGTAACGGCAATAGTTCTAACATTGTGGGCTACACACCTCCCACTTTACATAAAGGTGTACGTTGGTTTGTAGATTTTACATCATTAGACCCAGCACGAGGTTTAATGCGTCGTAAGAGATACTATATCAAAGATAGTCTTAGCGTCTCTGAAAAGAAACGCAGAGCAAGCGAAATCATGGATGTTCTTACAAAGCAGCTTGCTCAGGGATGGAATCCTTGGGTAACAGATGATGAGAGTCGTGGCTTTGTGTATTTCGACAACTGCCTTGAACGCTATCTTGACTATGTAGACCGCATGGACAGAAAGAAAACGCGTCAAAGCTATCGTTCCAGAGTGAATATACTTCGTGAGTTTATTACATCGCAAGTTAATCCCATCAAGTATGCCTATCAATTTGATATTGGTTTCTGTAATGACTTCATAGATTGGATTTATCTTGATCGTGAGAGTTCTCCACGAACTAGAAACAATTACAGGGGATGGCTTTACGGCTTGGCGGAGTTCTTGATTGCTCGTAAGCACATCAACACTAATCCTGTGGAACATATCAAGGTGATGCCTGAACATGAGAAATATCGCAAGGACTTGACACCAGAGATGCTGAATCAGATGTCAAACTATCTGTGCAGAAATGATAAGTCGTTCTTTCTTGCCTGTCTGATGCAGTATTATACGCTCATACGCCCAGGCGAATTGAGTCACTTGAAGATTGGCGACATTTCTCTGAAGAAACAAACGGTGTTTGTATCGCATGAATTCAGCAAGAACCACAAGGATGCAGAAGTTGGCTTGAATAAAATCGTCATCAAACTTATGCTTGACTTAGAGGTGTTCAAGCAGCCGGATAGCTATTACCTGTTCGGCTCTGACTTCAAACCAAGCAAAGAGCGTATTGGTTCAGACCAATTCAACAAGCGTTGGAAAGTTATGCGTAAAGCTCTAAAATGGAATGACTGTTACCAGTTCTACAGTTTGAAGGACTCTGGCATCCGTGACTTGGCAAATGCGCAAGGAGTGGTAGTTGCACGTGACCAAGCTCGACATAGCGACATCACTACTACCAACAAGTATATCCAAAAGCATGGAGTACAGCAGGTAACACTTGGCTTTGAAGGAAATCTTACTTACGATGACGAGGTGGAGTAAACTCGCCTTGTTTATAATGCAAATGGTAATCATCTATCACCTTACAGGTCGTAGGCGATTACCATTTGCGTATTAAATAGCCTTTTTCTTTTGTAGCGTTGTATCTCTCGGAGTCTTATTCTCACAAATACAATGAGTGTCAACACTTTATACAAAGATACAACTTGTATTCACAGCGTCTTTACGCTACATTTTATCCTTTATAAGCTTCCCACTCCACTGAGAAGTGTTACTGAGATGGTTGGCAAACAGACATCACAGCCCGATGGCAACAAGTTGCTATTAGGCTGCCATGACTGTTTGCCAAGGACCAAATACAAAGAAAGTGGCAATTCTAAACACAATCTATCAAGGCTTACGCTTAGAAGACTTGTGTTTAGAATTGCCACTCACTTTGTTTGGACATTTGGTCTTGCCACTCGCAACACTTCACAGTTCCCCACCCTTTATATAAAACTTCTTCAAGTTCCACGAAATAAAAGAGGTTCTTAAAGACTTACCCACCCTGTAAAACAGACGGCAGCTATTCTGCTTGATGAACAAAGCACCATTCTTGTCTGCAAACAGTCAAGAGAGGAGCATTGTTCCGCAGAACGTGTGACGAATTGAATTGTCAATCGGCAGAGCATCAAGCGAAGATCGATATGAACCGACCTTCATATTGCTGCTTTTTGATTGACAACACAATTCTAATGTCACACTGTAGCTGCTGACTGTTTTACGCCCACCCTTGGCATTGGAGATTGTTGGATAACCAACATTCCTATGTATGGGATATAAAGTAAGGGAAATGACTATTTTAGATTGATTTCTCCTTAACCTTGTTAGCGGTTCTCGACATGGATGGATATTCCATCTTTATATCATATTGGTGCAATATCCTATATATGTTACTTTTTCCACGGTAGCCAGTCCTCTCCATGATTTCCTTTACACTATAGCCGGCTTTATACATATTGATAACCAGCTTGTATCGTTTCAATTTTCTATCCTCGAAGCTGTAGGAATACAATTCAGCCTCCAAGTCATCATGCGAAGCCCTATCTCTTTTGCTGAAGACCTTGCATATCAAGTCTAATGTGTCCGCCGTTGTTCTCTCAGGAAACAACTTGTCATGCGTGTCCAGTTCATCTGAGAGGGAAATAATACGAATGTCCATCTTAGAACAATACTTGATGAAGAACATCATATCGTGGAAATTGTGAAACACATTGTCGAATGACGCAAACACCGCACTGTCTCCATTTGAAAGACTGTCAATGAACTTACACCACTCAATGCGTTTCTTGTCTTTGGTCTCTTCAATGTGAATATTGACACATCCATGACCTTTCATCAAATTGATGATTTCTGTTGTATGCTCAAAGTATTGAGCCTTATTTATATAACCGATATAGTTCATATTATCCGTATTGCTAAGTAATATTGTCTGCAAAGATAATCATAAACCACTGGATTTAGGTATGAATACCATACATATATGCTATATTACTGTGTTTTAAGACGTATTCTCTATTTATTGGTTCTATTTTTACCAAGATTAGAACCAATGCTTAAAATATTGAGCAGAAAATTATTCTTTTCAGACTTTACTCCCTACCTTTGTCATTAAAAACAAATAAAACATCAACACCACATGAAGAAAGACCATATTCAGTCTCCAATCCGCAGAGAAAACAGCCATATCATACATCATCTACAGCCGTTTGGTAATATCGTATTACCCTTATTTTCGATATTACTCATATTACTTGTATTTTCCAGTTGTTCATCATGCTCTGGTGGAGGGAAATACGACTTTCGAACACGCCAAGATGCCATAAACGAGTTTCACCAATACCTATTGAAAGTCCGCTCTATTAGCCATTCCAACACCAAAGACTTTGGTGAGACCTTATGTGAATGGCATGAGATAAGTGACACTGTCTATAAGTTCCTTGCCAAAGACTCAGTTTTCATCAAGCACCATAATGTGGCAAACGACTTTTTTCTTATCAATGACTCCATAAGAACAGAAATGCTTCACCTTACCGAAACATGGAAATACGGCTATGGGGATGTTCTCACAATAAAAGACATGACTTGTTCCTACAAAGAGGACAAAGAACTTCTCGACGCTGTTCACGAAGCAGAACCTTTCTTTAATGCTTTGGACAGTACAAGCATTAGTGTTTGTGATAAAAATTCAATCTTGAAACGTTACCGTTACTTCTTGGGCGAGACCAAGAGGTCTGGAATAAACAACAAGAATGAGCTGCTAAAATTCATGAGCCAAGAAGATTTCTTGTTCCGTTCTTTTCTTGCACACCTATATGAAATGGACAACGAACCTCTTTCCGACATCACAAAAGACACAGAAACTATCTGCCGAAATATATTCCTGGCAGCAAAGGACGGGAAAATATCATCAAAAGACGTAGTCGTTTACATGTCTATGCGCACTGTGAGGCGATTGTTACAGAACTCTGCTGAGTGTGTGGAAAACATTAACCGTCTTGAAATGAAAAACAAGGCACAAGGTAACGCCTATCTTTGGATGATAATACAGCCTTTCATCAGCATTGACCAATTTTCTCTTGCCACAATGACCGAGCAGGAACGAAAGAAGTTCAACTATGTCATCTCTCAACTTCCCAAATCAAAAAAGTTTGCTGAGACATTTGACATCAACTTAAAGGCATTGAACTATCTGTTGCCACAGCAACTACTAAAAATATACGTCTCATCATTTTAACTCCTACTAAGTATGATAACAAAAGAAGTGAACAAGTTTATGGCTTTGGCACCGCTCATGTTGCCAAGGCTCATTGACAGTAAGAAATGTGCGGAACCCGACATAACCGAAGACTCCGCAATACTTTATTTTTCTCTTGAAGAAAAGTTTCCCATTGGGTGTGTCATGGACATGCTTGACGATGATATGGACTTACTTTTACTGTATCATGGTACAAGTAAAACAGCTTCCAATATACATCATTGTTGTTTCTTTGCCAGTCCTAAATTGGGTCAAAGTATGTACAAGGTCAATATGGTGTCACAGCCTAACGGCTTTATTGATGGAATCTCCGTAACCATATACGATTCTATCGATGTTTGGGAGGACGAGCTTGAAAGTGATCTTCTTTCACACGAGGCATCTTTTGACTTTATTGAAGCCATGACAGCAGCTAAACTCCTTTCTGTATTCTGCAAAATGAACTATGATGGCTGAACTACTATATAAGATAGCCGACATCATCAATGCCAACAGCAAGGTATATCGTGCTGTTGTTCCTGAAGCCAGGCATGACTATATGATGCACGAGAACGGAAAACTTGTGAAATCATCATGTCTTGTTCTTCGCATCATGTTATCTGGCAAAGTAAAGTACCATATATCCAGAACGGTCTGGAACATATATGAGTATGACATAGCCAAAATCATAAAGAAAATATGCAGAAGAGACGGTGCTTTTGCAGAACGCATTGCAAAATGTGAACCTACATTACACGATGTTGAACTGATTATTCGCAGAGCATCGTTCAAGTCTCTGAAGCTTAAAATTTCAAATTCTCCATTCTATCTGTACGTTGGTGATGACGTTTAGATATTTCCAAGTAATACGGTATTACTCATATTATTCAAATAAAAATGACGTACTTAAAGATTGCAATATTCTTAGCATTTTCTCTGTTTTTGTTCTTGTTTCCAGCAAGGCTATACACTAACAGAAAATTCAGAAGAGCATGGCTCGGTATGGCTTACTCAGAAAACTTTAGGTTGTTCACGGCACGATTGCTGTGTCTTGCACTTATCTTGTTTCATCTGGTGTATTACGCTTTGTTTCCTTTGGAGAAAGGCATCATGCTTTCATCAATCTATGTATTCTTCTCGCTTGCTTCTAAGAAGAACATGATACTGCTTCAGACAATAAGAAAGTCACGCATGATTGTTATGGTTCTTGCCTTCACTACCATTGTACTTTCGTTTATTCCACATCTGCTTTCGGTGGCAGTAACATTAGCGTTTATTCTTGAAGCTGCCTGTTGTTTCCCTTCCAAAGTAAAACATCGTAAAAGTAAAACTCAAAAAGCTCATGTGAAACCTACCGATATTAAACAAATGGAAATGTTGTCTCATTCTTAAAAACTGCAGTTATGGAAAAGAATACCCATTCGCTTAATTGGCTTGCTCTTGGTGCCGAATTGATAGACTGCCTAAGATCAAAAGGTAATCATCGCCTCACTCGATATGATGCCTTTGTCTGGATGATGGAACACATACAAAAAGGAGTTGCTGTGAGGGATGCGGACGGAGTTGTCGTAAACACGGCACCTTATTCCGCTTCTTACAAACGCCTTGCGGAAGATTGGAATTGGGAGCGTCATACCGTTCAATCATTCATCGAAGAGCTTACGGCTTTGTCGGTCATCACTTCTAAACGACAGGGAAATGTTTTTGTCTTTTTCATCGGCAAGAAGTCTTACAAACAGCTTGTATTATGACTTCACATTCCCTATCATTTCATCTCAGAACGATAGCAATGCAACAATCAAATGCGTTCTTCAAAATCTCTGCGAGCTTGCTTGCTGCAATTCAAAAACGACTTGCGCCATCGACTCGTTAAGCAACGATTTTTCAAATCGGTAAGCCTAATTACCGGTTTTGAGAAAACCGTATTAGGCTACCACTCCAAAAGGAGTTCCTCGGCTGAGTGCCTTCGGGGAGCAAGCTCTGGCAGGGTAATGGTACTTGAAACTTAAAAACAAAGAATATGGCAGGAAGAAAACAAGTCATGGATATGCGCTCTACAACCAGTGGAGTGAGTGTGCAGGAGAGTGACGAACAACAACGAAACTGGACAAAACAGCATTGGGAGAAGAAAGCCAAAGACAGCCTTTCCAACTATGATCCGACACGTGCTAAACTTAATTTTGAGGTTGTAAAGGGTGGCATCATTCAACCGATTGATACCTCAAAGACGATAGCGGAAAAGATGGCGGAGAACTTGGCTGCAAGGGGTATCAAAGACCCAAACGCACGTCCCAACGCTGTGATGAAAAGACGGACTGTTGCCCAGTTTATCTTTGGAGGCAATCGTGAGCGTATGCACGAACTTGCTTTTGGCAACCAAACAGTGGACTTGACAAAAGGTGCTGATAACTCTTCAATAGTCCGCTGCAAAGACATAGAAGAATGGGCAAAGGATGTATACTCATTCATGGCAAAGCGATTTGGCGAGGACAACATCATCAGCTTCTATGTCCACCTTGATGAGAAAAATCCACATTGTCATTGTACGTTGGTACCAGTAGATCCCGTAAAGAATCGCATTTCATGGAAAAGTGTATTTGGTGATGGCAGAGAAGCAGAATCTGCTAATATGACCAAGCTTCATAGTGAATTGCAGGAGGCTGTAAGTGAGAAATGGGGATTGGAACGTGGTAGCAATATGGAGGAAACAAGGGCAAGGCATCGTTCCACAGAGGAATACAAACGTGAACTTGTGTCAGAAGTATGTAATCTTCAGTCAACGAGGGAAGACTTGTTGAAGCAGATTCACCGTGCAGAAATCAAACTGAAAGGTATCTCTACCATGATAGCCAACCTGCAAGCCCGGAAAGATGATATACAAACGCAGATTGACCAAATAGCCCAGCAGCTTGGTCAATCCGGTGCTGACAATGACGAATTGGCTAACAAGATTGCTCTGTTACGCAAGGAGATGGAAGGTATAGACGAGAAGTTGGCAGTAAGATACAAAATGCTTGACGATGCCAATGATACTATCAACGAAGCGAAAGCCAGACTTGCGGAAATGAGGGAAGAACATCGTGAAATGCTTAAAAGTCTTGGTGAGGACAATGATTTGAAAGCTACGGCAATTCAGAAAAACATTCTTTGGACTTACAACAAGATGCTGACAAATTCCATAGAGCCACTTATTCCTTCTTTATCAGACCGCCAACAAGAAATCCTTGACGAGTCGGGATATAATGACCTTACAACAAACACCGGCAACATAATCAATTGTGCTATGCTCCTGGTTCTCGGCTATATCCGTGAGGCAACTACTTATGCCCAATCTTGTGGCGGAGGCAGCTCACCTGGTACTGGTTGGGGACGTGACAAGGATGAAGATGAAGAACATTGGTGGCGGCGCTGTATTGCTCAGTCGGCTGCAATGATGCGTCCTGCGACACATAAGCGAAAGCGAGGACGGTAAATATTAGTAATACGAGTAATATGAGTAATAAATGGTATTTATTACCAGTTTAATTTAAGAAGTGATTCACTGAATGAACATATTAACGTGGACTCCATACGAATCCGCCTTTCCAGATAAAGCCTTTGTCTTGCGCCCAACCAACGTAGGACAAAGGCTTTTCCTTTGTGGGCAGCAGCCATCGGCTTCATCTCCTGTTACGCTTCGCTTTATCTGCACCTTTTGGGTGAAAACAACCTGAATCAGAAGAAGACCTTCTCGAACACCGTACCGACGGTACCGATGCCTTCGATACCCTCTACATCGGCTGCGAGAAGTTTCCACAGCACGATTTGTACCCAATTTGCGTGAGAGGGGTGAGATAATACAATAAAACGAGGAAATTGCCGTTTTTATGGTGTAACTTTGTAATGTTAAACTAAATAATGAAAAATGAAGAAATTCGTGATTTGCCTTCTCGCTTTTCTTATTTGTGGTTGTAGAAGTACGATTGATTTCGATTTCGACATCTACAAACAATCTCTCCATATCAGTAATGGCTATTTTTATGACTTATGTTTTGAAAATGACTCCGTTCTTCCAAATGGAAAATCATACGAAGGCGCATTATTTTTGATATGGCAAGATTCATTATGTGTACCTCCTACAAAGATTGATTTGAACAACTATATTCCAAATGGATATATTGTTAGCCGTGGTGGAATACCATCATCTGAAAGAAAGATAAAACTAAAAGCGAACTCCACCTATACAATTTCATCCACAGGCTTGGGTGCTGTGGAATGTCGTATTAAGGCTTGGACAAATCGCAATGGGAAAATTTTAAAAGCAGTCAAATATTGACTATAAAAACCTAATCTTAGAATCCTTGAAAAGAAAAGTTGAATGTTCAATCAGAAATTTTACTATATGTGGCAAAAGTATTTCATAGTAATAATTTTGTTCTGTTTGTATGCCTGTAAAGGTGAAAGAAAAGAGCAAAATATAAACTCAACAATAATTGAGAAGAAATGGGCGAAAGATTGCAGTAATGATTCCAAAATTCATGTTTTATCGTCTAATGCTCAATTTGCAAATGGGAAAAAAGTTCTAACGAACAAACAGGAATATATGCAAATGACAAAAGATTGCATATATAATGTAGAAACTCTTGTTGCGAAATATCTTGATGACAAAGATAAAAATCATTATTCTAATAAAAACAATACAATAGATTGTTATTTTAGACAATACTTATGCTATAAAGAAAATATGCATCTTTTTGTATTCGCAAATCTGTATGCATATAGAACTACAAAATATGAAATAAATACGACCAACGCATTTGCAGATAATCCTAAAAATCATGTTATTAATCCTCTCAATGGCAACAATAAGGACTATAAAATGTTGTTAGTGAACTTATCAGAAAGGTCAATATGTAGTTTTCATTAAAGTTTTCAATATGAAGTATATCATAACTTTTGCAATGTGTTTGTTCTTGATGTGCTCTTGTGACAATCATGATTTTGAACTATCTGAAAAAGAACAAGTTTTTTACATCAACCAAATGCTGCATTTTTCCATTGAGCCATGGGACAGCCTTAGCAAAGCATATACTTATGACTTTTTCCTACGAAACCCGAAACCATGCAAGGAAGTTGACACCATTTATTTAGAAAGGAAGATTCCAAATAAATTTAAAGTAATTGAATCCTCTTCATACACACGAGAATATAATCGCGACCCTTCATTCATAAAATTATTGCCAAATACACAATATATAGTAGCACATACTGGAATGGGCGCCAGAGTAAATATTTTCAAATATTATTATACTGACCCTTTTGGTAAATTACATGCTAATGATTCACTGAATGAACATATTAACGTGGACTCCATCCGAATCCACCTTAATAGATAAAGCATTTGTCTTGCGCCCAACCAACGTAGGACATGGGCTTTTCCTTTGTGGGCAGCAGCCATAGGCATCATCTCCTGTTACGCTTCGCTTCATCTGCACCTTTTTGGTGAAAACAATCTGAATCTGAGGAAGACTTCCTCGAACACCGTACCGACGGCCCCGATGCCTTTGACACCCTCTATATCGGCTGCGAGAAGTTTCCACAGCATAATTTGTATCCAATTTGCGTTGGTGGGGTGAGATAATGCAATAAAATCGGAGAATTGCCGTTTTTATGGTGTAACTTTGTGAGGTAAATTAAGAAATAACAATGAAAATAACGATAATCAATAAAATCCTATTATGCTTTATCTGTAGCATTGTTCCTTACATATCTAAGGGCCAATGCTCGGACTCATTTAAAAGCGTGTGTTTACCTGACAGTATAGCGGAACAAATAGAAAACAACTATGAATATAAAAAGGCAAATGCAAGTAAAAATGTCATAAACCTCATTTCTCCTAATAATTATCTTTGGGGAGATGGAATATATGCCTTCAAGGGTATGGGACCGCATTTTCCAAGACGAATCTTTGTATACAAAGGGGGACGATTATTCATCTTTAATAGCCGAGGGGACTATAATCCAGAAGGTGTTATTACGGAATTCTGCTCTTGTATAAAAACACTAAATTTGACACATAAGGAAATTGTCGATTATCTGAATGTAATATGCTTATATTTACAGGCAGAAGCGGAAACTGATTATGGAGATACAATAAAGTGATTAAAGATATTTTCATGAATAAATTACTTAAAATATTACCTGTTGGCGGAATTAATTTAGTGCATACTTAATTCTGCCAATGGGCTTGTCG
>USSF01000004.1 GCA_900557405.1 uncultured Prevotella sp.
TAAACAGGGCGTTTGAGCCACATTTGTGAGGGTGTGAGGGTAAAAAAAGAAAAAAGTTTTTTTAAGTAGACGAATTGACGAAATACGAGTTGACAAGGAGATTTGAATTGGCTTTCTCATTCAGACAAAACAAGCGAAACGCCAAGCATAAAATGAAAAAGAATCCGCTCCAGCTCCCATATTATATAATGGAGCCAAAGCGGATTCTTTATAATATTATATTTTTCAGGCAAGCAGATACACAATACCTGCCTCTCACCTTAATTAATCAAAGCAAATCTCCTTCCTTTGGGATGGGTAGGGGGGCTTATTTCTCCTTGTAGATGATTGGGTTAGCACCGCTCGTGATTTCGAGCGCCTCGGGATGGTCCTTGATGTATGAGTCGATATGGCGCATGCGCTTCTCTTCGAGAATCTCGTCTACGGCTATGAGTATGCCGGTTTCCTCCACGTCGCCGAACCCGTCGTTGATTGCCGTGCCGAAGAGTTTCATCGTTGGGCTGAGGTTCATGTAGGCATTGACGAGGGGCGGGATGTTGTAGCCCATCTTGCGTATCTCGCGGTTCAGAATCCTGTAGTCGGCACGGAAATCGTCTTCGCAGAAGAGTTCCTCGAGCTCCTTGGGGTCTGTCTCTATCTTGAGCGGCTCCATCGGGATGACGAGGTTTTCCTTGTCGTCGAAGTGTTTCTTGAGGAAATAGAGAATCATGTCTCTTCCCTTGCGGATGTATGAAGGGTACATGGTCATCTTGCCGAAGAAGTATTTCACGTTCGGCATTATGACGGTGAGAGCCCCGAGCCCGTCCCAGAGGTTGTCGAGGGCGAACAGGCTTTTGGCGCCCATACGCGAGCTCTGGTATGGCAGCGAAACGAAGGAGCGACCGAGCTCAATGGTCTGCGGCATGTATTCCTTCATGAATTTTTCGGAGAAATGGAACATATGGCTTGTGGCGAGGACGGGCTGTCCGTCGGCTGTGGTTTCCACGTCGGTGCCGAGGATATAGCGGTATCCGCCTATTATCTCTTCAGCATCGGGGTTCCACACGATGAGTTGCTTGTAGGAGTTCGGCATGGTGTCAAACTCGTCGATATCCATACTCTTGCCTGTTCCGCCACCAGCCTCGCGGAATGCTATCTCGCGGAGTCTGCCAATTTCCTTCATCACGTTGGGTGCCTCATGCGCCGTGATGATATAAATCTCATTGTGACTCTTGTTTGTCATGCGCAACTGACGCTCTGGCGTCAGCTCCTTCTTAAGGAGTTCTTTGTCAATAGGCTGGATTATCTCTTGTTCCATGTTCTATTTTTGTATTATTCGGAGGGGGTATGCCCTGGTGTTTCTTTTTTTTATCTTACAGTTCGTATACTCTGTCTTCCACCCACTGCGCCCATTCTTTTGCGGTGCGGCTCTTGTCGAAGGTCTGCCACGGTATCGGCTTGCCTATCTTCACGGTGAATTCCTTGTGCACGTTCTTGTACATCTCATCCACGAGGAAGAGCATGGCGATGTTGAACTTTATGCCGAGTTTCTTGCAAAGGTTGGCAAGCCCATAGAAGAATCCGGAGTTCTGTCCGCCGAAGTGTATCGGCACGATGTCGCGTTTGTATTCCACGCTTTTCGAGACGAATGTCTTTGTCCACGGCAGGTCGTGTATCTTTCCGTCAATGCGCCGCGAGCACAGTCCGGCGGGGAACATGAGCATATGGTTGTCGCTCTGGAATCCGGCTTCAACCATTGCCGGGAAATTCCGGCTCTGATGTCCTGTCTTGTTTATGGGTATGCACAGAGGGGCGAGTCCTGGCAGGTTCATCAGCAGGTCGTTGACGAGATAGCGGAACTTGCCGTCGAAATGCCTGCCTATCACGGCTCCGAGTGCCACTCCGTCTATTCCGCCGAGGGGATGGTTGCTCACGAGCGTGTAGAGCCTTCCGTCGTTCTTGTCGGGCAGGTTCTCCATCCCTTCAATCTTCAGGGTCATATCGAGATACTTCACGCAGTCTTCCAGCCATTCCACGCCAACGTGGCGGCGGCTGTCCCAGAGGAAGGCGTTCACCTCATTCTGGTGGATGATATGCTTCAGCCAGCGTGTGAGCAGCGACGGCACATAGCGTGCCTTGCGGCCCATTTTGTCTTTAAGTATTTTGTCGATATCTATCGTCTTCTCGGTAACTTCCATTTCCTTCTGATTCCTGTTTCTCTAAATTAATGCAAAAATAGTCTATCTTTTTCATATACGTTACATTTTTCGAGGAAAAAGTTGTTCTTTGCAAACATTTTAACCATTTATTCATATATAAGCGTGGTCAGTCTGTCTTCTGCGAATATTTCCTGTGCCACTTGCTGTATTTCTTCAGCCGTGATGCGGTCGATGTCTTCCATCAGGCTTTCCACGTTTTTCTTCCACCCATAATGCAGGAAAGTCTTGCCGAAATCGAGGGCAAAGCTCTCCCTGTTGTCGCATGCCACTCCTATCTGCCCCTTTATCTGATGCTTCGCCATGCGCAGCTGGTTTGCCGAGAGGGGGCGCTGCATCACTTTGTCGAGCTCCCTTCTGACGAAGCGCAGACATTTGTCCACATCCTTGGGGTCGCAACCGAAGTATGTGGTCCACAGTCCCGTGTCGGAATAGCACACCATGGAACTTTCTACGGTGTAGACAAGGGCGTTGCGCTCCCGTAGCGAGATATTGAGGCGTGCGTTCATGCCGGGACCGCCCAGGATATTGTTGAGCAGATACAGGGGCATACGGCGCTTGTCGTGTACGCTGTAGGCACGGTTTCCCACCATCACATGTGCCTGGTGCGTGCCACGGTCGTGGCGTATCGTCTGTGGCTCGTAGTCGGGCAGGACGGCTGCGGGCGTGACGTCAATTAGCGGCTGGGCTTCGGGGAACGAAGCCGTTGCCTTTTTCACCAATGCCACCACGCGCTTGAAGTCTACGTCTCCGCTCACGAAGAACACCGTGTTCTCGGGTCTGTAGTAGCGCCGTGTGAACCGGAGTGCGTCCTCCGTGGTGTATCCCTTCAGCATCTCTTCGCTGCCGAGGATATTGTGGCCGAGGGGATGTCCGGCAAAGACGGCGCTCTCGAAATCGTCGTAGATGAGTTCGGCGGGTGAGTCGTTGTAGCTTTCAATCTCATCGCATATCACCTCCACCTCCTTGTTTATCTCGTGCTGGGGATATGTGCTGAAGAAGACGATGTCCGTCAGGAGGTCCACGGCGCGCGGGAAATGTTCCTTCAGTATGGCGGAGTAATACACGGTGTCCTCCTTGTTTGTAAAGGCGTTGAGCTCTCCGCCCACGCTTTCGAGGCGGTTGAGGATCTGCATTGCCGTACGGTGCTCTGTGCCCTTGAACGTCACGTGCTCGCAGAAATGGGCAATGCCCTCTTCCCCATTCCTCTCGTCGCGCGTGCCGGCACATACCTCATATCCGCAATACACCACGGGGGATTGTGAATGGAGGTGTATCACGCGCAGTCCGTTCGGAAGGGTAATCGTATTGTATTCCATAAATTCATTCTATAAGAAAACCCTGCAAAGGTAAGAATAAAACGGGAAACGACAAAACGAAACAAGACCGCCATGACTGTTTCAAGTCACTGGCGGTCTTTACGTTAGTATGTTATGAAAAATTTGAGAGAATGAAGCTTCACAGCTTCTGAGTTGTTTTACTAAAAATGATTATTATGAGAAAGCATAGAAAATTGTCTTATTTGATTACGATCGGCATGGCGACGGCCTTTTTCATCGTGTCCACCTTCACCGTATCGCCTCCCATCGCCACGCTTGGCCCGTTCTGCACTTTCGGTGCGAGGGCAGAGGCATCGGCCCCTACATTCCTGTCGTCGTGGAAAGCCATCTGCGAAGCGTTGCCGAGGGTAAGGATTATAGCTACGACCGCGGCAGCCTTGAAGAGCGGCATGAGCCTCTGGCGGAACGGCACTACCTTTGCCTTCACCACCACGGGGTCGTCTATCATAGCCACCATGCGGTCATCGAAGTCGTCACCCAGAACATCCGTCTTCTGTCCTTCAGCAGCATAGGCAAAGAGACTTCTGTATCTCTCAAGCCCTGCCGGAATGTCCTTCTGACTGAAGAAAGCCCTCAGGATTGCCTCCTCTTCAAGGGTTGTCTGGCAATTCCAGTAGCGTTCCAGTAGTTGTTCGATGTATTTATAATCCATATTCTGCATTTTCGTTGAACTTTTGTTTTACGGCTTGTCTCGCCCTGTATATGTTCACCTTCACCTGCTCCTCCGATATGAAGAGCACCGTGGCGATGTCCTTATACGATTTCCCTTCAAAATCGCGGAGCTGCATACATGTGCGCTGTTTCTCCGGCAGGCTGTCCACTATGCGCCTCACCATGTCCACCATGTCTTTCTGCTCTGCCCTTTCGTCGGGGTTCGTCATGCTTGAAGCCTGAGGCTCATAGGTCTGCACGTCGAGCGATTCGTCCTTTCGCGCCGATCGCCTCGTCATGTCGAGGGCCACGTTGCGGCAGATTGTCAGGCTGAATGCTTCTATCGAATCCAATTCCTGCCATGAGTCGCGCTTGTCCCAGACCTTTATCATCGTTTCCTGAACGGCATCCTCGGCTTCCTCTCTGTTCATTGTGATACGGAGGGCAAGTCGATACAGCACGTTTTTCAACGGCAATACATCGTTTCGGAAACTGACTTTTTTCATTTGCCTCTATATGTTAGACGATTCATGTTTGGAGAAGTTACAGAAAAATGGAAAATCCCTGTGGATTTAACATTTGTTTTAATTAATAGGTAGGGAAATATGCAGAGCGGAAGGACTCCGACCACATGACTGGCAGAACCGGCGGAAGGGCAGGAAGAAATCATGATTCCCTCTGCCCTCCCGTTTTTCTGCAATATCATTCAAGATAAGTATATCCGTAGAGTCCCGAGCGGTAGTTGGAGAGGAATTCCTTTCCTTCTTCGAGGGAAAGCTTGCCCTGCTTCACGCTCTTTGTCACCCATATCTCGAGCTGGCGCACGAGTTTCTTGGGATTGTACTGCACGTAGCTCAGTACCTCTTCCACCGTCTCGCCGTCGAATATCTGGTCGATGCTGTATTTGCCGTCTTTCACGGAGATGTGTACGGCATTGGTGTCGCCGAAGAGATTGTGCATATCGCCCAGTATCTCCTGGTATGCGCCCACGAGGAACACTCCCAGATAATACGGTTCGTTCTTCCTCACCGTATGCACCGGCAGGATATGCGAAATATGGCGGTTGGTTACGAAGTTGGCTATCTTGCCGTCGCTGTCGCACGTGATGTCCTGTATCGTGGCACTGCGCGTGGGTCTCTCGTTGAGTCTCTGTATAGGGGTTATAGGGAAGAGCTGGTCGATAGCCCAGCTGTCCGGCAATGACTGGAAGAGCGAGAAGTTGCAGAAGTATTTGTCGGCAAGCAGTTTGTCGAGCCCCTTGAGTTCCTCGGGCAGATGCTTCATCGTCTTTGCCATACTGTTCACTTCGCGGCAGACGCTCCAGTACATCCTTTCTATCTCGGCCCTCGTCTGCAGGTCCACCATTCCGTGGGAGAACAGGTCGAGCGCCTCCTCGCGTATCTGCTCGGCGTCATGCCAGTCTTCCATCATGGTGCGCGGATTCAGGTTGTCCCATATTTCATAAAGGTCCTTCACCAGCTTGTGTGACCCCGGCTCCGGCTCGTATTCCTCGTTCATCTCGGGCAGCGACGCTGTCTCGAGCACGTCTATCACGAGCACCGAGTGGTGTGCCGACAGGGAGCGTCCGCCCTCGGTGATAAGGTTCGGATGCTTTATGCCGTTGGCGTTGGCAGCCTCAACGAAGGTATACAGACAGTCGTTGACATACTCCTGGATGGAATAGTTCACGCTGCTCTCGCTGTTCGACGAACGGGTTCCGTCGTAGTCCACTCCGAGTCCGCCGCCACAGTCCACGAAATCCACGTCATACCCCATCTTGTGGAGCTGGATATAGAACTGGGACGCTTCTCTCAGTGCGGTCTGTATCCTGCGTATCTTCGTTATCTGGCTTCCGATATGGAAATGTATCAGGCGGAGGCAGTCTTTCATTCCTTTCTTTTCGAGAATCTCGAGTGCCGTGAGCAGTTCCGAGCTGGTCAGTCCGAACTTGCTGGCGTCGCCGCCGCTCTCCTCCCATTTTCCGCTTCCAGACGAGGCGAGCTTGATGCGCACGCCGAGGTTCGGCTTCACGCCGAGCTTCTTTGCCGCTTTGGCTATGATTTCAAGCTCGTTGAGCTTCTCCACCACGATGAAGATTCTCTTGCCCATTTTCTGTGCCAGGAGTGCGAGCTCTATATAGTTCTGGTCTTTGTATCCGTTGCATACGATGAGCGCATCGCTCTGACACTGCACTGCGATGACGGCATGCAGCTCCGGCTTTGAGCCACATTCCAGTCCGAGGTTGAACTTCCTGCCGTGGCTGATGATTTCCTCCACCACGGGCTGCATCTGGTTCACCTTGATGGGGTAGATGATGAAGCTCTCGCCGTTGTAGTCGTATTCCTTTGCGGCTTTCTCAAAGCAGCTTGTCGTCTTCTCGATACGGTTGTCGAGGATGTCGGGGAAGCGCAGCAATACGGGCGGCGTTATGTCGCGCAGGGCGAGTTCGTCCATGATGTCGCGCAGGTCTATCTGCGTATTGTCCTTGCATGGCGTGACGTATACGTCGCCCTTGTCGTTGATTCCAAAATAGGATGTCCCCCACCCTCCCATATTATACAACTCTTTCGAGTCTTCGATGGTCCATTTCTTCATTATAGCATCTTTATTATTTTCTCTACGGATATTTTTATCTTGTCGTATGTGTCGAGCACGTTCACGTCGAGCGTGTGCTTCGCCTTAGAATAGTACGGTTCGCGCAGCGCGAGCTGTTCCTTAACGAATGCCTCCACCTCCCCGGGTGTCTTGCCGAGCAGCAGCGGGCGCACGCTCTTTCCCATCTTCAGGTGGGCGTAGAGCACTTCGGGTGATGCCTTCAGATACACCGTCTCGCCCATCCGGTTCAGATAGTCCATGTTGTCGAAGAAGCATGGCGTGCCGCCTCCGCAGCTCAACACCACATCTTCAAACTCCGCCACTTCGTGGAGCATGGCGTGCTCTATCTTGCGGAAGCCTTCCTCGCCCGATTCCTCGAATATCTGCGCCACGGTGCGCCGCATGCGGTTCGTGATATACCAGTCGAGGTCGTAGAACATCAGTCCGAGCCGCTTGGCGAGCTGACGCCCCACCGTGGTCTTTCCGGCTCCCATATAGCCGATAAGGATAATTCTCCGCATTGGCTTGTATCCTTATTTCTTCACTGTGCTGTTTATCACTTCCATACACTCCTCGTGGGTAAGCTCTGCCGCACGGTCGTGCATTGCCTTGGGCAGACGGTAGTTCTTTCCGTCGTAGACGAGGTATGGACCGTACTTGCCCTTCATCACCTCGAGCTTGGGGTCTTCGTCGAACTTCTTCAGATGGCGCATGTTGTCTTCTATGCGCCGGCGCTCTATCAGCGCCACTGCCGTGGAGAGCTTTATCGTCATCGGGTCTTCGCTTGCCGGAAGTGAGACATACTTCTTGTTGTGCAGGATGTATGGTCCGAAGCGGCCTGCTCCGATTACCACCGGTGTGCCCTCAAACTCGCCCACGGTGCGCGGGAGCTTGAACAGCTCGAGTGCCTCTTCCAGCGTTATCGTCTCCATGCCCTTGTCTTTCGGGAGCTGGGCGAAGCGCGGCTTCTCCTTGTCTTCCGCCGAACCAATCTGTATCACTGGTCCGAAGCGGCCTATCTTGACGTATACCGGCTTGCCCGTAACGGGTTCCAAGCCGAGCTGTCTCTCGCCGGCCTTGTGCTCCTGGCGGCTGTTCATCGTCTTCTCCACTGCCGGCTCGAACTTCTTGTAGAAATCGAAGAGCATGTCTTTCCACTGCTCCTTGCCCTCGGCGATGGCATCGAACTGATGCTCCACGTTTGCCGTGAAGTTATAGTCGAGCTCCGTCGGGAAATGCTCCAGCAGGAAGTCGTTCACCACCAGTCCGATGTCGGTGGGCAAGAGTTTTCCCTTGTCTCCTCCCACGGTCTCAGTCCTTTCCTGGCTCTTTATCGTATTGCCCTTCAGCATGTCGATGGTGTAAGTGCGGTCTTCGCCCTTCTTGTCGCCCTTCTGCACGTATCCGCGCTGCTGTATGGTGCTGATTGTCGGGGCGTATGTTGACGGACGGCCGATGCCGAGCTCTTCCATCTTGTGTACGAGACTGGCTTCGGTGTATCTCACCGGTCCCTGGCTGAAACGCTCCGTTGCCATTGCCTCGCCGCGCTGCAGCATGTCGCCCACTGCCAATGGCGGGAGCTGGTTTGAGGTTTCATCGCGGTTTGCGTCCTCGTCGTCGTATGACTCGCGGTATACCTTGAGGAATCCGTCGAACTTCACCACTTCTCCGCTTACGATGAACTTCTCTGCGGCCACATTGCCGTCTTCCTGCTCCATCTTTATCGCCACGGTGGTCTTCTCTATCTGTGCATCGGCCATCTGGCAGGCTGCCGTGCGCTTCCATATCAGTTCGTAGAGGCGGCGCTCCTGTGCGGTGCCCTCGATGGTCTTGTTCTCCATGTATGTCGGGCGGATGGCCTCGTGTGCCTCCTGCGCTCCCTTCGAGCTGGTGTGGTATTGTCTGAACTTATGGTATTCCTCGCCCCATGTCTTTATGATCTCTTCCTTTGAAGCATTGAGGCAGAGCGACGAGAGGTTCACGGAGTCGGTACGCATGTAGGTTATCTTTCCGTTCTCATAGAGGTGCTGCGCCAGCATCATGGTCTGCGACACGGTGAATCCGAGCTTCCTTGCGGCTTCCTGCTGCAGTGTAGATGTGGTGAATGGCGGTGCCGGCGTGCGGCGCAACGGCTTCTTCTGCACGTCGTCCACGCTGAAGCTTGCCGTCTTGCATTTCTCCAGGAAGGCGAGAGCTGCCTCGTGTGTGGGGAACCGTGTGTCGAGTTCTGCCCTGAGTTCGGCTTTCTTGCCGTCGGCTCCGGTAATGTAGAACACGGCGTTCACCCTGTAGTACGGCTCCGACTTGAATGCCTGTATCTCGCGCTCGCGCTCCACAATAAGTCTTACGGCAACGCTCTGCACGCGTCCTGCCGAGAGTGCCGGTTTCACCTTGCGCCAGAGTATCGGTGAGAGCTTGAATCCCACCAAGCGGTCGAGCACGCGGCGTGCCTGCTGCGCATTCACGAGATCCATGTTCAGGTACCTCGGGTTCTCTATGGCTTCAAGGATTGCGGGCTTCGTGATTTCGTGGAACACGATTCTGTTAGTGTTCTTCTCGTCCAGTCCGAGCACCTCACAGAGGCGCCATGATATAGCCTCTCCCTCGCGGTCCTCATCGGATGCGAGCCATACCTTCTTGGCTTTCTTTGCGTTTGACTTGAGTTCGCTTACGAGCTTCTTCTTCTCGTCGGGTATTTCGTAATCGGGGTCAAGGGTCTTCAGGTCGATGCTGATTTCCTTCTTCTTCAAGTCGCGGATGTGTCCGTAGCTCGACATCACCTTATAGTCCTTGCCCAGGAATTTTTCAATTGTCTTAGCCTTTGCGGGGCTCTCTACGATTACCAGATTTTCTTGCATATCTTGTGTCTATTTACATTGTGAGGCAGCGGCCGGCTGCCTGGATTTTTTTATTTTGGCGGCAAAAGTAAGAAAAACTTTCACATTTTATATTATATAAGGTGAGAAATTTCGCTTTTTTAATGTTTTTGCAATGTTCAGAACTCGACATAGGGCTTCAGCCGCTCCATGTCGGCAGGCGTGAACGACTTGAGCAGGCGTAGGTCGGCAAGCGATTTCAACGGTCCGCGCAGCCGGCGGTAGTCCACGATATCGCGCGCCTGATAATAATTGAGATACGGGTGCTGGCGCAGTTGGGCATATGTCAGCCTGTTGAGGTTGAGCTTCCTCACCTTCCCCGCACTTACCTTCACATAGGGCATCGCCTCCTGGGGGAAGCCGTCGATTTCGGTGAGCTGGTCTTTGGAATAGAATCCGCCTATTTTCTCGCGCCGTCTCACCACGGCACGTGCGTATGCGCTGCCGATGCCCGGTATCTTCTTCAGCTGCGTGGTGTCGGCGGTATTTATGTCGATATGTTCGCCCGGACGGAGCTTTATGGGATAGAGCATCGTGTCGCGGGCCGTATAGGCTTTTCCTTCCGCACCCCCGGTTCTATGACTGGCGGCGGACGACGGGGACGGGGCGTAGAAATCTGACGCCGGCCTGTAGTCGTCGCTGATGCGGATATACGGGGCGAGGGTTTCGTATTGTTTCTTGGTCAGTCCGTACACTCGGGCGAAGTCTTCCCGCTGGCGGAACACGCCTCCCGCCTCGCGGTATCTGCAGATATTCCTCACCATCCATGCCGGCAGACCGAGCCGCTGCAGCGTGGCCACATCGGCGGTGTTGGGGTCGAAGGGGAAGGGTTCCGCCTTGTTTCCTCCGCTGCCGAAGGTGTCGTCCGCTCGTCTGGCGGAAGAATAAATGCCGTTTCCTCCGCCTTTTTCTGCGGTGGAAGCGGCATTCATGTCTTTGGTGCAGATGCTGCCCTTGTCGTCAATCAGGTATATCACACCGATGATGACGGCTGCCACGGCCACAAGGAAGCATACTACCATGCGGTCGTTCTTGTGGAAATAGAACATTCCGTTTGTCTTCATACTGTCTGCTTTCTATCGGAATTCTTCGGGCAACTGGTTCTTCCATACCACGAAGGGCAGCTGGCGCAGACTGGAGTTGTAGAAGCGGCGGTCGCCCGTCACTTCCTGTGCGATGAACGATGGTTTCTCGTATGGCTCGTCTTCGCCCGAGAGCTCCACTTCGGCCATCACGAGCCCTGCGTTGTCTCCATAGAACTCGTCCACCTCAAAGGTGTGGCTGCCGCTCTTCACGAGATAGCGGGTCTTGTCGATGATGCCCGGTTCGCAGATTGCCATCAGATGCTCGGCCTCATCGAGGGTTATCTCTTTCTCGAATTCATAACGCGTCATGCCGCCATGGGCCGAGGGACCTTTTATCGTGAGGTATCCTTTATTGTCGCGTATGCGCACACGCACGGTCTTGCCGCGCGCGCTGCAGATGTATCCCTGTTTAATGCGCGACGACGAATACGCTTCACGCTTGTATTCGTCGTCACGTTTATGTACGAGGAACTTTCTTTCTATTTCCAGTCCGCTCATTTCCTGTATTTCCTTTTCTTAGTGTTAACCCTGTAATGCTGAAACAGCAATGAATATTATGGCTCCCACCACCAACAGGGCGAGAATCCAGTTGAACACTTTTGCTCCTTTTTTCGCCTGCTGCTCCTGATAGCGCTCGCGGCGTGCCTTTCCTTTTTGACTCATAGTATTAATGTTTTTAATTGTTATGTTATTTGAGTTGACGAGTCGGCAAGTTGACGAGGGGATTGGCCTTGTCTGCTTGCGAGCCTACTCCTCATCGCTCACGGGGAACTCCATGAGATATGCCTTGATGAAACCATCAATCTTTCCGTCCATCACTCCGTCCACATCAGAGGTCTGATAGTTGGTGCGGTGGTCTTTCACACGGCGGTCGTCGAAGACGTAGCTTCTTATCTGACTGCCCCACTCTATCTTCTTCTTGCCGGCCTCAATCTTTGCCTGTGCTTCGAGGCGCTTCTTCATGGCGCGGTCGTAGAGCTGCGACTTGAGGAGTCGCATGGCATTGTTGCGGTTCTCGAGCTGCTTGCGGCTCTCGGTGTTCTCGATGAGGATTTCTTCCTCTTCGCCCGTGTCAGGGTCGGTATACTGGTAGCGCAGTCGCACTCCGGTCTCCACCTTGTTCACGTTCTGTCCGCCGGCGCCTCCGCTTCGGAAGAGGTCCCAGCTCACTTTCGACGGGTCTACGTACACCTCGATGGTGTCATCCACGAGGGGCGAGACGAAGACGCTGGCAAAGCTTGTCATACGCTTGCCCTGGGCGTTGAAGGGCGACACCCTGACGAGGCGGTGCACTCCGTTCTCGCTCTTCAGGTATCCGTAGGCGTATTCGCCGCCTTCTATTTCCATCGTCACGCTCTTTATTCCGGCCTCGTCGCCTTCCTGCAGGTCGCTTATGGTCACCTTGTGGCCGTGGGACTCCGCCCAGCGCATATACATTCGCATGAGCATCGACGCCCAGT
This sequence comes from uncultured Prevotella sp., assembly GCA_900557405.1. GTDB lineage: Bacteria > Bacteroidota > Bacteroidia > Bacteroidales > Bacteroidaceae > Prevotella. Next base: position 12,203 of record USSF01000004.1, read on the forward strand.
CCTGGCTCTCGGTGCCGCCGGCTCCGGAGTTTATCTTCAGCACGCAGTCCATCGGGTCTTCCTTCTGGCGCAGCATGTTCTTCAGCTCCAGGTCTTCTATGGCGGTGATGGCCTTGGCGTAGTCTTCGTCCACTTCTTCTTCGGTCACCATGTCGTCATGGTAGAAGTCGAAGGCGAGCTGCAGCTCGTCGGCATACGTGCGGACTTCCTTGTATCCGGTAATCCATTTCTCGATGCCTTTCACCTTCTTCATCTGTTCCTGTGCCCTCTTGGGGTCGTCCCAGAAGTCGGGTGCCTGCGTGCGGAGCTGTTCTTCTTCGAACTCTACTTTCTTCTTGTCTATATCCAGGTATCTGTGCAGGGCGTCGGCGCGCTCGAGCACGTCTTTCAGTTGATCTTGAGTAATCATTTTATTGAGTGTGTAGTGTGGAGTGAGGAGTGTGGAAACGTCATTCCGCATACATTGCCTCAATCTCTTTTTTATAGTGTTTGTTTATTACTTTTCTTCTCATCTTGAGCGTGTTTGTCAGCTCGCCGCTTTCCATCGTGAACGGATTGGGCAGCAGCGTGAAGCGCTTGATCTGCTCATAATGGGCGAGCTGCTGCTGCAGTGTTTCGATGCGCTCCATTATCATCTTGTGGATGAGGGCGTTGCCACAGAGGTCTTCGCGGCCGGCAAACTGTATGCCGTGCTCACGGGCGTATTCCTCGAGCAACTTGTATTCGGGGATGATGAGGGCGGAGACGAACTTGCGCTGGTCGGCGATGATGACAATCTGGTCGATGAACTTGTCCACGAGGAGCTTTGCCTCTATCATCTGCGGGGCGATGTATTTGCCGTTGGAGGTCTTGAAGAGATCCTTGATACGGTCTTTCAGGAAGAGCTCGCCGTCCTTGATGTATCCGCTGTCGCCGGTCTTGAAGAATCCTTCTTCGTCGAAGCTCTCCGCGGTGATGTCGGGACGGTTGTAGTAGCCCTTGGTTATGGTGTCGCCCTTGAGGCATACCTCGCCTTCGTCGCTTATCTTTATCTCGATGTTGTGTATCGGACGGCCCACGGAGCCGATGGTGTACGGCTGTTCGCCTACGCGGTCGCAGCTGACCGTGGCGAGGCTCTCGGTAAGTCCGTAGCCCACCACCATTTTGAGGCCGATGGAGTGTACGAATTCCTCCACGTGAGCGGATACCGTGGCACCTGCCGTCGGGAAGATGTTGGTCTTCTCCAGTCCGAGCTGCTTGCGCACGAGGCAGAACAGGGTCTTGTCGTACATCTCATATTCCAGATGCAGGGCGAGCGGCGGGCGCTTGCCCCGGCTCAGGTATTCTATGTTATGCTTCCTGCCCACGGCGAGCGCATGGCGGAAGAGCTTGCGCTGCACGGTGCTGGCATTGTCTATCTTCTCCTGCACTCCGGTGTATACCTTCTCCCAGAAGCGCGGCACGGCGCACATGCTCGTGGGATGGGTCTCACGCATGGACTTCTGCACTTCCCTCGGGTCGGTGTTCACAATCAGCGTGGCGCCCTCGGAGATGCAGAGCAGGGTCCATCCCTTCTCGAAGATATGGGCGTAGGGCAGAAAGTTCATGACGCGGTCTTTCTCCGTCACGTGTACTGCCCTGTGGTTTGCCTCCAGCGCTGCCTTATACTGCAGATGTGAGAGCATCACTCCCTTGCTGTCGCCAGTGGTTCCGCTGGTATAGAGGATATTGGCGAGGTCGTCGAGGTTTGCCTGCTTGTAGAGTGATTCCACTTCGGTCTGGCGCGGCAGGTTCTCGCCGAACTTCATGAATTCGTCGAAGTATATGGCATTGGGGTCGTTGGGGTCTATCTTCACGCTGTTGTCAAACACGATGATGCGCTCCAGCGTGGGGCAATGGGCGAGTGTGCGGTGTGCCTTGTCATACTGCTCCTGCTCGCCTACGAAGAGGAACCTCACCTTGGCGTCGTTTATCATGAACTGTATCTGCTGCTCGCTGCTCGTGGCGTAGAACGGGATGGTAACGGCGCGCACGCCCCATGCTCCGAAGTCGCTGAATATGTATTGCACCGAGTTCTGCGAGAAGACTCCGATGTTCTCCTGTGGTTTCACGCCGAGGTTGAGCAGTGCGTTCGACACAGTCTTGACCTTCTGCGAGAACTGGTTCCATGAATATGATTTCCATGTCTTGCCGCCAAAGTCCTTGTAGATTAGGGCTTCGCGGTCACCGTATTTCTTTGCCTGGTTGTGTACCAAAACCGACAAATGGTTTTTTGTCTGCATAATGTTCTTGTTTTTATGGCAGTGGCGCCTCTCTCATGCGGAGCGTCTGCTGCCGGCGTCTGTTTTTGCAAAGATAATAAAGATTTTCCAAACATTACAGCTTATGCTGTGTTTTTGCCCGTCAATCCGGAAAATTGTCCGGTTTCGCCCCTGTTTCCTTGCTTTTTTCCATTTTTACCGTTTCGCTTCGGGCTGCAGCAGCCGGCGGTATTCCTGCGAATCGTTGAGCAGCCGGCAAGCCTCGCGCATCTGGTTGTCTGTGTTGAGGTTGTTTTCTATCGCCCCTGCCTGATAGTAGTATGCCGCTACAATGTCGGCCTGGAGTATCTGCTTGATGAGCTGCTTGTTGCGGTCCAGGTCCTTGGCCAGGTTGTGCTTCAGGCGCTTCTCCAGAGCATCGAACTCGGGTTTGGCATCGTCGTAATAGCCCTCGAACTGGGCTATCTTCTTCAGGCGGTCGAGCTCCTTGCCGCTCTCAGCGTCGTATTTGAAGCCGCTGTCGATGACGCGCTGCTTGAATTCGGCGTATTCCTCATCGGTGATGCGGAACTCGCCGGCCGGAGCTATCGTGGGATGCTTGGCTATGTAGTCTATCTCATAGTCGAGCATCACCTCTGTGGAGTCGAGTCCGCTCACGCTCAGATAGTAGGCGATGTTGGGCAGCGAATCGGGCTTCACCTCGATGTCGGGCTTGATGCCGCCGCCGTCGCGCACGATACGGCCGCTGCGCGTGCGGAACTCCTTGGTCAGGCTGTCCGGTATATGCTCCGTGTATCCGCCGCGGGCGTGCCTGTAGTTTATTGCCTGGATGCAACGGTTGCTGGGGATATAATACTTTCCGGTGGTTAGCTTCAGCTGCCCGTTGTAGGGCAGGTCCACGGGAACCTGCACGAGGCCCTTGCCGTAGGTCCTGGTGCCGAGCACCACGGCACGGTCGAGGTCCTGCATTCCGCCCGACGTTATCTCGCTGGCGGATGCCGTCTCCCCGTTCACCATCACCACGATGGGCATCACCGTGTCTATAGGCTCCACGGTGGTCTTGTAGTCGCTGTTCATGCGCTTCATCTTGCCGCGGGTCCTTACCAGCGTGATGTCCTTCGGCACGAACATGTTGACTATCTTCACGGCCTCGCTCACCGAACCGCCGCCATTGCCGCGCAGGTCGAACACGAGGCCCTTCATCCCCCTGTGCTTCAGGTCGATGAACGCGCGGCGCACATCCTTGGAGCATCCGTCCGTGAAACTGTTCAGGTTGATATACCCGATGCTGTCGGGGCGCAGTCCGTAATACGGCAGATAGGGCAGCGTGATGGCGCGGCGCGTGATGCGCATCTGCATCGTCTTGCCCGTGGAGGGGCGCTTTATCTTCAGGAGAAACGTGGTGCCTGGGTCGCCGCGCAGATGGGAACTGACGAACGCCGTGTTCTTGTCCGTCATCACCGTGTCGTTAATGCTCAGGATGATATCGCCCTTCTTCAGCCCGGCTTCCGCCGCCGGACTGCCCTCATACGGTTCGTCGATCACCACCCTGCCCAATTTCATATTCTGGCGTATCACGGCACCGATGCCCACATACTTGCCCGTGAGCATGTTCTTCAGGCGTTTCACCTCCTTCTCGGGATAATACTCCGTATACGGGTCGAGCGAGCGGAGCATTCCCTTGATGCCGCTGCCTATCACCTCGTCGGCATCCAGCGTATCCACGTAAATCATGTCGAGATAGCGGTAGATGTTGTTGAACACCTCGATGTTCTTCGATACCTTGAAATTATGGTCCTTGTCCTCCTGAGCGTTCACGATGCCCGCCGCAAGGGCAAGCACAAGGAGCATTGCTGATAATATTCTCTTCATCTTGTTTCTGTTTTTTTCGATTGCCATGAGGCAGGTTTTCTCTTGTCATTGCTGAATATAGATGCAAATCTACAAAAAATATCCGAGCCAGAGCAACTATGTGGCGGTTTTTTAGCCTGCGGCATAGGCGGATGCGGAAATTATTCGTACCTTTGTCGTATATAATCCTACGAATCAAAGAAAACAGACCCACTATGGACGTAAAGATTGAATCCTCATGGAAACAGCACATCGGTGGGGAATTCCAGAAGCAATACTTCGTCGACCTGACAAATTTCGTCAGGGAGGAATACCTCCACCACACCTGTTTCCCGCCAGGCAGCCAGATATTCAACGCCTTCAACCTCTGTCCGTTCGACGACGTGAAGGTGGTAATCATCGGCCAGGACCCGTACCACGAGCCGGGCCAGGCCCACGGGCTCAGCTTCTCCGTATGCGACGGAGTGCCGTTCCCGCCCTCACTGCAGAACATTTTCAAGGAGATACAGCTTGACCTGGGCACACCAATCCCCACGACAGGCAACCTGACACGTTGGGCCGAGCAGGGAGTGCTGCTGCTCAACGCCACGCTCACCGTGAGGGCACACCAGGCTGCCAGCCACCAGCGCAAAGGATGGGAGCAGTTCACCGACGCCGCGATAAAGGCCCTCAGCGCCGACCGCCAGAACCTCGTATTCATTCTCTGGGGCGGCTACGCCAGAAGCAAGGCACCGCTCATAGACCAGGGGAAGCACCTCGTGCTCCAGTCCGTGCACCCATCGCCCCTCTCTGCCAACCGCGGCGGATGGTTCGGCAACCACCACTTCTCCCGCTGCAACGAATACCTGAAGCAGCACAACATCACCCCGATAAACTGGTAAAGGGCAATACGTCACATTTCTAAATTAAAGGAACTTATCATGCCAACCCCCTACCTCCCCATACTTCAAGTCGGCGACGTACTCCTCTCGCCCGACATCATAACCGAGCGCTTCTGCTGCGACCTCGACGCCTGCCACGGCATCTGCTGCGTGGAAGGCGACGCCGGAGCACCCGTCACGCTCGACGAAACAGCACAGATAGAAAACGCCGTGGACACCGTGTGGAACGACCTCTCCGCCCAGGCACAAGCCGTAATAGACAAGCAAGGAGTGGCCTACGCCGACCGCGACGGAGACCTCGTGACAAGCATCGTAGGCGGAAAAGACTGCGTCTTCACCTGCTACGATAACGGATGCTGCCTATGCGCCCTCGAGAAAGCATGGCGCGCACACAGGCTCACAGACTTCTGCAAGCCCATCAGCTGCGCACTATACCCCATACGCGAAAAGCAGCTCGGCAACGGGCTCACCGGACTGAACTACCACCGCTGGGACGTATGCCGCGACGCTGTGAAGAAAGGCCGCGAGCTCGACCTCCCCATATACAAATTCCTGAAAGGTCCGCTCACGAGGCGCTTCGGCGAAGAATGGTACAAAGAGCTCGAAGCCGTGGCAGAAGAATTCCTGAAGCAGGAACTGTAAGAGAAAAACCATACAAAGCAACAATCCGTGACAGGATGAGAAAAAGAACCCTCAATCCTTCCTGTATCTCGAAGGCGAGATACCCACATGCTCCTTGAAATACTTGCCAAGGAACGACTGGTTGGGGAAATTAAGCTCCTTGGCAATCTCCTTGATACTCTTCGACGTATTCTGGAGCAGCACACGAAGCTCAAGCGTAACATACTTGTCAATCCACTCGTTGGGCGAACGGTGGCTCACCGACTTCACCGTCTCCGAGAGATACTTCGACGTGATGCACATCTGCTCGCCATACCAACCCACACGGCGCTCCGAACGGAAATTCTGCTCCACAAGGCGGATGAACTCCGTGAAGATAGCCTCCGCACGCGTCTGCTTCTTCGTTGAACTTTGCTGCACGCCATACATCACATGGCTGATGTCGTAAATCATGGCAGCCATCAGCGAGCGCGCCACATCACTGCGGAAATTATGGTCAGTCATCTCCACCTTCTGCTGGATCATGTCATAATAAGTAAGAATATTGTCTGCCTCGTCAGCCTTCAGTCCGAACACAGGATGACTGCGCGAGAAAAGGAAAAGCGACGAAAGGTCATGCACGCCCTGCATCACACCATTGAAGAAATTCTCCGACATCATTATGGCAACGCCGCTCAAGTCATCACTCAGCCAGCTATGGTTTACCACCTGACCCTCGCTGATGATAATCACGTCATTGGGTTTCACCACACGCTCCTCCGTATCAACCGTATAGCGAGCCTCGCCCCGCAGGCACAAGCCCACAAGGATGCAGCCCATACGGCGCGCCACATCATACTCCATAGGCAAATCGCCGAACTCCGGGAACAGCAGCAGGTCGTCGCCGATTGACGGTCCCTGATATTTCTGCTTGGTGGAAGCCACCGTGATCACTTCAATATTATCATACATATCTATTGTCCTCTTTTCCGTTTACCTCACAAAATTAATACATTTCCCCGATTGGGCAAGCGCAAAACACGAATATCTGCCACAATCAACCAAAAAACCGCCACAATGCCCAATTTCCGTCGTCACCTCTACTCGATACCGCCCACTATCCCAATCTTATTCGTTTCTACTCTCACTTCCTCACCTTCCCGGTTGGAAGCGCCCTGCTTATCGCCGGAGATTCAACGGGCAGGGCGCGAGCTAAGCTATGGTTTACCGGGAGTATAGCTATGATATACTGTCGGTATACCTATGCTGAACTCTTGGTACCAGATAGCTGGACTCTTGGTACCAGACAGCTGGACTTTTCTGGTACTATTATTCTAAAGTCTTTACAGTGACGTCTACAATCAATATTTAACCCGCAAAAAACAGCTTTACTCACTACCTATAAGCCGGATTCTTATTCCCTGTCTATGCCTTTACCCCCAACCAGTCATTATAAACGCCCTGATGACCTGTTTGGGGGTTGACGAAAAAAACGCGGCCCTTCACAGAGCCGCGTCAAATCTTAAATCAAATAAATATGAGAAGCGTATTACTTCCTCACAATCTTCTTTCCATTTACAATCACGATTCCCTTATAGTCATCGCCCACCTGCTGTCCGGCCAGATTGAACACTCTGCCGTCCTTCTTCACGCCTGTGGTCGTAACGCCATTGATGCTAAGGGCATCTGTCTTGCGGTAGATCTGGAAATTACCCTTTGCCTCCGTAAAGCTTGAGAAACCTACTGCATCCTTGCTGTAAGAGAGGTATCTCGGAGTGGATGTACCGGAGAACGTAATTGAAGCATTGCCATCGGCAATGGAAATCTTTGTCATACAGTTGGCATCAGCCTTGGTCGTAAGCTTCAATCCAGTCTTTGTCATGCTCAGATAGCTCTTATCATACAAAAAGCCCCAGTCGCCCGAATCTGTCTGCAAAAGCTTCATCACCATTACGGCATCATTGCTCAATACATTGTCGCCAAGAATCTTAACTGAAGTTGCTCCACGATAGTCGCCCTGGGCATCTACCGACATAGCCACATTGTCATCCTTGCTTACCAGTATCACCATGTCATTGGGTGCAAGAGTGCTTACATCATCTACACGGACGAATGGTTCGCCATTGTCTGCGATATAAGCCGGAGCAAGGTCACGGTCCTTGAAATTGAATGTCACGATACCGTCAGAAGTCTTCAATATCTTATAGATTGGGGCATCCGTGGTGCTTCCGCCCTCAAGCCAATTGAAACTTATTATATTGTTCACGCCATTTCCGAAGAGGTCGGCCGGTTTGGCGTCATTACCGAGGGCTCTGCCTCCTGCTGTAACCACCATGGCACGCTTCTTGTTCTGTACCACATTTGCCGCATTGGACGACCACTTGGCCCTGTCGTAAGCGAAACGCGTAACAAGAAGACCTGTGCCGAACTCTTTCGGATACCAGGTGCCTGCCTGACGGTTTTCCATAATGTAATATTCGTTGGCATTTGAAGGATTGCGGTACAATACTGCGAAATCACCCTCTGCATCATTTACATCTGTGAGAGATACTGACGCTGCTTCATTAAGCTCTGGTATCTTGAGCCAACCCATATAACTGCGCTCGTAGGCATTATAACCTACCGGAGCATATGAGCCTCTTGCATATGGACCTGTATCCATGACAGACCAGCTGCCCATTGGAGAATCATTCCTGTAAGAATATGTAGGATCATAGAAATCTGGCAGACCAAGCGCATGGCCCAACTCATGAACCATTACTCCCATACCCATTACCTCTTTTCCGGTTGAACCGTTCAGCTCATTACCTACGAAATATGAACCAAAGATATATTCATCTACAGCTCCTGTACTTACACCCAAGTCGCGCTCATGAGGCCAGATGGTGTTAGGGTCGCTGCTCGTTGCCTCACCATAACCGGCATACAGGACAATTACATTAGGAATCTTGTATTTCTCTTCATATTTGCTGAAATCCACTCCCTGGCTGATGGCATCGCGGATTGCCTCCTTGACCATTGCCAACACGCCGACATCATGACCGCCGCCTGAACCATTGGCTCCATATTGCTTGTAGGAATTAGGAAGAGTAACCTTGGCTACGATATCAAACGTAGGGTCAAACATTCCACGGCTCTGTGCCAGAAAATAATCTCTCACCGAACCTACCTGATACGGACTGTCTTCTGCATAGCCTTCAGCATTAAAGTAGCGCTTATACTTCTCTATTGTCGTAGATGCCTGAAACTTGACATCCGAGAACTCTACCATTATGACAGGTATGGTGTGCTTGCCTACAGAAGGTATCGCACCGAGTCCGCTCTGACCATACGTACCGAGTCCGTCTGCGCTCGATGAGCCGATGGCTCTGGATATTGAGCGTCTTGCAGGGCTGTCAGTCCTGCTGTACTCTATCTCTGCAGCATCTGCCGGTTTGAGGGTATTCTGAAGTACAAATGCCTTCTCACGTTCTGTACGGTCTGCAATGTCATGCACAAGTATGGATGATGCAGACAGTCTGCCATCCTTTACTACAGCATAATACAGAGCACCGTTTTCATCCGGCACTACTACCTGATCATCCGGCGTGGTGTAATACGCAAGATAACCGTCACCGTTCTTGTAGAGCATTACTGTCGTTCCGTCACTTTGCTTCATCGGGAACAACTTGTGGATAGCGCGCACCGCATGGGCAGACATGCTTACAGCCAATGCCAACGCTGCCATTGCTAAAGTCTTTTTCATATTTCTAAAATTAAAATTTACAAAAAAACGAATGCTTTTCATTATATCATAAATACACATTGCAAATATACGAACATTTAGCTTACTACCAATCTTTTATGGCAAATATTTATCATTGTTTTAGATTTTATCTGTTTTTTCAGTGTTTTTACCGCTCTTTACAAGGTATATTCCTGCTTTGCCACCACAAATGCGAATACGAAAAAGCGCTGCAACCCAAACCATTGAGTTGCAGCGCCTGATATTGTCAATCCATCACAGCATGTATGCCGGAAGGATTATTGCTCTGATAAGAGTTTACTTGTTGAGAAGCTTCTTGCCGTCCTTAACAACGATACCCTTGAAGTTCTTGCCAACTTCCTGACCGGCGATGTTGAACATCTTGCCGCTCTTCTTAACGAGCTTGTCAGCAACAGCATTGTTTACGTCAAGAGTTGCATCACCCTGAAGAACGTAGATTGTTGTCTCAACGCCCTTACCTTTGATCTTAACCTCGCCTTGACGACCTGTTACACCCTCAGGAAGTGCATCTGCCTGGAAAGACATTCCATAGAAGTGAGCATAATTGTCGCCCTTGGCATCTGTATAGAGGTCACCGATTGACCAAGAAAGCCACTCTGGAGTTTCTACCTCATAGTTTGGAGCTTCCTCATCAATATTACCCTCGCTATCTGTAGCAAAGAATGGATTTACAGTGTAGAAAGGAGCACATGGATAACCATCAGCACCCTCTACTGGAGCAGCATCAAACGCATTGCCACGAGCATCATCTGTAAGAGTTACGGTGCTGGCACCTGTTCCTGTTACGCGTACAACGTTATAGAACAAATCCGGATCCTCGAAGCCATAGAAGCCAGGTTGGTAAGCTGCATCTACGCCGTCATACATACCAACGATACCGATCTTTGTAGAAAGGTTGCCAGCATAAGCTGTCATACCCATCTCGTCTGGGTTATCTTTCTTCTTATAGAGCATGAGACCCATATATCTTGAATCAAGATCCTCAGCTGGAGGAGTCATACCGAAACCACCGAAGTCAACACCATCCTGCTCAAGTCCTGTAACATAAATACAGAACTCTGTACCTGCAGGAAGAATAACCGGCTCAGATGATGTATTACCGAATCCGTCCTTAACCTTCTTTGTGAAATGGATAGAACCGTCAGAAGCCCTGAAATAAGAACCGATCTGCTGCTTTGTAGCGAAATCTGTTGTATCACCAGCCTCACATGTCAGGGTTGCAAGTATATTATCACCTGGCATAACAAGAGCTTCACCATTACTCCAAGTGTCATAAGCAGCGTCTGTGATGTATGCCGTAAGCTTTACATCCTTTGCAAGAGGCTGAGACTTAGAGAAACCTGTGAATACGATCTCATTTATACAAAGAGGAGCAGCTGTTGTTCCGAAATACTGTGAAACGCCACTGATTGTACCACGCTCTTCGTTATTTACGATAACCTTTCCATTTCCGAAAAGATAGTTTGTAGAAGTGATACCAGAAAGAGAGTTCACATTAGAATAAAGCTTATCGTTGACGTATTCTCCTGAGTGGTCATCGATAGGATACAGAACGCTCTTCTCGTTAGGACCGACATATCCCCAGTTCAGACCATACTCCAAATCCAGGAAATCATCGAAACGGGAATCACCGTCAGCCAAACCCATTGAGTAGATGTTGTTTGTTCCAACACAGAAAGAGTCACGCTGATTGATCAGAATCGGAGCAAACTGTGGGATACCCATATTGGTACTGAATGTATAATTGCCACCAGCTTCCGACACTGCATTTCCATGGAAATCTCTGAAGTAAGCCTTATTTGACTTGTTCTCGAATACAATCGGAGTATTCATAGGAGTCATCAGCTGTGTGAGGACAGAACCATATCCATCAAGACCCCAACCAACATAGAATGTTCCTGTAGGGTGATTGAAATAAGTTCCTGTGGTAACTGAACGTGCAGGAGCCTTCGCACCTTTACCTTTATTCACATACATACCGATTCCTTCGCTCACCTTAAGTGAGTTTACCAAAGGATTCTTCACCTTTGCATCCATTGAATATGGAGCATTCTGGGCGAAACCTGCTACAGAAAACATTGCGGCAGCAGATAAAAGAAATGCCTTTTTCATAATTACGAATTTAAAATATTAATAAATTTATTACAATGTCATATTGAACCACCAAGCTGCATCAGCAGCAGAAACAAATTTCAGATTTGACATATCAAACTTAGTGTCTACAGCAGAAACGACAAACTGGTTTGAAAGATTCTGGATGAATGTTTTCAGACTTGGAATACCTGAAAGCACGTTAGCATCTGAATCAGATTTCGGCTGAACGTATTCAAACTTAGCATTGCCTTCATTCTCAGAATATGCGAATTCATACTCTGCAAAGTTATCTGAACCGTACTGAACCCTCAGATAATATTTCTCTACAGAATTATCGTAATACAAGAACATAGCCCTCAAAGCATATTTCTTGTTTATACTCTTGAACTCATTGGAAATAGACGACATACATTCAGCAACCTTGTCTGATACTCCAGGAGCCTTGACACTTACCGAAAGTCTTCTCTTGTCTACAGAGATACGCTGGTTGAAGAAACGAAGCGGCTCGTCACCATCAATATAGCAATCTGCATTGTCTACACTCTGGAAGATGTCCTTCTCCTTGTCATACTTGAAGTCCTGAACTGTATACTCACCGTATTTCTTGGCATCACGGAAACGAAGGTAATAGTCATCACCACGCTTCGTGATAAGGAACGGATTGAAAGTCTGGTCCATAACAGCATCTCCATCATAAGGATAAATGTTAGGCACACCACCGGCATAATCAATCATCCTGTATCGGTCACCGCCTATGTGAAGCACATCAAATGAAGGCTGTGTGGATGGGAACATCTTGGACTGGAAGCTCTTTACATCCGAAAGATAAGCCTCGAAGTCAACACCCTCTTCTACTGGAGTGAGAAGGTTATAGGTACCACGCTTCTTACCCTTCAACATCATATAAGAGGCATCCTCCGGAGCATCTACAATGATAAACTCAAAGTCGCCGCCAATACCCGTACCGGTCTCGTCGATAGTATTGTCCCTGTCACCTGTCTGAGGAACATCCTCCGGATCAGAGAATGCATGTACAACAGGATTGTATGTGTCGAATGACAATACCGGACCATTGTCCGTTATCACATCCCAACTTGAAGTTGCACTGAGATATTTTCCATTTGATAGAAGATTATTCATGGAAGCATCTACTGACTTGTTGGCATGGAAACGGAACATCAACAGATAACCGGTTCCGTACGGTGCCTCATTCTGAGTGGTCGGATAGAGCTGTACTGCCCAACCATTTGGAGAAGCTGTAAGACGCTGAGAATAAAGCGAACTAGCCTCATTAAGACGCTCAGCAGCTGTCTTGTCGAACAAATCATCCTCCTCATTGACACATGCCGTGAAAGACAGTGCAGCAGAGCAAAGGAGAGCTATTGAAAATATTTTATTCATAATCGTTACTGTCTTTATTCTGATTGAAGTGCCTTATACTTATTTACCTCATCTCTTAACTCATCTATAAGAGTCTTACCCGAAGGCTGAACAGAGGTGAGTCTGTTTACCATTCTGTTATACTGATCTACAACGAACTTGCCGTTCTCATCAGTAACATAAGTGAGTTCCTGAACAGTCTTTCTCAACTCGTCAAGGTCAATGTTGAAGTTCTCCTTCAAATAGGTCCTTACCAAATCAATCTTGCGAAGAATAACAGACTTACCGTCTACACCAGTGTCATGAACCCACTGCGGCTTTCCATTCTCGCCAAGAGCAACTGTTCCATCACCATTGCGCAAGCACTTACGACGATAAACCTTGTTGTTAGCACCGCTCTTTGTCTGCTTGAAATAACCGATTGTATCCAGGTCGCAATCCGGCGACAGAAGCTTATTGTAAGCAGAACGGCTCTCACAGTCAATCTCCTCCCATTCGTAAGATGCAGAAGCAAGCTTCTCTTCCCACTTCAGAGAGTCCATTGTAACATAATTTGCCAGTGACTCGGCCCAGTCCTCAGTAACTGCACTTGAGGCATACGGAGTTATGAAACCAGCACCAGCCTTCAAAGAGTCTGCTGCATCACTCCAACCTGAAGCATCGTAACCACTACTTGAAATAGTGTTGAACGCCGTAGGACGAAGAATGGTCTGGTCAAGGATATGAGCAAACTCATGGTGCATCGTCTTGAAACTGTACTCGTTCAGAGTTGCAATGTCATTTACATCCAAGTTGTTTACATTATACAGGTTAATCTTTACACCCGAACTTGCATCACCGAGGGTCTCAGTACCTGAAGCAGGGTTGTAGTTCTTTGAACCTGTAAGATTTATCACACGTGGGCTGTATTTCTTCAAGAACTCCTCACCGGCAAGCTTCTTGTATACATCATACCACATGAACTTGGTCAAGACTGCAAGGTCCACACACTTGTCATAAGACGCCGGAGTAAGATTCTTGTTCTTGTCAGAACCCTTGTCATCAAACTTGTAAGTGAACCTGACATTATACGGCTCCAGGAATTCTTTCTTTATGAAAGTATCCAATGGGAAAGTATATTGCGTCTTATCCAAATAGTCCTGACTTGGGTCAGTGTTGAAGATGGTATCATTGAAATCATCATCTGAACAAGAAGTGAAACCAACAGATAATCCTGCAACAGCAGCGAAAAGTAATGTTCTTAAACTAAATTTCATTTTACTTGTCCTCCTCATTATTTTGTTTTAACAATAAAGCTGCTTGGGTTCATTGTAGCCTTAGCTGCTTTCTTGTCTACCTCTACCTCCGGACGAGAAGAATCCATACCTGCAGAGAGGGCCTCCCATGGAACCTCAATTGCACGGATTGCATCGTCATAATTATTCTCTATACGCTGCTTGTTCACGCCAACTACGTGAGTATAGTCTATACCCCAACGCTTAAGGTCGAAGAAGCGCAGACCATCATATACTGTCTCGAAACGGCGGAAGTCATTTACACAATTCATATAAGGAACTGCCTCGGCCGGAACAACAAACTTAGAACTCATTCTCTGAGTAAAATCCCAATTACGGAAGCAGTTTGTATTCACGTCAACGTCCTCACCTTCCGGTACAGCATAATAGCCTCTCTTTTCAAACTCGCTGTTCTTCATCATCTTGATGTACTTACCTGTTACATACATCTTGAAGTCTGCTGCGCCCATAGAATTGAGCTGGCAGTTCCAATACCAACGAAGATCATTAGCAGCATCAGCATATCTGCCAAGCATAGCATACGCCTCTGCACGCTCAAGGATAAGTTCGTTAGTTGTGAATGCACGGTATATCTGATGACAGTAACCGATACCGGAAACCTTATCAGAATACTGGAAATGCTCACCAACCTTAGAACTGAAGAATCCATAGTCGCTTGAAGAACTGCTGAACAATGAACCGTTCACTAACAGGATTGCCGGGCAGATGAATCCGCTCCAGAGGCTTGAGTGATTACTTCTGATCATCAAAGCATTACTTGCAGCAGGACCGGCGTATGAATAACGGTATCCGAAGATACGACGCTGCATAAGAGAATATGTGTCGACCAACATCAGGTTACCCTTAGCATCCGGATTATGCCAAACGTTTGCATAGTCAGCAAGCGTAGCACAGCCTTCAAACTTGGAAAGATCCATAACTACACGCTGGAAGCTTGTCGAGTCTGTTCCAAGAACCTCATTTGCATGCTCGATAACCTTCTCATAATTACGTGAGAAAAGATAGTAGCGAGCAGCAAAAGCATGAGCAGCATTTGTATTGAAATGATACTTTGGAGCTGTCTTATAGTTAATGTCGCTAACCAAGCCAAGACCCTCTTCAAGATCCTTGCCGATCTTCGTATATACGTCGGCAACATTGCCACGGTCATACTTCTTCGTTACGACATCCTCGATCTCAGTCACATAAGGAACACCGACATCATTCTTGCTTGCCTCTTCATCCTTATATGCCTTGGCAAAGATGTTAACCAGCTGGAAATGGCAATATGCTCTCAGCAGAAGAGCCTCACCCTTGGCAGCCTTCATTGATGCAGACAGATTGCCGTCAGGACAAACCCTGTCAATACCGGCAAGAGCCTGGTTTACTGTTGCAATAGACTTATAGTATGCTCCCCAGAGTTGACCAGGAGAATCCATCGCACTGAAAGTGGCATTCTCAGCAGGCTTGAAGCTGAAAAGCTCATCATCCCACTTATTGTAAGAGCTATAGTTATAATGAGACTCTACCTGCTTGTCATTAGGGTTAGACGGAAGGTGAGGAGCCTGATTGTCTATAAGGTTATCAGAAGAAATCTCACCAACCCATGCCGGATTGGACTCCGGATATGCTGATACGAGAAGCTGAACAACCTTTTCTTCTGTATCTATTTCGGTACGCTCATCAGGAACCTTATCAAGGAAGCTGTCGCTGCACGAAGCAAGTCCGATAAGAGCCAGACCCAATGTCAGTACTTTATATTTATATGATTTCATCATTATATAAATTCTATATTATTGAAAATTTAATATCTTCTAAGTCCGCACGGATTACAAACCAAGACGAACTGTAAGAGTAAACTGCTTAGACAATGGAGTTGCAACACCACCAGAGTTTACAAACTCAGGATCCTGACCATTCAACTTGTCATCAGCATAGAGCAGACACAGGTTTGTTGCGTCAAGCTTGATAGCAGCTGTAGAGAGACCTATCTTTGAGAGGAACGAACGTGGCACGTCGTAAGTCAAAGAAACGTCCTTCAAGCGGATGAAGCCACCGTCAGCAATACGCTCTGTAGAGTAGTTATACGAGTTATAAGCAAAGCTCAACTGTGTATCGTTATAATACTGGCGCACACTGGCAATTGCCGGAATCGTTGTAATCTTCTCATCACCTGGCATCACCCAACGGTTCTTGAACTCCTTAGGCATAGCAGACATGTCTGAGTAGCTTGAAGAGAATGTCGGGTCGAGACGTATCTTGTTACCGAACGAATATGTAACGAAGATGTTCAGACGCCAGTTCTTGTATCTCAATGTATTGTTGAGACCACCATTCATCGTCGGCTCAGTCGGACCCTCATATTTCAAGAAGTCAAGAGCCTGATACTCCTGGAAGTTGATATCGGTTGTTGTAACCTCACCCTTCTCGTTGATTACCTGTGGAATACCCTCGTCATTCAGACCTACGAATGGAATAGAGAAGATTGAACGGTGTGGATAACCCTTACGGATATTTGAACCGGAGTTATATACAAGTCCGATAACGTTAGCCTGTGAAAGCACGTCCTTAATCTTTGTCTTTGTATAAGAGTATGTCAAGTCGGTAGACCAGTCAAAGTCCTTAGTGCGGATGTTCTGTGAAGAGATTGTTGCCTCAAGACCGTGAGATCTCATCGAAGCCACGTTAGCGAACTTACGAGTCTCACCACCAGCACCCGGAGTATTGACATAACCCATCAGGTCGTAGTTGTCACGCCAGTAGAAGTCTGAAGACAAGTTCAAACGGTTGTTCAGGAAACCGAGGTCAACACCAATATTGAACTCCTTCTTCTTCTCGTATGTCAAATCTGAGTTTGCGAGCTGAGAGAGATAGATGTACTGCTCCTGCTGGTCACCCTGTGGACGCCACATGATACCAGAACGGAATACTGCGAGAGCATTTGAAGCTGTAGTCTGCTCACCTACGAGTGAATAGCTCAGACGGAGAGTACCGTGAGACAACCAGTTCTTGTTAGCCTGGGCCCACTTCTGGAACCACTCTTCCTCATGTGCATTCCATGCACCTGAGATGTTCCATGTAGGCAACCAACGAGAGCTTGTAGAACGGCCCAACTGGTTAGAACCATCATAACGGCCAGTCACACTGGCTGTATAGCGACCCATGTAAGAATAGCTCAGGAAAGCGAAGTAAGCAAGACGGCGGTTCCATGACTTGGCATACTGAACACGCTCAAGACCTTCCTCTTTAGCCTGCTTGTAGAACTCATAAGGTAGAGACTGCAGACGGCTGTTGTTATAGTCGATACCATATTCCTCATCGTGACGAGCATCATAGTCGGCACGGTTAGCCTCCATACCAGCAAGTGCATTGAAGATATGAGTGTTGTTCCATGTATTGTCATAACGAACAGTTCCACGGAAGTCGAGCTGCGTCACAGAGTTCTCGTCCATAATGTTGATACCACCTGTAGGCATAACAGAAACAGGAAGTGCATTCTTCACATCCGGGTCTGTATACAGATAAGTATTGCTGTACATAATATTAGGATTGTCAACACCTGCGCGGTAAGCCTCAGCCTGGTTAGACTTGTTCATTACGATATGCTCACGTGATGAACGCATCGTACGGTAGTCACCAAGGAGGTTAACCTCAACGTGCTTGATTGGCTTCCATGCAATTTCACCCTGGAACTTAATATCATGCACATTGATATCAATATAGTTGTTATCCAACTCATCGAAGATATTGAACGGAGCATAATTACGTGTATAGATCTGATTTGCATCCAAAGTACGTGATGTATTCAACGCATAGCTGAATGGGTTAATATCGAAGTCACGGCTGACTGCACCACTTACAGGGTCAATGCTCTGGTTCAATGTACCAGGAGCCTGCTGCTTACGGTAGCTGGCGTTTGTACGAAGCGTTACGCTCAGTTTCTTGCTGAGGTTGAAAGTAGCGTTCATCACACCAGTGTAACGCTGTACCTCACTACGGTCGGTCCATCCCGGATCATCGAACACAGAAACAGAAGCATAGAGGTTAGCCTTATCAGTACCAGAAGAAACGCTCACAGAATGGTTCTGTGTAAGGTTGTTCTTGAACAAGAGGTCAAACCAGTCTGTGTTACGGAACTCTGCCTGCTGCAGGTAACCATTCATGGCAGCCTGAGTGTAAGGAAGTCCGAACTGGCCATTAGACTCATTGTAAGTCTTGATAAGATTATACATCTTACCATAGAGACCTGATGTCGAGCTGTTAGCCAAAGAAGCGAACTCGAGCCATCCCTTTGCAGCCATTTCCTTATAGATACCCATCTGCTCCTGAGAGTTAGAGATGTTGTAGTTGCTATAGCTTGGCTTCAAGCGGTATGTGAACTCACCTGTATAGTTAATGGAGCTTTTACCAGCCTTACCCTTCTTTGTAGTTACGACAACCACACCTGACATGGCGCGGGCACCATAGATAGATGTAGCTGAACCATCCTTCAATACCTGGAAGCTTTCAATGTCATCTGGGTTAAGACCTGCGATTGCATTAGCGATAAGCGTCTGGGCATCACCTGAAGAAAGGTCATCCGAGCTAACGCTTACAGCATCCTCCATAATCACACCGTCAACAACCCACAACGGGCTTGATGAACCATAGATAGAGGAAGCACCACGTACACGGATTTTAGGAGCCGTACCGAATGTACCGGAAACGTTCTCGAGCTGCACACCAGCAACACGTCCTTCAAGTCCACGTGTAAGGTCGGCAACACCATCAAGTTTCGTCTTGTCGGCATCAATCTTCGTCGTAGCACCGGTAAACAGACGTTTATCCTGTTTCATGATACCGGTCACAACGACCTCCTGGATCTGATGTGCATCCTCAGGCTTCAGAATAATCTTCATGCCTTTTTTTCCCTTCAGTGTCTGAGTCTCCATACCAAGATACCTAACCGTGATGACAGGGTTAGGTGCTGCGGAGTTCAGAGTGAACTTACCGTCGATATCAGTAACGGTACCAGTGCTGGTGCCCTTAACCATAATGGTAGCACCAATAACAGGTTCGCCATCTTCCTGAGATATCACGGTACCCGAGACTTCTGTCTGAGCCAACGCCATTCCAAAGCAGAGGAACAGGGAGGCCAACAGCATAGTTAGTCTTTTTTCCATAAATACTCTCTTCCCTAAATTAATGAATGAATAAATAATAATTTTGTTACGTTTTTGCAAATTTAAGTATTATTTCTTTTTCGTGCAAAACAAAAGGACATAAAAATCAAGATTAGGGCTATTTTTTAACTAAAATAGTAATATAAGGGTATAAATACAACAAAAACTGTAAATTTTAGTGGGCAAAATCTTACACCTTGTTAGAAAAACAGAGGCTTGAGATAAATCAAGCGGTCTTGAAAAAAATGAACCAAAAACGACAATTCCGGTTTTTTTTCGACCAAAGCAAGACAAAGGCAATGAAGACTGACAAAGCAGACAATACGGTCTTAAATAATTATACATGCCGATTATGCATCATGGTACATATAACCATGCCATAACAGAATGAGTGATTGCATATCAGGAGGCGGCAACCTGTATATCAGCGGTCTTATTGTTGTGTTATATAGAACCAATTGATGTGTATTATAGAATAATAGGTATGCGCACGTGCGCATACCTATTATTCTATAATATATATATTGCTTTTTATATGATACCCGAACAGCTTCTTGTCCACATATAAAACGAATGCTTCCTTTTATGAATTCAAGCCACGACCACCTGCCCTACTTTATGCTTTAATGAGTTTGCAATCTGAACAAACGGGCAGATCTTGGCTACTGATTTCAAAGAAGACTCTGGATGGTCTTGTCGAGGTCTTTGATCTGACTGTCGCGCTTGAACAGCACATTGTTTCTGTCCACAAGGAAGAATGTAGGGAGACGCTGCACATTATACTGCACCAGGAGATTGGAATTCATGGCATCATCGTCGTGAACGCAGATCCAAGGCAGGGCGGCAGTCTGTGTCTTCCAGAAATGCTCGTCGGGATCAAGCGAAACCTGGAATATCTCCAGTCCGCGGGAGTGGTACTTGTTGTAAATATCCCTGAGCTGCATGATGCGCTGTGTGGAACCTTCGGCGCCGAACACATGGAAGTCGAGCAGCACCACGCTGCCTTTCATGTCTGTCAGCCGGCGCATGTTGCCACGGTTGTCGCGAAGAGCAATCTCGATGATATTGGCGGTGTTCACCTTTGACGGGTCGATGCCGCGACGGCTCTGCGCTATCTTGTTTTCTATGATGCGCACATTCTTCATTCCTTCGAGGGCGATGTTGTGGAGATTCTCGCCACGGAGTGAATTCGGGTAATACACGTCCCAGCTCGTTGCCACGGCGGCGAACGCCTTTATATCCTCCTTGCTCTCGCGCGGGTTGAATATCAGCCGGTTGCCGATGGTCTGGAACAATGCGAAATACGACGAGGCCTTCATAGGCTGCTTGTAGATGTAGTTGCGCTTGATGAAATCCTTATATCTCTCGATTTCCTTCATTATGGTATCCTCTGCGGCATCATAGCCTATCGCCGGATTGTTCTCTATGCCGATGATAAACGACTGCAGGTTTATCTGCTTGAGCGCAAGGTCCTTTATCGTGGCGCACTGCTCCGAACCCTCCACCACATAGTTGGTAGACATGTGCGGATATTCCGCCTTGACATGGATGGTTTCGGTGGAATCCACACAGAGGTTCACAATCTGGTCGGCTATGCGCAGACGATAGAACTCCGGTGCAGAGGGCGCGTCGTCGCTGAAGCTGAAACTGCCGTCGGCAGAAAGCTTTACTGAGTCCACTGTGACCGGACCGTCGAGACTCATGTTTTCGAAATACAGGATGGAGTCGGCGGCTTCCGTTATATTGCCGTCCACATGGAATTTCTTTCCCCCGCAAGAGGTGATGATGATTGCCGCAAGCATCATTACGGCTACTGTCGATATTGATATTGTCTTTTTCATTTTTCGTTTTTTTGATTAGTAGTACAAATGGCAGCGTATGGAAATTGCGGGGCCATAAGGAGACACATGGAATCCAAACGGGCGCAAACGCCATAAGCTCTGCAAAATTACGAGAATTTGTGCGAAAAACAAAGGATTATCCCCCATTTTTCACTTTCCATTCCATCTATACAACCCATATCCCAAGGCCAGCGCCAGAGTAGCCCCCACACTGTTGGCCAGGAAATCCATCCAGTCGCCGCTGCGTCTGCCGCCGGTGCAGTAAGCCTGCAGCAGTTCGATGAGTCCGCTCATGAGTATCGGGCAGAGCCATGAATACACCAGCATACGGTACATTCCGGGAAACGGGCGGCGCGCCCGCAACGTCTCTATCCATATCATCGAGCACGTGCCGCCATACATCACGATGTGGGTCCATTTGTCCATGAGCGGCACATCATCGAGCGGTGTCTGTGGCGGAGTGCAGAAGCACAATACCCATATCAATGCCACGCAAAACGAGGAAATGGGATAACGGGAAACAAATTTCATCGCTTTATTCATAATTATTCTGTTGTTTCATGCAAAAATACGGAATATTTTGTACTTTTGCAACATTGCGTCGGCTGTTGGTATTTGGTGATTGGATTATTAATGATTAATTATTACTGATTACGGATTAATTAACACTGATTAGCGGTTGGTCATCAATGGAACGATGAATGATTATCCATTGCCGGAGGCGGACGCCGATACTATGAAACAACGATTATCAGAAACATTATAACTTTAATAAAAAAAAGACTAAGACTATGAGTGACAACAGAGCGAGTTTCGGTAGCAAACTCGGCATTATCCTCGCCACGGCGGGCAGTGCCGTGGGATTAGGCAACGTGTGGCGTTTCCCCTATATGGCAGGACAGAACGGCGGTGCAGTGTTTATCCTTATCTACATCTTCTGCGTTTTCCTGCTCGGTGTGCCGTGCATCATCAGCGAGTTCATCGTCGGACGCAGTGCGCAGAGCAATTCCGCCAGAGCATTCCGCAAGTTTGCCGGCAAGACGCCATGGGCGCTGATCGGCTACGCCGGCGTGCTTACGGGCATCATCGTGACGAGCTTCTATGCCGTAATCTCCGGCTGGTGCTTCCATTACATCTATGCCTCGGCCGTGGGTCATCTGCATGGCAGTCCCGAGTATTTCGCCAGCTATTTCGAACTGTTCGAGAAAAACCCCTGGAAGCCTGTCTTCTGGGCTATCGTATTCCTCGGCGTAACGCATTTCATCATCATCCGCGGTGTGAAGGACGGTATCGAGAAAGCATCCAAGATGCTCATGCCGGCACTCTTCCTGCTACTCATCATCATCGTCGTGGCTGCCTGCATGCTGCCTAATGCGTGGGCTGGAATAGAGTTCCTGTTCAATGCCGACTTCTCCAAGATGACGAAGGATGTGTTCCTCGACGCCATCGGCCAGGCGTTCTTCTCGCTGAGCATCGGTATGGGATGCCTCTGCACCTTCGCCTCCTACTATTCGCGCGACACTAATCTTGCCAACAGCGCCATACAGATAAGCGTAATCGATACGGTGGTGGCGATACTCGCCGGACTGATTATCTTCCCTGCGGCATTCTCCGTGGGCATCCGTCCCGATTCGGGCCCGTCGCTCATCTTCATCACGCTGCCCAACGTTTTCGAACAGGCTTTCGGCAGCATGCCGATAGTGAACTACCTCATATCCCTGAGCTTCTACGCCCTGCTCGCCCTTGCAGCGCTCACCTCGATAATCTCGCTTCATGAAGTGGGCACAGCATACCTCCACGAGGAGCGCCACATGAGCCGCAAAAAGGCAGCGACGATAATCACCGCGATATGCGCCGTAGTGGCCACGCTGTGCTCGCTGTCGCTGAGCAACTGGGATTTCCTGACCATGGCCGGCAAGACGCTGTTCGACTGGCTCGACTCCATCACGAGTCTCTTCCTCCTGCCATTGGGCGGATTCTTCACCTGTCTCTTCGTGGGATGGTACATGCCCAAGAAGATCACACACGACGAATTCACCAATATGGGCACTCTGCGCGGCAGATTCTACGGCATCTACATGTTCTGCGCGCGCATCATCTGTCCGCTGCTTATCCTTCTGGTGTTCCTGCATCAGTTTAATATCATATAATATCCCTGACCCCGAACAATGGTTTAACCCCCAAACGGCCATTCTTGCAGTTGACCGTTTGGGGGTTAATTCATGCCTTGTCCCCTACCCTGCCTCACGCATGTCAGAACAGCGTAGGCTCCATGATATTGCCCGAATAGGGGTTCCTGCCGAAGTGCTGGTATGCAAGCTCCGTCACCATTCTTCCGCGCGGCGTGCGCTTGATGAAGCCCTCCATGATGAGATAAGGCTCATAGACCTCCTCCACCGTGCCGGAGTCCTCACCGATTGCCGTGGCGATGGTGGTGATGCCCACGGGACCGCCCTTGAACTTGTCGATGATGGTGAGCAGGATCTTGTTGTCTATCTCGTCCAGACCGTATTGGTCGATGTTGAGCGCCGTCAGGGCGATGTGGGAAATCTTGGTGTCAATCCTTCCCGACCCTCTCACCTGGGCGAAGTCCCTCACTCTCCTGAGCAGGGCGTTGGCAATACGTGGCGTTCCGCGCGAGCGCCGCGCAATCTCTATCGCGGCATCATCGTCGATAGGCACCCTGAGGATACTCGCCGAGCGCTTGATGATGCGCTTCAACGTCTCCGGATCATAATATTCCAGATGCAGGTTGATGCCGAAGCGTGCGCGCAGAGGCGCCGTGAGCAGTCCGCTCCGGGTCGTGGCGCCCACCAGCGTAAAGGGGTTCAGGTCTATCTGTATGGAGCGTGCCGACGGGCCCTTGTCTATCATTATGTCGATGCGGTAGTCCTCCATGGCGGAATACAGATATTCTTCCACCACGGGCGAAAGCCTGTGTATCTCGTCGATGAAGAGCACATCGTTCGGCTCCAGCGACGTGAGTATTCCTGCCAGGTCGCCGGGCTTGTCGAGCACCGGTCCGCTCGTTATCTTGAAGCCCACTCCCAGTTCATTCGCGATGATATTGCTCAGCGTGGTCTTTCCCAGTCCTGGCGGACCGTGCAGCAGCGTATGGTCGAGCGGTTCGCCCCTGTATTTCGCCGCCTCCACGAACACCTCCAGGTTCTCCACCACCTTCTGCTGTCCGCTGAAATCAGTGAATTTCAGCGGTCGCAGGGCATTCTCAAACTCCTTCTCCGCCGAACTCACATTCTCTTGTCTTATATCGAAATCGTTGTCCATTATCTTTCTCGTTGTTGTAGTTTACCGAATGATGTCTTCATATCATCCTTCATAAAATCCCTTACGGCTCATTTCCGTCCAACGTATATACATCTCTTTATAATTATCCTTGATGAAATCGCGGATTATGCGAAGTTCCTTATCAGTAAGAATACCACGTACCTTTACCTCCGTATCCCCGTTTCCACGCACAAAAAGCTTTGCCGAACCAGCTTCAGTAAGCCTCCGGTCACTTGCATGGACATGCATTGCCTCAATGACACAATGCGACGTGAAATACAAGAAATAGCCACAAACCTTAAAATCAAAATATTTAGGCATAGCTTACCTCCATATACTTCTTGTTCTTCTCCCAATAACCTTTCACGATACTTAATTCCACATCATCCATGCTCGTCTCCAACACCTCTCCTTGTTCCGACAACAAAAGTGCATGATGCGGTTCCCGGAGATCCAAGACACGTACATTTGAATCTTCAGTTCTTGTGAATGCATAGCCGCAAACAATCATGTCAGCAGTTGAGCATGCTTCTTTAACTTCATCATTGCTCATAGTTTCCAATTTTAACCGATTGAATATTCTTCAGAAAACTCTCCGGATTAATATATAGATTCTCAAGTATCGGTATAAGGTCGATGTATTCTTCTGTCAGCCCCATACCGTCATAATCTGCCATTACGACAATATAGCCATTGTCCCACTCCTTCACCTCTACATATTTTTTCAGAATGGCCGGGGTGCGGAAACGGATATTGTAGCCGCCATATCTGAACGACGTCATTTCCCCTTGGTTTGACAATATCGCCTGACCGGATTTTCTTGTTGTCTCCATAAGCTTCATCTCCTTGTTTTTATGTAAATCCAGAGCATTACTTATGCAAATATAGCTCTTTTGTTTTACAATGACAACAACTTGCAAAGTTATTATCATTAAAAACATTATTAATCCTGAATCCCCCCTCCCCAAACCCAAAGCGGGACGCTCCTTACACAATATAAGAAGCATCCCGCAGGTATTATATATCTTTATTATTGCATGGAATTTTCTTTGCAAATAAAAACCGATTAATATTTATGCACTGAAGCAACAATTATGGGTGCAAATAGAGTGCAACTTTAACCGTATAAAAACAATAAAGCCTCACAAGCGGTTGACTTGTAAGGCTCTTAAATTGCGCTTCAAGATGGGCTTGAACCAACGACCCCCTGATTAACAGTCAGGTGCTCTAACCAACTGAGCTATTGAAGCATTGTGCTATCGTTCTTGATTGCGGTTGCAAAGGTACGGCGTTTTTCTGAAACCTCCAAATATTTTATGAAGAAATTTTCAATTTTCTTCGTTTTTTGTTCTTTTCGGGGGATTTTCCTATACTTTTGCTGTCTCGCAGACCATGAGTTTATGACTTCCGTCGCGCAGCGTCGTGGCGAAGATATACGTCTCACCACCGTCTTTCAGCTTTAGCCGTTTGCGCAGTTCTGCCACGGAGAGGGGGAAATTCCTCGTCGTGATATTCGCCTTGTCCGTCGAACTGAGCGCCTGGCGCAGTTCCTTCTTGTTCATCCCCGTCACGGCCCGTATGCAGAACTGTCTGCCGGGGAAGGAGGCGATGTGTGAGGGCGAGACGAAGAGGTTGCTGTTCGGCGCCACCTGCACGGCTCCGTATTTCCGGCTTACCATCGCCATGCCCAGATGTCCTGCTTTCATCACCGAGGCGTTGGGTTCATAGAGATACTGCCCCTGCTGCGGGTCGGCATATCGCGGAGCACCATTCACGGGGGCTTCGTCCGGCAGCATATCGTCCTGTGCCGACGCCATACAGAAGCTTACTGCCGACGCCATACCGTCGGCATCGAGACAGTTCACGCAGTATATCTCCGTATCCAGCGTGGTGTCGGGAGCCGCCATACTGCCGCCGCCCCCTGCCCCGCCGGCACCATTCCTGCGGTTGTCTATTACCACAAGAAGATCCTTACATTCATTCTTCACCGACACGATATGTATCTCGCTCACGCCGTGCAGGTCTTCCAATACCTTATGGAAATCGAGCATCGGCGAGAGTTTTATCATCACCACGTCTGCCTTCGCCCTGAGCAGCGGGGCGATAGCCATCACGTCGGGCGTGCAGTCGGCTATACCGTATGTCCTGCCGCCGTTGCTGTCGCGGCGCGCCGGGTCAAGGAAGACCATCGACACATGGTCCATGCTGCGGAGATATTCCACTCCGTCGCCGCATACCACCTCCGCCCTGTCCAGTCCGAGCAGCGGCAGATTGTGCCGGGCGGTAGTGCAGAGCACTTCCTGCCGCTCCACATACACAGCCCTGCGGAACTCTCTGGCGATATAGGAGAAGTCCACGCCGTAGCCTCCCGTAAGGTCTACCATCGACTCCGCCCCGTCACCGAGCAGTCTCGCCGCCACGCTGCGCTTGTATATCGCCGTGGACTGCGACGAGCATTGCTCCATGGAGATATGCGGGGGATAGATGATGCCTTCGGTTTCCGCCCATTCGGGTATCTTGTGGCGTGCGGCCTGCCAGCCCGCTATCTGTTCCAGGGCATATTTCATGTCCACCCCCTCGGGATGGCTCTGCAGGGCAAGCCGGCGCGGGTCTTCATGGCGGTGCTGGAGGATGTAGGTGGAAGTCATTTTGAATTTAGAGTTTATATGACACTCCCACCGTGCCGTACACTGGATACAGCTTCTGGTCGAGCACGGTGAAGCTGCTCTTGAATATCCCGGTGAATCCCCATGACACATCGGCGAACACGCCCCACGACTTATGGAAATTCCAGTCGGCACCGAGCATCATTCCCCATTGCAGATGGCGCAGGTCGTCGGAGAAGTCGTAGTCGCCGCGCTCTCCCTCCACGCTGCCCAGCTCCATCTTGTCGCCCGTAGGGTCGTTTGGCTTGTAGCCCTCGTCGCCGGGCGACTTGGGGTTCACGCGCAGGTATCCGTCGGAGGCATAACCCTTGAACGTAGGGGCCTTGACATAGGAGAAATAGGGGCCGAGCTTCAGACATACCTTGTCGCTGACCCAATACGTGGCAAGCAAGGGCAGGGAGAGCATCCACTGGGTCACCTCCGTATGGTTCGTTCCCGTGAACACACCTTCCAGCTCTCCACCGCCACCCTGCGTTATGCGCATGTGGTAGTTCTTCACTGTGGCGTCGATATTCATTCCCTTGTTCTCCAGGCGCAGTCCTGTGGAGAGTCCCCAGCTTCGGGTGAGGGGCTTGTAGACTCCGAGTCCGAGCACATAGCTCGATGTGGGCCTGTAGGCATCAAGCGAGCGGATGGTGGCAGGCATGCCCATCGGGGCTGTTCCTCCGATGTTGTAGCCCACGCGCAGGTCGTATGCCAGGTTGTCAAAGACATTGCCGGCGAGAGCCGGGGCTGTGGTTGCTGCCGCGAAGAGCAGCGATATGATAGCTTTTTTCATTTTCTCTCTGTTGTTTTTCGGCAGTGAGAATCAGTGGCTCCTGCCTTTATTCACATTCCAGTTCAAACTCGTCGATATACAGCGTGCTGCCCACCGCTCCGATGAACAGGTCGCCGTCCTTGCTCGAACTTGCCACTATGACGATGCTGTAGCCGTTGAGGTTTATCAGCTGCTTCAGGAATTCGGGGTCAGTGGTGTCGAATCCGTCCTTGTATACGAACGGGATGTCAAACTGCGTCCACTCCGGCGTCTTGTCTATATCGCCCATATCGGCGATTGCCACGATATACTTGTTCTTCTTCACATCGCCGCCGTTGAGCACGAAAGCGTTGCCTGCATCGTCGTGGTTGCGGTAGAGCACGGCGTAGATTGCGCCCTTGTCCTTAGCTCCATCCACCACTTGGTATTTCTTGTTGGTCACCTTGTCTGCCGGCGTGTACTTATACCATCCCTTTAAGCGTTTAGGTATGCGGTTGAAGGGCTTTCCGAAGCGGGTGGTCATCATCGTTGCGGTGAGTGCCTTTGTGGCGTCAAACTCGCCGATGAACATATTTCCGGCGGCTATCGGGCGCTTCACGCCCTTTCCCCAGTCGCCGGTATACTTTGTCTCCAGTTTCAGGTATTTTCCCGAGGCGGCCCCGAGCGGTCCCTTGCCGTCCGCCATAGGCACGGTGGGGTATTCGTCCGGCTTCTTGTTGGAGTTGTCGGGCGAGAGTTTAAATCCGGCGTTGCCCGATGCCCAGCAGTCCACACGGCTGCCGAAAGAGTTGTAGTCATACCATACGTAGTATTTCTCCACTCCGCTCTCGGCAAACGCCTCGTAGTTCTCGAAACTGTATTTCAGTGGCAGCTCGCCCTGGTTCTTCACCTTGAAGTCTATGGTGTACTTCCTCGTCCAGTTGCCGTCTTCCGACGTCACGGTGTAGACATGCTGCTGCTCCGCCGAGAAGTCCAGCTCCGTTCCGCTTGCCGGCGACACGGTTGCTCCCGGCGTAATGGTGAACATCGGTGCCACGCGGCTCATGTCCACGCCCTCATTGACATAGAATGTTATGTCGGTATTGCTTGGCAACACGTTCACGAGCGTGTCCGTAACCTGCGGGAACATCACGAGCGGGTCGTCGAGATGCACGTAAGCCTGCTGTATGTCACACTCGGCGTTGAGCGGTTCGTCCTTGAAGCAGGATGTGAGCATGGCGCATCCCACCACCGACGACAGAATAATAATTGAATGCCTCATTAATCTTTCGTATATTGTTCTATTGTTTTGATGAAATTTCGGGACAAAGTTACTCCAAAATTCGTTATGAAACAAGAATATAGCGCCAAATCGCGTTATTTCCGGGGGAAATCCCTGAACGCCACGATACAGGCATACAGCGGAATGTTCGTCATCCAGTCCTGCTGTCTGTACGGGAGCATGGAGAAGCGCAAACCCTTCAGTCCGGGATTCTTCGTTATGAAGGTTCTGAGGGATTTGGACTTCACGTTCTCTTCGGCCTTTACCTCTATCGGCACCACATGGTCATGGAATGAAGCGAGGAAATCTATCTCTATCGTGGAATTGTCCACTGAATGATAGTAGAGGGAGATGCCTTCGCTTTTCAGTTGGGTGAAAACATACAGTTCGGTGAAAGCTCCCTTGTATTCCGAAAAGACGCTGTCACCCACCAGCATCGACTCTGCCGATGCCTCCACCATCGCACCCATCAGCCCCACGTCGAGAATGAAGAGCTTGAAGGCATTCTGGTCTTCATAGAACTTGAACGGCAGGCGCGGAGCGTTTACCCGCTGCACCTTATACACCAGACCGGCATCCATGAGCCACTGTATGGCAAGTTCGAAATCGGCAGCCCTCGCACTCTTCTTCACGGCTCCATATACAAACTTCTTGTTCTCCCTGGCGAGCTGCGCCGGAATACTGTCCCAAACGAGGTTTATGCGCGGCACCTCGCGCGCCGGAGCATGCTTGGAGAAGTCGCGGCGATAGTCTCTCAATATCTGCTTCTGGATGGCCCGGACCTCCTTCAGGCCTTTCTGCTCCACATGCGCCAGTACTGCGGCGGGCATTCCTCCCACATAATAATATTGCCTCAGCAGACCGGTGAGCTCTGCCCCTACCATATCCATCACGTTCCAGTTTCCGCTTTCCAGCACCTTGGCAAGCTGTGTCTTGCCCATGGCATTGAGGAATTCAAGGAATGTCATGGGATACATGCGCATTTCCTCCACCTTCCCTACGGGATAGGACACACCCTCATGAAGCGACAGGCCCAACAACGAGCCAGCCACGATGATATGCACATCCGGCGCATCCTCACAGAAGTATTTCAGGGATTCCAACGCCTTGGGGCAATCCTGTATCTCGTCGAACACCAGGAGCGTATCGCCTGGGGTAATGTCTACCTGACTGATTGCCGACAATGCCATCAGGATGTCACCCGTCGAACCTCCTTTCTCAAACACTTCCCTCGTCTTTTGGTCGCGGTCTAGACTGAAGAAGGCAAACTTAGGATATTCCCTCTTACCGAATTCGCGCAGAATGTAGGTCTTGCCAACTTGTCTTGCACCATTGAGAACCAATGGCTTACGGTCAGTTTTTTTCTTCCACTCCTGCAGCTTTGCATATATCTCCCTTATCATATTTCACACTTTTTCTAATGAATATCCGATGCAAATATACACTTTTTTCAACGAATAAACAACCAAACTCCACACTTTTTCTGACGAATAAAGCATAAAGTCCCACACTTTTTCTAATGAATAATATATCAATCCACACACTTTTCCTGACGAACAGGCATATCCCCCACCCTCTGACAAACAAAATCCCGGACCCTCCTTTGACGGAGAATCCGGGAATATCGCTGTTGCGCCCTTCCTGCCAACGCAGGCGGCTGCAGATTACTTGCTTATCTTGGCTGTCTTGCCCTCGGCTGTACGGATGATGTATACGCCGTGCTGGCTGCCGAGCTTCACGCGGCGGCCGCTCAGGTCGAAGATACCTGCAACAGATTTCTTTGCGTTTGCATTAACGCCACTGATTGCAGAAGACTCTCCCTGCTTGGTGTAGTTGAGAGTATAAGTCATTGTGTTCTGATAGTCGCCTGAAATGAATGAGTAGTAAACAGGAAGTACTCCGTTCTCCTCTTCACCCATAGAAACAGAAGTGACATAATCCTTAGCGTTTACCACGCTCGCCAATTTTGAAGCATCAAAATCACCTGTTCCGCTAATTGCATACTCATTATTTGAAGCATCAAACGCCTGCAGATCCTTGCCTGCGTATGAGATAGATGTTGGCAAATAGTTATAAACCAGCTCCACGTCGTCGATATACAAGCAGTCCGGGTTCTTCTTATCAGTGCTACCACCGCCAGGTACAGAGCATGTAGACATAGTGAGCAGGATTGCTCTTGCCTTCAGCGTAGCGTCGTCATCCATCTTGGCGTAGTCAAACGGCAATGTGATCTGCTGCCACTCGCCGTTGTTCGTGCCGATGGCTGTGTTGCTTGCCTTGCTGCATACGTTCTTGTATGTCACAGTCGGGTCCTCAGGATCCTGGTAGTAGCTTCCGTCGGTGATTACGGCAGACATTGTTGCCGTGATGCCGGCCTTGCCCGGAACATACTTCACCCATGCCGACACTGCGTCTGGCCTTGCCACAAGAGCTGTATAGAAAGGATCGCCTGCGCTGTCCTTGTCTGTCTTGCTCATGTCGATATACGAGTGGTTGCTTGGATCTGCCTCTGTGGCACTGCCTGCTGAGATGCGTCCGGTAGAGATTGTTCCGTTTGCCGACTTCCCCACAACTGTCGTCGAAAACACCTTGACTGATTTCGTACCTGTTGTACCCGGGCGCACATCATTGGATTCCTCTGTATGCGAACCTCCTGCCAACGTGGCCAAGCTACCGTCACAGCTCAGGAAAGAATGCCAACCATCCGGCTCATAGCCTTTTGCAAAGCCAATCTTCTCTGCACGGAAGCGCTCGAAGCCGGAGTTTGCAATCTGTCCCACCTCGTCGGCACGGTTGCCGAAGTGTACCTTGATGATTCCGAAATTGCTGGCAGTCATGTCAATGAGGATTACGGCATTGAGCTTGCCATTCTGCACGGAACCCTTCACGAATACCTGCATCGGACCCATATCCGGACCAAACCATTCTTTAACCGAAGCATCATCACCCTTGTCGATAACCAGGGTTTTCTTGTCGCCGAATACAGAAGTAAGAGGTTTCTTGTCCATAGCGACGCCCTTCAGATTGATTGTTCCGATAGGCATTCCGGCGAAAGAGAAGTTCTTGAGCGAGAGGTCGCAAGTTCCGTCCGCTCCTTCCGTATAGCTCACGGTAGTCTCGCCCGAAGGCATTGTGCTTCCGTTAAGAGTAACGCTCAACGGACCCTTGTAGTCCGTTGCGCCAACTGTTGCGGCAAAGAGTGCCGATGTCAATAGAGTAAAAATTTTCTTCATATCTATTCTTTAAATAATGTATGTCTGTTCCTTGTCTGCCTCCACACGGCTTCACACGTACCCCCTGTGTGGCTTGTGGCGGGCATAATATATGCAAAATTACATATAAAAACGTTCTGTTCCTCTTTAATCTTCTGATTTTTACGTTTTTATAACTATTATATCCAATAAAGGCGAAGTTTAGACCACATAGACGAGTTAACTTATCAATCCTTGAAATCCAGTTCCAGTTCACGGCTGCCTCCCAACAGATTGAAGCTCATGCGATGATAGGGCGTCGTGCCATACTCGCGGATGGCCTCGCGGTGCTTCTTCGTGGGATAACCCTTGTTGCCCTGCCAGTCATACTGGGGGTATTCCACGGCAAGCCCGTCCATATAGTCATCACGATAGGTCTTGGCGAGGATGCTCGCTGCGGCAATCGACATATATTTGCCGTCGCCCTTCACGATGGTGGTATGCGGCAGGTCGCGGTAGGGCTTGAAGCGGTTGCCGTCCACTATCACTGCCTCGGGACGAACCTCCAGCCCGTCGAGCGCACGGTGCATGGCAAGGATGCTCGCATTGAGGATATTGATGCGGTCTATCTCCTCGGGCGTGACGATACCCACCGCCCACGCCACAGCATCCCTCTCGATTATCGTGCGCAACTGCTTGCGCTTGTGGTCGGTGAGTTTCTTCGAGTCGTTGAGAAGTTCGTTCTCATAGTCGCGGGGCAGTATGACGGCTGCCGCAAACACGCTTCCGGCAAGGCATCCGCGCCCGGCTTCATCGCAGCCCGCCTCTACGAAGTCCTCGTAATAATGATTCTTCAGCATATCTTTTCTATTACTTATTTTAATAATATACGCCGTTTCCCACATTTTATTGTATGCAGCAAACAAGGATTCCCTACAGATTCTTAACAAAAAAAGGTATGAAAGTGAACCTATTGTGCAAAAAACCGGCATAATTTTGCAGCAGAAACAATAAATCAAAATAAAAGGAAAGGAAAACGATTATGGAAAAGAACATCACAATTACCGCCAACGATATCAACAACCGCGAATTCGGTCTCTCTGAACTGTGGAGAAGTTTCTCCGAATGGACATCAACACCTGCAAGACTGCTCGCAAGATACTATTCCTCGGTATTGGAGCGCGACATTACCATGCGTCAGACATGGCGTCTGATAGAGGTACAGATTGCCTTCTTCGCCGGTATCTTCCCTGCCGACTTCTCCGTTGCACTGAGACTTCTGGCCGCCGCCTGGTTCATCTCGGCACTGCTCCGCTGCAAGCGCGCCCTGTCAGCAAAATAAGCAGTCCCCGTAAGTTCCGCTCCCTCCGGCTGCAACTACAAGAGTTGCCACAAGGACAGGAACAGCAACAAGAATCCAAGCCATAATTATAACATAGTCCATTGGTGGTCTATGCCATGAAACACACATTCATCTTATCACTCATTCAAAGTCCGCCCCATCCGGCGGACTTTCTTTTTATCTACGCCCCATTATGCCCCGCCAATGTTTATCTATCTTTCCGCTTGTGCCCCTCCGCTTTTTGTTCTGAATAAAGAGGAAAGACACCCCCTCCTTATCAACTCGTCTAATAAAAAAAAACTTTTTCCTTTTTTTACCCTCACACCCTCACTTTTCGGCTGAAACGCCCTGTTTATCGGGGTTTCAGTGGTGAGGGTAAGTGTGAGGGTAGGAAGGCATACTGCTTGTCGGATTTCTATGGATGGGCGTCAGATTCAATGGACAGGGCGCTAAAAAGCAGCGCTTTACCGGCAGTATAGCTATGCTGCACTGTTGGTGCAAGGGTGCTGCACTTTTCAGGTACCGCTATTTACAGATGTTTACAGTGAAAGAATCAGTGAAAGACTTGCCTTAATGTAAATAAGGTTATTGTCTCCTGTCTATGCATTTGACGGAAAGACCACTTTTTTATATTCGTCGTAGATTAAAATCCATAAAAAGCAATACTTTTGCGGATTGTATCCCTTAAAAGTATGGCTTTTTGTGGATTCAATTCCAAAAAAGTATTGTTTTTTTAAGGAAATGAAAAGGGAAATGCTTATATTTGCCATCAAATAAGCATCAGACTATTATGGACGAGAACAAATACATACGGTTTGACTGGGCGATGAAACGACTGCTCAGACAAAAAGCAAACTTCGGAATCCTTGAGGGTTTGCTTACTACTTTGCTTGGCATGAAGATCAAGATCAAGCGGATGCTTGAGAGTGAAAGCAATCAGGATGATGAGTCTGACAAGTATAACCGAGTGGATATGCTTGCAGAGAACGACAAGGGTGAACTGTTCTTGATTGAGGTGCAGAACAATACGGAATATGCTTACTTCCAGCGTATGCTGTTCGGTACGTCGAAACTTGTTACGGAATATATCAAGAAAGGTGAAGGATACGAGAACGTGCGTAAGGTGTACAGTGTGAACATCGTGTATTTCTCTTTGGGCAAGGGATCGGACATTGTTTATCACGGCAAGACAGAGTTCCGTGGCATACACAATGGAGACTTGCTTGAACTGAGTCCGTTCCAGAAGCAGAAATTCAACGTTGATGTAGTAAGCGACCTTTATCCCGAGTATTATATAATGAAGGTGAACGACTTCAACCGTGTGGCGAAGAACTCCATTGAGGAATGGGCATACTATCTGAATACGGGAGATGTGCCCAAGGGTGCAAAGGCACCAGGTATGGAGGAAGTTAAGGAACAGCTTACGATAGACCGCATGGACAAGTCGGAACGTTCTGCCTATTACAAGCATCTCGACAATATCGTGATACTCCGCGACAATATATATACGGAACGAGAGGAGGGAAGACTTGAAGGTCGTGCAGAAGGACGAGAAGAAGGACGAGAAGAAGGACGTCTTGAAGAACGCAGACAAAATGCGAAGAAGATGAAAGAATTGTCTGTACCCGTTGAAACGATTTCTCAGGTCACAGGCTTGTCTGTTGATGAGATAGACAGTCTGTAGGTATGCGGTATTTTTTCATTCTCGTTAAAGGTCGGCACACACAAAATAAACTGTAAGCTTTATCCATAATTTTATATAAATAATCAAGTGAAACTCTATATCTTTGCACCACAAATCAAAATAAGGGGAATATCATACACCGATGAAACTGTTGATTAAAAACATGGTTTGCCCACGCTGCATTATAGCGGTGAAGGATATACTTGAGGCAGAAGGTGTAAAGGTGAAGTCTGTTGCCTTGGGTGATGCCGAGACTGAGGGAGAGCTTACTGACGGACAGCGTATTGCCATAGCAAGGAGATTGCAGGATATGGGGTTTGAATTGCTCGACGATCCGCGTTCGCAGTTAGTGGAACAGATACGCATTGCTGTACTAAAATGGGTGCGGATGAATCAGGAACGTCCAAAGATGTCTGATTACCTCTCTCATAATCTCAGGAAGGACTACAGTGCCTTGAGCAAGCTCTTCTCCGAAGTGCGGGGCATCACAATAGAGCGCTTTGCCATAACCCACCGCATAGAATATGCCAAGGAACTGCTGTGTTACAGCCAGCTTTCCACAAGCGAAATAGCCTATACTCTTGGCTACAGTTCACCGGCACACTTGTCTTCACAATTCAAGCAGGTCACGGGTATGACACCCAAGGAATTCCGTGCGCTTGAACAGCACGGCAGGGTCTCTTTGGATGAATTGTAAGGAAAAGGACGTACAACAAAAGAACTTGATATTTATATGAGAAGAACAATTTTGGGCGTTTTGGGATGCCTGTCCGTATCGCAGCAGATGATGGCGCAGACGGACAGCATAGCCGGAGCACATGAATTGAAGAATGTGGAAGTGAAAGCTACAAAAGGTATTAAATCGAAATTCAGGATAGACAATACGGATATTATCGGACAAGGACAACTGATACGGGCTGCTTGCTGCAACCTGGGAGAATCGTTCACCACCAATCCGTCCGTCGACGTGAGCTACAGCGATGCCGCCACAGGAGCAAAGCAGATAAAGCTGCTTGGACTGAGCGGTACTTATGTGCAGATGCTCACCGAAAACATTCCCAACCTGCGTGGAGCATCCTTGCCTTATAGTCTCGGTTACGTGCCAGGACCGTGGATGCAGTCGATACAGGTGAGCAAGGGAGCATCAAGTGTGAAAAACGGATATGAAAGCACTACGGGACAGATAAACATAGAGTTCCTCAAACCGCAAGGCACTGACGGAGTAAGGGCAAACGCCTATCTGGACAATGAATTGAAGACAGAAGTCAACCTGGACGGAAGTATACATCTTACCGACCGCCTTTCTACGGCAACCCTTCTCCATTTCGAGAACCGTCAGATGGACCACGACGGTAATAACGACGGATTTATGGATATGCCCAAGTTGCGACAATACAATATAATGCACAGATGGGCGTATGTGTCGCCGCGGTGGATAAGCCAACTGATGGTGCGCGCCTTGCATGACGAGCGTAATGGCGGACAGAGCCGGAAGCATGCAGCTGCGGATGCTGCGGAACAGCTCTACACAACTTCTGTCAAGACCAACCGCTATGAGATGCAATGGAAAAACGGCTTCACCCTGAATACCGACCATAACACATCGGTAGCCTTGATGATGCATGGCTCATGGCACGATGCAGACAACATCTTCGGTATGACCCGATATGATGTAACTCAGAAGAACGGCTATGCACAACTGATGTTTGAAACGGATATCAATGAGCATAACAATATCAGTGTCGGCGCATCGCTTAACCACGATTATTATGATGAGCGCTTCAATCCATTGGGCGCAATGCCTGATGCAGGAAGCAAAGCGACGAAGGAAACGATCCCAGGTCTCTATGCCCAATACACATACAAGCTGGGCGAAAAGCTTACGGTCATGCCGGGCTTGCGTTGGGATCATTCAAGCCTTTACGGTGGCTTCGTCACTCCCCGACTGCACATCAAGTATTCCCCGTCAGACATTTTCACGCTACGCACATCCATCGGCAAGGGTTATCGCACACCGCATGCCTTGGCAGAGAACGTAACGTTATTGGCAAGCGGCAGAGAGATTATCATCGATTCCGACCTAAAGCAGGAGGAGGCATGGAACATGGGAGCTTCCGTCGGTATGAACATTCCGCTCTTCGGCAAGAACCTCGAGCTGAATGCGGAGTATTACTACACCGACTTCAAGCATCAGATGATAATGAACTTTGACGGAGCCAGAGGCGAACACACCTTATCGTTTGAGAATCTTGACGGCAAGAGCTATAGCCATACGTTCCAGGTGGATGCCACATATCCATTGCTTAGCGGGATGACTGCCACTGCCGCCTTCCGTTTCAACGACGTGAAGTGTACCTACGACGGAGTGCTTCGCCTGAAGCCTCTCACTTCGCGCTATAAGGGATTGCTCACCCTCTCGTACAAGACGCCGCTCGAACTGTGGCAGTTCGACGTGACGAGCCAACTGAATGGCGGTGGTGAGCTTTACGACCAGAGTCGCTATCCTGCCTATTTCCAGTTGCAGGCACAGGTGACGCGCGAGTTCCACAGGTTCAGCATATACTTAGGCGGCGAGAATCTCACCAACTATAAGATAGACAATCCCATCCTCCACTCCCATCATCCATGGAGTGCAGCCTTCGATGCCACACAGGTATGGGGACCCGTCACGGGAGCAATGGCTTACATCGGAGTAAGATTCAAGTTAGAGAAGTTGTAGACGAGCAGACGTCCTTGTCAACCCGTTAACTCATCAACAGATAAATCATTAAACAAAAAAAGATATGAAGAAGAATCTTTTAGCAGCATTTATGCTTGTAGCTGCCGGCAATGCTTTTGCCAAGACATCAGCAGACACATTAGTAGTAACAACACAACCACAGATGCATTGTCAGAACTGTGAGAAGAAAATCAAGAGCAACATCCGCTTTGTCAAGGGTACAAAGAAAATCATCACCTCGGTGGATGAACAGAAGGTGACCATCGTCTACGATTCCAAGAAAGCCAATTATGACGACTTCGTTACGGCTTTCAAGAAGATAGGCTATGAGATAAAGAAGAAATGACACCAGCTGAAGTCTCTGACTCCAGCTGTAGCCTCCGGTTCCAACTATAATCTCCGACCTCTGTTGTAATTCAGAGGCCGGATTTATTTTATACCCAATCGGTCATTAGGTCGTTTGGGGATTATTCGGCAGCATTCAGAAACGCCTTCACCCTTGTCGTATACTCCTTGTGATGGTCACGATATGCCATAGCGTGTACAGAGCCCTTGGCTATGAAGATTGCCTTTCTGCCATTTGTCTTTGCGTCGAATAAAGGACGGAGCATGGAGTAGGGTACAAAGGCGTCCTTGTCGCCATGGATGAAGAGCATCGGTTTCGTGCTCTTCTTCACCTGCTCTATCTGTCGTGCTTCGGAGAATGACCATCCGTATCTCAGCCGGCAGAGTAGGGAAGTGGTGTTCATCAGCGGGAACGATGGCAGACCGAACTCCTCCTTCAGCTGTCCGGCAAACTCATCCCATACGCTCGTATAGCCGCAGTCCTCCACAAAGCGCTCCACATAATCCGGAGTCTTCTCGCCCGACACAGCCATCGTGGTGGCTGCACCCATAGAGATGCCGTGAATGACTTGCTTTGTGGATGAATACCTTGACGCTCTGAACACATCGTTCGCCACTTCCGCCCATCTTATCACGTCCCATCTGTCCAACCACCCCATCTGTATATGGTCGCCTTCGCTCAGCCCGTGTCCGTAGAGGTCGGGCAGGAGCACGTTGTAGCCCAGGTCGTGGTTATACATATATGCAATATGCAGCATCCCCTCGGCACGCACCTTGTAGCCATGCACCACTACGGCAGTGTTGACTGTAGCTCTCGGCGCATACAGGTATATGGCGTGCGCCCTGTAGCCGGAGGGCATCGTGAGGAACGTGTCCTTCACGCAATGGTTTCCGTATATGGAGTCCATCCATGCCGCCGTCCACGGACATTCGTTTCGGGTTCTTTCCTTCCAGTGTTCCGCCGTCATGCGTTCCTCTTTCGGATAGCCGAGCGAATAGTCAAGCATATAGCTGCTGGCTCCATACAGGGCGCCAGCCGCAATCACGATGATTGCGATGGCAGCATATATTCCAGTCTTGATACTCTTCAGTTTCTTTCCTTGTGTCATTAATATATTGTTTTGAATTCCGTACAAAAGTACTAATAAAAAGGTTTGTAGCAAAACGCAGATGCTATTTATCATCACCGGAAATGGATTTATGACGGAAAAGTAAAGATAAAAAAACAAAAAACATTATCTTTGCATTATCTTTGCATTATCTTTACATTAATGACATCATTTATAGAAACTTATCAATCATGTGTTTTTATGAAGAATAGCATACAGGCATGTGTCATCAGCTTATTGTTGTCGGCAGTACTCTTCTCTTGTGGCAGGAGGGAACCGAAATTCGTCATAGGCGTTTCGCAATGCAGCGAAGACGTATGGCGCAAGAAGCTCAACGACGAACTGCGCATCGCCGCCTTCTCCAACAACAATGTGGAGCTGAAAATATCTTCGGCAAACGATGATGCCGAACTGCAGACCCAGCAGATTGACAGCTTCGTGAAAATGGGTGTGGACCTGCTCATTGTGGCGCCGGGGCAGATGAAGGTGACCCAGGCTGTGGACAGGGCCTATGACAAGGGAATACCGGTAATCGTGTTCGACCGACGAACCCACTCCGACAAATACACGGCATATATCGGGGCGGACAATGAGGAGATGGGGCGCAATATAGCCCACTATCTGTCGTCTTCGGTAGATGGCGCAGAGCGGATTGTCGAAATATGCGGTCTGTCCACCTCGTCCCCCGCAGTAGACCGCAGGAGCGGATTCGACCAGGAGGTTGCCAAGCATGCCGACATGGATATTGTGGAGCATATTGAGGCGACTGGACGGAACAGACGGCCTACAGGCAGATGGACTCTATGCTGTCAGTGGCGCATCCGCAATTCAACACGGTATTCGCCCACAACGACCGTATGGCAATGGGAGCGAGGAAGGCTGCAATGAAGCACGGACTGGACCCCTCCAAGATACACTTCATTGGTATTGACGCCATATCCAAGGAGGGGGGCGGAATGCGGCTCGTCAGAGACGGGGAGCTGCTGGCATCATACATCTACCCCACACGTGGCGACAATGTGATGGAGCTTGCTATGAACATCCTGGAGAAAAGGAAATACAAGAAGGAGAACCTCCTCTCCTCAGCCCTCGTCACAGCCGACAATGCCAACGTGCTGCTCATGCAGGAAGAGGAGATGAAGCGTCAGACAGACAATCTGCTCTCGCTGAGGAGAAAGGTGGAAACCACCACCAACGCCTTCGACACGCAGCGTAGCTATCTCTTCATGCTGCTCTTCCTCGTGGTGCTGCTCATCATCGCATGTATGCTTGCCCTGAAGGCATACATGGCAAAGACCCGATACAACAGACAGATCAAGGACAGCATGCAGAAACAGAAGAAGATGACGGAAGACATGGAGCGCATGACGCAGAACCAGCTGCGCTTCTTTACCAACATCTCCCACGAACTGCGCACTCCGCTGACGCTGATTTCCGGTCCTGCCGACCAGCTCGCCGAGAGCCACGACATCGGCAGCGAGCCGCGCAAGCTCGTGGAGATGATACGGCGGAACGTGGGCATCCTGAAGCAGATGGTGGGCGAAATACTTGAGTTCAGGAAGATACAGAACGAAAAGGCAACGCTCACGCTCAACCGCTTCAACCTTGCAGCAGAGCTGCGCACATGGAGCAATGATTTCATGATGGTGGCCGAAAGGAAAGACATCAGTCTGAAGGTGTCAATAATGGAAGAAGGCGACGGCATGGCAATCGCCGACAAGGAGAAGGTGGCCCATATCTACTTCAATCTTATGACCAATGCCCTGAAATACACACCGCCCAAAGGCACTGTCACCACCACGTTGGAGCATGCCCAAGGCAGATACACGATATCCGTGGAAGATACAGGCAAGGGAATGTCTGCCGCCGACAGGCAGCACATCTTCGAACGCTTCTACCAGGCCAAGGACTCCGTGGGAGGAACCGGCATCGGACTCGCCATAGTGAAGGCATACGTGGACCTGCACCATGGAGAGGTGCAGGTGGAGAGCGAACAGGGCAGGGGCAGCCGCTTCAGCTTCAGCATACCGGAAAGCCAACCGGGGTATGATGCCGCCGCCGACAGACAGACCGAGGCAATGACCGGACCGGTACTGGCCGACGACTATTCCGTGAAGGACATCATCGCCGAGCAGAACCTGGCATCGATTACCGGAACGGAAGACTACGACAGCAACCGTCCGCTCATCCTCGTCATCGACGACAACGAGTGCATGCGGACCTATCTGAAGGGTATCCTGCATGCGAAATACAAGGTGATAGAGGCGCAGAACGGAGAGGAAGGACTGAAGATAGCGCGCAAGACCGTGCCGCAGCTCGTGGTCAGCGACGTGATGATGCCCGTTATGGACGGAATGGAATTCTGCAGCCGCATGAAAGAGGACATGACGACATGCCACATCCCGGTGATACTCCTCACCGCAAAGTCGCTCGAAGAGCAACGCATCGAGGGATACAACAAGGGGGCAGACTCCTACATAACAAAGCCCTTCACCGCCGAAACCCTTGTGGCGCGCATCGACAATCTGCTCAAGAACCGCCTGCAGCTGCGCAGGATATTCTCCGGTTCGTCGCTCGAAGAACAGGAGCAGGAAGCCTTGGGCGAGAAAGACCGCACATTCATAGCCCAGCTCCGCAAGGCGATTAAGAAGCATATCCCCGACGCCGACTACTCGGTGGAGGACCTCGGTGAGGAGATGGGGCTGAGCCGCGTGCAGCTCTACCGCAAGGTGAAGGCGCTGACCGGATATTCCGTGGTAGACCTGCTCCGGAAGGCACGTCTCGCCAAGGCGAAACAGCTGCTCGAAACCACTGAAAAGAATATATCGGAAGTGGCATACGACGTAGGTTTTACCACTCCCTCATACTTCACCAAGCGCTTCAAGGAAGAATACGGAATGAATCCGGGAGACGTGGGGAAATAAACCGTAAAACACCGCTTCTCCATTCGTCTCACTATAGTGGAACGGTCTTTTCACTATAGTGGAACGCACTTTTCACTATAGTGGGAATGTCTTTTCACTATAGTGGGAAATGGGACAGACAGCCGTTATGCTGCCGATGAAACATGGGCGGCTGAATCCTTGATGATATTTTCCGCTTCTTTTCGGGGGGCATAACTGCAACGAATCGTTCAAAGCATGCAACAAATGATGCAACGAACGATTCGTTTCTGTTTGTGAATCATCCGTTCTTGATGGTTATCAACACATTACGTAACTTTGCGCCAGAAAAGTCAAACAACTAACAAAACCATTTAAACTTATGAGCAATCTATCAAAAGTATTGATTAGCTTCTCACTTCTGGCTGCGAGCATTACTGCCAACGCACAGAAAATTAAGGTGA
The DNA here is from genome assembly GCA_900557405.1 of uncultured Prevotella sp. Taxonomy (GTDB): domain Bacteria; phylum Bacteroidota; class Bacteroidia; order Bacteroidales; family Bacteroidaceae; genus Prevotella. The sequence continues at coordinate 54,997 of USSF01000004.1, forward strand.
GCGGTGTGGTTACAGACGAAACTGGTGAAACAGTAATCGGAGCAACCATAATGGAAAAAGGAACAAAGACGGGAACAGTGACCGACTTTGACGGTAACTTCATGCTTGATGCCGACCAGGGAGCGACACTTGTCATATCTTATGTCGGCTACAAGACAATGGAAGTGAAAGTGCAGCCAAACATGAAAATCAAACTGGCTGAACTTGCCAACAACCTGAACGAAGTTGTCGTAACGGGCTATACAACCCAAAAGAAAGCCGACTTGACGGGTTCTGTATCTGTCGTTTCTACAAAGAATCTGAAATCAACTACCGACACAGACCCGATGCGTGCCTTGCAAGGACGAGTTGCCGGAATGACCGTTACAACCGACGGCTCTCCTATAGGTACCGGTAAGGTACGTATCCGTGGTATCGGCTCTTTCAATTCTTCACAAGATCCTCTTTATATTATAGATGGTGTACCTACAAACATGGCACTGAACACTCTCAACACTAATGACATAGAGAGTATGCAGGTGCTGAAAGATGCAGCCTCGGCTTCTATCTATGGTTCAAGAGCTTCAAACGGTGTTATCATCATAACGACGAAGAAGGGAAAGAAGGGTAACAAAGTTGACATAGATTTCTCGGCTAATCTTACTGCACAGTTCTATTCAAGTCAGTCGAAAATGAAACTCCTCAAATCCAGCGAATATGCTACAGCCATGGCACAGGCTGCCCTCAACGACGGTCTCGACCCTGTTGCCTATGCAGCAAACTATGGCATTGACTTGAATGCACAGAACGGTACTCCTATCACTGTTTGGAATCCGGCAACAAACCAATATCAGAACTATACGATAAACGGAAGGTACGACGGATATATCAATGCCAAGAAGACAATGCGATTCTCCGACACCGACTGGCTGGACGCTATCTCACGCACCGGATTCATGCAGAATTACGATTTATCGGTATCGCATGCAAACGACAAGCACAGCGCAATGTTCTCTTTAGGATACAAGAACAATGAGGGTGTGTTGAAATATACCGATTTCCAGAATATCTCAGCAAGACTTAACACGTCGTGGAATCTGAACAAGATGCTTACTGTTGGCGAGAATCTCACTCTTACTTACACATCGCAAGTAGACTGCCACCCTATGGAGAGTGCGTTGAAGATGCCTTCTATCGTTCCTGTATACGAGGAGAACAGTAAGGTTTTCGGTAAGCGTCTCGGCATTACCGTATTTCAGCCTCGCTTAAAAGTCTGTACCTTTGC
>USSF01000005.1 GCA_900557405.1 uncultured Prevotella sp.
TAGCAACTGCTAACAAAGTATACACAAGTGCTAGTTTGATGAAATTAGAAGAACTGCCAAAAACCTTAGCAATCATTGGCGGTGGATATATTGGTTTAGAATTTGCTAGTATGTATGCACGTTATGGTAGCGAGGTAACAGTATATGAAAGTAATGATCGTTTGATTGCTCGTGAGGATCGGGATATTGCTGAAGAAATTCAAAGAATTTTAGAAAAACAAGGTGTTAAGTTTGTTTTTAATGCTAATATTCAAGCTCTTGCTAATGAAGGCGAAGAAGTTCTAGTTACTTATAATGACCAAGTTTCACAACGCTTCGCCGGGATATTGATGGCTACTGGTCGTAAGGCAAATACAGCTGATTTAAATCTTGATGCTGCAGGTATTGAGGTTAACCAACGAGGTGAAATTGTAGTCAATAAGTATCTGCAAACAACAAAGAAAAATATTTTTGCTCTTGGTGATGTAAAAGGTGGTCTTCAGTTTACTTATATTTCTTTAGATGATTCAAGAATTGTTATGGATTATCTATTTGGTGATAAAAAGCGTTCTACTTTAAATCGTGGTAATATTGCTTATTCGGTATTTATTTCACCAACTTTTTCAAGAATTGGTTTAAGTGAAGTAGAAGCTAAAGCTGCCGGTTATGAAGTGATTGTGACTAAGTTATTAACAGCTGCAGTACCTAAAGCTAATGTTCTAAAAAAGCCAGAAGGATTGTTGAAAGCGATCATTGATAAAAAAACTGAGCGAATCTTAGGTTGTGTATTGTTATGTGAACATTCAGAAGAATTAATTAATTTAGTAACTTTAGTGATGAATAATGATTTATCTTACAAGGTCCTAAAGAACCAAATCTTTACACATCCAACAATGGCTGAAGCGTTAAATGATTTGTTTGATTTATAAAATATTAAAACCCGATATTTGGAAAATTGTCAATTAAGTTGTAATTTTGCCTGAGTTTTAAAACGAACAACAAACTTATTTATTTATCAGACAGCATGTGGGGCGCGTTCCGGCAGACCGGCGTATCGCTGCACAGGCTGCACTGCCTTATTCCCACGGGTCAGCACGGAAGGGGATGGGGGAAGAATCATTATGATATGTCATCAATAGAAATAAGAAAGGTAGAGACGAAAAAGGAACTGAAGCAGTTCGTCGATTTCCGTTACGACCTGTATGAAGGCTGCGAATACGACGCGCCGAACCTCTTCAGCGACGATATGAACACGCTGAGCAAGGACAAGAACGCCGCATTTGATTTCTGCGAGGCGGAATACTATATGGCTTTCGACAAGGAGAGCGGAAAGATGGTGGGGCGCGTGGCTGCCATCATCAACCACAAGGCAAACAAGACCTGGGGCAGGGACGACGTGCGTTTCGGGTGGATTGATTTCGTGGACGACATCAATGTGTCGCGCGCACTGCTCGATGCTGTGGAGCAATACGGCAGGAGCAAGGGCATGACCCACGTGGTGGGACCGCTCGGATTCACGGACATGGACCCCGAGGGAATGCTCACGATGGGCTTCGACCAGCTCGGCACGATGGCCACGATATACAACTACGCCTATTATCCGGAACACATGGAGAAGCTGGGCGGATACGAGAAGGACAACGACTACGTGGAGTACAAGCTCTTCGTGCCGAAGGAGGTGCCCGAGAAATACGCCAAAGTGGCGAGCCTCATAGAGAAGCGATACAACCTGCACGTCAAGAAGGTGACGAAGAAGGATATCTTCGAGGGCGGATACGGGCGCAAGATATTCGAGATTATCAATGGGACATTCTCGCATCTGTATGGCTATTCGGAACTCTCGGACAAGCAGATAGAGCAGTATATCGGCATGTATTTCCCGCTTGCCGACCTGAATCTCATCACACTGATAGAGGACTGGAACGACAACAAGAAGCTCGTGGGCGTGGGAATCACCATCCCTTCGCTCACCCGCGCACTGCAGAAATGCCGCCGAGGAAGGCTTACGCCATTCGGATGGTGGCATGTGTTGAGGGCCTTGAAGTTCCATCACACCAAGATTGTAGACCTCCTGCTCATCGGCATCCTGCCCGAATACAGGTCGAAGGGAGCTAACTCGCTGCTCTTTGCCGACCTCATTCCGCGCTACGTGGAATACGGATTCGAATGGGGGGAGACGCATGTGGAGATGGAGACGAACGACAAGGTGCAGAGCCAGTGGCAGTATCTCGACTGCGAGAACCACAAGCGCCGCCGCTGCTATATCAAGGAGATAAAACAATAAAAGACAATCATGAGCGACATCAATATAGAAAACCCGCAGGAAGAACCTGAAGTGCAATACACCGAAGAAAGCATACGCCATCTCTCGGACATGGAGCATATACGTACCAGACCAGGTATGTATATCGGCCGCCTGGGCGACGGAACGATGCCCGAAGACGGTATCTACGTATTGCTCAAGGAGGTGGTGGACAACTCCATCGACGAATTCCGCATGAACCAGGGAAAGCGCATAGAGGTAGACGTGGACGAGCATCTGAAGGTGAGCGTGCGCGACTACGGGCGAGGCATCCCGCAGGGAAAACTCGTGGAGGCGGTGAGCATGCTCAACACGGGAGGAAAATATGACTCCAAGGCGTTCAAGAAGAGTGTGGGACTGAACGGAGTGGGCGTCAAGGCGGTGAACGCATTGAGCGCATTCTTCGAGGTGAAGTCATACCGCGACGGAAAGGTGAGGTCGCTGACCTTTGAGCGCGGAGAACTAAAGACGGACACCACGGAGGACTCGCAGGACGAGAACGGAACATTCATCTATTTCGTGCCCGACGCAAAGCTCTTCAAGAACTATTCCTTCCACGACGACATCGTGGAGGAGATGCTCCGCAACTACACCTATCTTAATACGGGGCTCACGATAATGTATAACGGCAGGAGAATCCTGAGCCGAAACGGACTCGCCGACCTGCTGAAGGATACCATGACCACCGATGCCCTCTATCCGATAATACATCTGAAAGGCGAGGACATCGAGATTGCATTCACGCATACAAACCAGTATGGAGAGGAATACCACTCATTCGTTAACGGACAGCACACCACGCAGGGTGGTACACACCAGAGTGCTTTCAAGGAGCATCTCGCCAAGACGATAAAGGAATTCTACGGCAAGAACTTTGAATATACCGATATCAGGAACGGACTCGTCGGGGCAATAGCCATCAACGTGGAGGAACCGATGTTCGAGAGCCAGACGAAAATCAAGCTCGGCTCCCTGACGATGAGTCCCGAAGGAGTGAGCGTGAACAAATACGTGGGCGACTTCGTAAAGACCGAGGTGGACAACTATCTCCACCGCGAAAGCGACGTGGCAGAGGTGATGCTCCAGAAGATTCAGACGAGCGAGAGGGAAAGAAAGGCTATGTCGGGAGTGGCGAAGATTGCCCGCGAAAGGGCGAAGAAGGCAAACCTGCACAACAGGAAGCTGCGCGACTGCCGCATACACTACAGCGACGTGAAGAACGACCGCAAGGAGGAGAGTGCGATATTCATCACCGAGGGAGACTCGGCGAGCGGAAGCATCACGAAGAGCCGCGACGTGAACACCCAGGCTGTGTTCTCGCTCAGGGGAAAACCGCTCAACTCGTTCGGACTGACCAAGAAGGTGGTTTATGAGAACGAGGAGTTCAATCTGCTCCAGGCTGCCCTCGACATCGAGGAGGGACTCGACACATTGCGCTACAACAAGGTGATCGTGGCTACCGATGCCGATGTGGACGGTATGCATATCCGTCTGCTCATCATCACGTTCTTCCTGCAGTTCTTCCCCGACCTTATTAAGAAGGGACACGTGTTCGTGTTGCAGACGCCGCTCTTCCGTGTGAGGAACAAGAAGACAAAGGTGAAATCCAAGGAGGCGAAGGTACAGGCAAAGGGCAAGGGCGACTTCATCACCCGCTACTGCTACACCGAGGAGGAGCGCCTGAGCGCTATACAGGAACTCGGACCCGACCCCGAAATCACCCGATTCAAAGGTCTGGGAGAAATCAGTCCGGATGAATTCAAGAACTTCATCGGTCCCGAGATGCGTCTCGAACAGGTGACGCTCCACAAGACGGACCAGGTGCAAAAGCTCCTGGAGTACTACATGGGAAAGAACACTCCGGAGCGCCAGAACTTCATCATCAACAACCTGGTGATAGAGGAGGACAGACCAGAGGAGGAGGAAGAGAAATTCTGAGGATTGATGATTGTTATTGCCTGGTCATCGCCGGTCGGTTGTTGCCGATTGGTCATAGTTGATTGACGGGTAATAATCTATTTAACCTTTTATATAATAAGATAATGAAACATATAGGAAAGATATTGCTGGGGACGTTGATGCTGCTGATGTGCATCGCTGAGGCTCCGGCACAGATGATGAGAGTGAAGGGAGGCGAGGGCAGTCCGATGAGGAAGCTGCAGCTTGCAGAGCTTCTCGTTACCAATTTCTACGTTGACTCCGTGGATGAAGGCAAGCTCGTGGAGGATGCCATCCGCGGAATGCTCGACAAGCTCGACCCGCATTCCTCATATACCAACGCCAAGGAGACGAAGGAGATGAACGAGTCGCTGCAGGGTAATTTCGACGGTATCGGAGTGCAGTTCAATATGGTTGAAGACACGCTCGTCGTGATTCAGACCATCGCCAAGGGACCGTCGGAGAAGGCAGGCATCGTGGCTGGCGATCGCATCGTGGCGGTGAACGACTCGGCTATTGCCGGAGTGAAGATGCCGCGCGACAAGATAATGATGCGCCTGCGCGGACCGAAGGGCACTACGGTGAAGCTCTCCGTTGTGCGCCGCGAGGTGAAGGATACGTTGGTGTTCAACGTGAAGCGCGACAAGATTCCGGTGAAAAGCCTCGATGCCTCGTATATGATACGTCCGGGCGTGGGATATATACGTATCGGTAGTTTCGGTGCCACGACATACGATGAGTTCATGGCGGCAGTGGACAAGCTGAAGAAGCAGGGAATGAAGGACCTTCTGCTCGACCTTCAGGAGAATGGCGGAGGCTATCTGCAGGCGGCAGTGAAGATTGCCAATGAGTTCCTGCCGAAGAACGACCTCATCGTTTATGCCAGCGGACTGCGCTCGCCGCGCATGGATTACAAGGCGAACGGGTCGGGCAAGCTGCTCGACGGAAAGGTGGTGGTGCTTGTAAATGAGTTCACGGCATCGGCTGCCGAGATTGTCTCTGGAGCGTTGCAGGACAACGACCGTGGCGAGGTGGTGGGCAGACGCACGTTCGGCAAGGGACTTGTGCAGCGTCCGTTCGACATGCCCGACGGTTCGATGATACGTCTCACCATAGCACATTATTACACTCCATCCGGCCGCTGCATTCAGAAGCCGTACAAGAAGGGGGATGCGAAGGACTACTACAAGGATTTCGAGAACCGGCTGAAGCATGGCGAACTGATGAATCCCGACAGCATCCACTTTGCAGACTCATTGAAGTTCCACACCCTGCGCAAGCACCGCGTGGTATATGGCGGCGGAGGTATCATGCCCGACTATTTCGTTCCGCTCGACACGATGACCTACACGAAATACCACCGTCAGCTCGTGGCGAAGGGCTTCGTCAATGAGGCAGTGCTCCGCTACATCGACAACAACCGCAAGCAACTGAAGAAGAAATACCATTCGTTTGAGGAGTTCCGCACCGGCTTCGAGGTTCCGGAGAGCTTGTTTGCTGACATCCGCAAGGCTGCCGAGAAGAAGGACGTGAAGCCGAAGGACGAGGATGAGCGCAAACAGACCATCCCGTATCTCTCCACCCAACTGAAGGCTCTCGTGGCGCGCGACATCTGGGATATGGACGAGTACTTCCAGATTATCAACGAAACGAGCGATATAGTGAAGAAGGGACTTGAGAGAATTAAGAATTAAGAATTAAGAATGAAGAATTGAGAATGAAGAATTAAGAAACAACGTTCGGCGGCCAGAGGGAAAGCCAATGAAGAATTGTTCTCGCTGCGCTGCGATTTAGAGTTATCGAATTAAGAGTTCTTCTCGCTTTGCAGCGGTTTTGAATTATCGAATTAAGAGTTATTCTCGCTTTGTAGCGGTTTATAATAAAAAAATTTTTTTCTTTTTTTACCCTCACACCCTCACTTTTTGCTGTAACAGACTGACAGCCAGTAATAAAGAGTGTGAGGGTAAGTGTGAGGGTAAATTTTTACCCTCACACTTACCCCTGGCGGGATAATATTGTTCTCAAGACCATATCTGTCGTGATTTGACGAGTGTACAATGAAGACTCGTAACCATGACTGTAAAGACCTTCGTAAACTGACAAGTTTCTTAGTGGTAATAAATTTTAGTGTAAAGGAATATAGTAATTAATCGAGAAACTGTCAAGTGAATCCAGTAAACGTCACTGTAAACAAAATGAAAAAACGGTACCAGAAAAGTATAGCGCCCTGGTACCGAAAGTGCAGCATAGGTATACTCTTGGTATCACATAGCTTCACCCCTGGTAAACCGCTGCTTTGCTCGCGCTATTCCGTTAGCCACATTCCTAAGAAAGATAGCAGCTTCGCGACACTCTTTTGCATGAGGGGGCATTGTTTACAAAAAAATATTGTACTTTTGCAGTGAAATTATGTTCTCGGACCAACGTCCTTACATTGAATCAAAAAATCAAACAAAATGAAATTATCAGAAAAGAAACATTTATTGTGCGTACTGGCTGTAGCAATTACCTTTGTTTTATCTTCATGTAATTCCGAAAATGAAACGCCGGTAAATTACAAAAGTTTGCCAGAGGTAATAGCCAACGATTTCAGTAATCGCTACGGAACTAACAATATAGAGCATGTTTATACAGGCACTGATTTCTACCGACATGCGGGGCAACAGGAAACTTACGTCTATTGCAAGGACAAGGCAGGGAATGAATTGCTTGTGGTGTATGTAGATAATGTATGGAACCGTAGTATGCTTACTTTGTCAGATATCAATAAATTACCTGACAATGTACGACAGAGATTATCCAGAGAACTTCCTGATACTGACAACTGTGAGTTTTGGAGAATCAATGAAATAACACAAGCTTGCATAAGTGGTAAATACTATGAATTGTGTTATCTTGTTCAAGATTCGTCAATGGATAAGAGCTGGGTACACACACTTGTTATCGACAGCGAGGGCACGTTGCTCAAATCTTGCGATTATGAACTCAACAATAACGCTTACGTTAGACCGTTCACTGCCGATATAGACTGGATTACTGAGCATTATAAAGGTGCCAGAGTGCTTGCATATATAAACGACCTGGGCTTTGACAGCTATCTCATCATGCATGATGGGGTGATCAAGTCGGTATCGTTCGATTCAAACCATCCTGATGCAAAATGGGAAGAGACGAGATATGCCTTGCCGGAAGGCACTACTGTATCGAGCCATGTGCTTGACACATTACATACGAAATATCCATATTTCACTTATACAGAGGTTCTTGTCATAGAGAATCCCGGTGGGAAATTCTATCTTTTTATCGATGGAACAAGAGCCGACCGATTAGGACATTATATTGAGGCAAACTAAAGGATGGAATACCTCAGCAAACTAAAAACAAGGAAATAATTCTTATACATAAATTTAAAGAGACGGATAGTCAGGAGTAATGAACCTGAATATCCGCCTTTTTGCTTATAGCGAGACTAACTAACATAAACTCTAAATCGTAGCGCAGCGAGCCCAATTCTTAATTCTTCATTTTTCATTCTTCATTCTTCATTAAAAAAAGGCTGTATCAGCAAGGCAAAGCCTGTGATACAGCCGTTATATTTTCAGCTTTTATGCGATATTCTGTTGCAGTTCCATGGTTTGGATAACAACAGTTGTTCCATGGATGCACGGAATGTCGTGCGCTTTTTTTGATTACTTATTGCTTTTTCCGAATCAGCAATTAATTCTTTCCGAATCAGTAATCAGTCTTTTCCGAATCAACGATTAGAAGTTGTAAACAACGCCGAACTTCAGGTCGTTTGTACTGAAGTCGAAGCCGAATCCCTTCTCACCGTAAGGACGAGCAACCTTGTTGTTGTCGTTGTCGCGGTAACCGAAGAAACCGAGAGAAGCGATGAAGTCAACGTTCTTTGCGAGGCTTACCTTAACGCCCGGCTTGATTCCTACTTCCCATGAGTTGTAAGACTCGTCGCTGTCGTGGTCCTTATACTTTGCGCTGTAAGTGTTGAAGCCGAAGCCACCGTCGAAAATCAGGGCAACCGGACCAACCTTGGCTGCAGTGTAGCGGGCGAATGGAGCAACGCCTACGCCGTTAACCTTCAGACCATCATAGTAGTCGTAGTCGTAGCCTACCTCGATACCGAGAGCCCACTCGCTGTTGAGGTTATAACCAATCTGTGGAGCTACGTTGAATGCTGTATGGTTGTCTTCGTAGTTACGCCAGAAACCAACTTCACCACCTACAAAAACCTGTGCGCTGGCTGCTACGGTCATTACCAAAGCAACCAATGTAAGATAAATCTTCTTCATAATTTCAATCTTTTTTGTTGTTAGTATAATTGTTGTTATCGTTCCTAATATTTTGGTGCAAAGAAAAGCATTTGTCTTGACAAAACCAATCTTTTGCAGATAAAATTTATGCCTAAGTGGAAAATAATAAGAGATTTAGGGAATAAATGAACAATTTCTGCGCGTCTCACATCTTTTAAATAAGATGTTTTCTGTTTCTTTATTTGGTTTTCATTCAATTTTATTCCCGTCTTTTTCCGTCGTTTCCCCCTCGATATTTCCCCGAATCGTCTTATTCCTCCTTCACGAACCACCCGTTGTCCTTGATGAATTCGTAGCCGAAGCGGCAGCGCAGACAGTCCCTGTTGTCGCAATACATCTTTTTGAGCTGTACGATGGCCTGGCTGTCGGCAGCCGAATTGATGTCCATCCCACATTCGCGCCACATCCTTATGATGCTGTTGTCCTCGGCTTTCAGTTCTTCGAGGAAACGGAAGGCACGGTCGCAAAGCGCCTCGTCGTTCTTGTATCTGCCGTAGGCGAAAAGGATGGGGATGACGGTGTTGAGGATGATGACGCTGATGGATTGCTTCGACAGCTGTTTGGTAGATTTCCTGCTCTCGCCGCCAAACGAATAGTGCGTCTGCCAATAGCCTGTGGCGTGGGTGTAAAACAGGTCTTGCAGCTCCTCTATCGACTGACAGCCTACTATCTGACTCAGTCCTGCCCTGCGGTTATAATACAGGTTGGCAAGCTGCGAAATTCTGATGTGAGGGAAGTTCTGCGGACGGAGCCGTAGGAATTTCCACATCTTGCAGTCCATCGTCTCAAGCCCGAACTTGCGCGATAGATAGGCGTATTCGCGCCTCATCCTTGCCAGATAGTCGTCGGCCTCCGCCTCCTTCCTCTTGCGCTCGGGGATGGAACCGGCGTCGAGCAGTCCCGCCTGTCCGAGGAATATCGCCTCTATCTGGAAGATGTCGTCGCGGTGATGCGCCACGCTCTGCAGCGACAGCGTGCCGGCCCATTTCTCGAAGGCATCGCCGTTCACGCCGAAGCCGAAGTTGCGTGCCAGCGTACTGAAGCATGCGTCCTCCCACGAACCGTTATGTTCCCTCACGCGCTTCATTATCGCCTCGGTCTTCATCTCCAGCCGTTCCGTCTGCAATGCGCTCATCCAGCTGTGTATCGTTAGTTTCGGGAGCTTCGGGATGATGCCGTGGCATGGCGGAAACCTGTCCTCATTGAGCAGCATCCTGTAGTTTGAGCTGACAAACTCCGGCACCTCGAGCACCATCTGCTTCACCCTTTTCCCGCTGCTTGTCACCACGGGCATGTCGTCTTCGCCCACCACATGCAGAATCACGTTGTTGTAGGCCGCATCCTTGTCGTGTCCGTGCAGAAACCAGTCGGAAGCCTTCCCGTGGATTTCCACGTTGCCTACCCACAGCATCCCGCCGATCTTGATCTTGGCGTTGAAGAAATCCGGTCCGGCATTGCTGTTGTGCAGTCCCGGGTCGATGATTTCCACAGTCTCCCCGTCAGCCGTCAGCAGTTCGTGGAGCGGATACATCCTGTGTTTCCATATATAGTGAAGAAGAATTTCCATAGTATAATATTGCTTGATAAAACCATTCATCATGCCGGATGCAGTCTGTCTGAATCCGAAACCGAATGCGAAGATACTAAAAATGCGGATATAAAGCATAAGGAATAAGGAATAAAAAGCGGTAGGCTGTCAGTATTTCTGCAAAAAAGCAATATAAATGCCAATTAAAAATGTGTTTTTGAAAAATATCATGTATATTTGCAGCATTATAATGAAGTAAGACAATGACTTATTCGATTGAAAAAGTAACGACATTGATAGGAGCGCACAGATACGGGGAGCATGCAGCGTCAATCGGCTTCCTGCTGACAGACAGCCGCTCTTTGTGTTTCCCCGAGGAAACGCTGTTCTTCGCATTGAAGTCCGGACGCAATAACGGACACGACTTCATCCCAGACCTTTATCGCCGTGGAGTGAGAAACTTCGTTGTGGACACACTGCCGGAGAATCGCGAGACGACATATCCCGATGCGAACTTCCTGAAAGTAATCAGTCCGATAGAAGCCCTGCAACGCCTTGCCGAGCGCCATCGCGACGAGTACAGCATCCCCATCGTAGGCATCACCGGAAGCAACGGAAAGACCATCGTCAAGGAATGGCTCTTCCAGCTGCTCTCGCCCTCGATGGCCGTAACGCGCAGCCCTCGCAGCTACAACTCCCAGATAGGAGTACCCCTCTCCGTATGGCTCCTCAGCGAGCAGACCCAGGTGGGCGTCTTCGAGGCGGGAATCAGCCAACCGGGCGAGATGGCGGCCCTGCGCGACATCATCCAGCCCACGGTGGGCGTGATAACCAATATCGGTTCGGCCCATCAGGAGAACTTCAACACGCTCGACGAAAAGGTGGAGGAGAAGTTGAAGCTCTTCCACGACACCGACGTGATAATATATCCTGCCGACGACCCTACGATAGCCCGTTGCGTGGCTGCCGGAAACTACACGGGCAGGCATATGGCGTGGTCGCAGAAAGACCCCGACGCCCCCTTGTATATCAGTCGTATAGACAAGAGCGGAAGCGAAACGAAAATCTCCTATATATATAATAAAGGTGAAAGCCAGACCTACACGCTGCCGTTTATCGACGAGGCGTCGGTGGAAAACTCCATCACCTGCCTTGCCGTATGCCTCACTCTCGGTCTTGCGGCAAAACGTATAGACGAGGGGATGGCAAACCTTGAGCCTGTGGCTATGCGCCTTGAAGTGAAACAGGGCCAGCACGGCTGCACGCTCATCAATGACTCATACAATTCAGACATCAACTCCCTCGACATAGCGCTCGATTTCATCAGCCGCCGTCCCGACCACAAAGGTCGCCGCCGCACACTGATACTGAGCGACATACCGCAGAGCGGACTCGCCAAGGAACAGCTCTACCGCGAGGTGTCAGACCTCTGCGTGAAGCGTGGGGTGGAGAAATTCATCGGCGTGGGCAAAGACCTCATGTCCGAGGCTGCCAGCATCCAGGTGGCCGAGAAATACTTCTTCGCCGACACCGCATCGTTCATCAAGAGCGACACGTTCCGCACACTCCGCGACGAGGTGATACTGATAAAGGGCGCGCGCGCCTTCGGCTTCGACAATATCAGCGAACTGCTTGAGCAGAAGGTGCATGAGACGATTCTCGAAGTGAACCTCCGTGCCCTCGTGGACAACCTCAACTTCTACCGCTCCTACATGAAGCCCGAGACGAAACTCGTGGCGATGGTCAAGGCGAATGCCTACGGGGCGGGAGCCGTGGAGGTGGCCAAAACGCTCCAGGACCACCGTATCAACTATCTCGCTGTGGCCGTGGCAGATGAGGGAGTGACGCTGCGCAAGAACGGCATAACGAGCAACATAATGATAATGAACCCCGAAATGACGGCGTTCAAGACCATGTTTGACTACGACCTCGAACCCGAAGTATACAGCTTCCGTCTGCTCGATGCCCTGGTCAAGGCGGCCCGCCATGAGGGAATAACCAACTACCCCGTACACATCAAGCTCGACACCGGAATGCACCGCCTCGGTTTTAACCCCAAGACGGACATGGACGAGCTGATAACACGGCTGAAGAGCCAGAACGCAATCATCCCGCGCTCGGTATTCTCGCATTTCGTGGGGTCCGACAGCGACGACTTCGACAATTTCTCCAAGATGCAGTTCGAACTCTTCGATGAGGCAAGCCGCAAGCTTCAGGCTGCCTTCCCCCACAAGATACTGCGCCATATCGACAACTCCGCCGGTATAGAACATTTCCCTGAGCGCCAGCTCGATATGTGTCGGTTGGGACTCGGACTCTACGGCATCGACAGCCGCGACAACCGTATACTCAACAACGTGAGCACGCTGAAGACCACCATCCTCCAGATACGCGATGTGCCGAAGGAGGAGACCGTGGGCTACAGCCGCAAGGGACACCTCACCCGCGACAGCCGCATCGCCGCAATACCTATCGGATATGCCGACGGACTCAACCGTCATCTGGGCAGAGGCAACTGCTATTGTCTTGTGAACGGGCAGAAGGCGCCATACGTGGGCAACATCTGCATGGACGTGGCTATGATCGATGTGACGGGAATCCCCTGCAAGGAAGGCGACTCCGTGGAAATCTTCGGCGACCATCTGCCGGTGACGGTGCTCTCCGACGTGCTCGACACCATCCCCTACGAGGTGCTTACCAGCGTGAGTGACCGAGTGAAGAGAGTGTACTATCAGGATTAGTGGATGAATTCCGCCCGGTGAGGCAGGAATGAATTTGAAAATAATAGAGGATATAAATGCAAAGATGATGCTTTTTACATAAAACAAGCTGTATCTCAGCAGAACAACCAGGCGCAGGCTTGTTGTCCTGTGTCCGATTTGCGCTGTTTTTGTTAATTAATTTCATGTATTGTAATTGAATTACAGAAAAAAGCATTATCTTTGCAAACTGGAAAAAGCAAATAAACAAACAAATTATAAAAAATGACTCCTATACAAACTACTAAAATGTCCAACTTCCGTTGGGTCATCTGCGCGTTGCTGTTTTTGGCAACAACAGTGAATTACATGGACCGTCAGGTATTGTCATTGACATGGAAAGACTTCATCGCTCCGGAATTCCACTGGACCGACGACGACTACGGCACGATAACCGGATGGTTCTCAATCTTCTATGCAATCTGCAACCTCTTTGCTGGAAAGTTCGTAGACTGGATGGGCACAAAGAAAGGTTATCTCATTGCCATCTTCGTATGGTCAACGGGAGCAGTGCTCCACGCCCTCTGCGGCGAGGCAGCTATGCTTATCGAGGGATACGACTCCATTGAGGCGCTCCGCTTGGTTCAGGCCGGATCGGATGCTGCCGTGGCAATCGCCACAGTGAGCGTATGGCTCTTCCTCTCATGCCGACTCGTGCTTGCAGCCGGTGAGGCAGGAAACTTCCCGGCAGCCGTGAAGGTGACAGCAGAATATTTCCCGAAGAAAGACCGCGCCTTCGCCACTTCAATCTTCAATAGCGGAGCATCCGTAGGAGCGCTCGCCGCACCAGCCACCATTCCGTTGCTTGCCAACGCATGGGGATGGGAGATGGCATTCGTGATCATCGGTGTGCTCGGCTACGTATGGATGGGTCTCTGGATATGGCTCTATGACAAACCACGCAAGAGCAAGTTCACAAACCAGGCCGAGCTGACATACATCGAGCAGGACGAGGAAGAGGAGACAGCAGCCAAGACCGACGCTCCGGCAGGAGAGGAGAAGGCAATCGGTTTCCTGAAGTGCTTCACATTCCCGCAGACATGGTCGTTCATCGTGGGTAAGTTCATGACCGACGGCGTATGGTGGTTCTTCCTGTTCTGGGCTCCGGCATACTTCTCCGACGTTTACGGATACAAGTCGGACAGCGCCATGGCAATCGCCCTCATCTTCACGCTCTATGCAATCGTTACCGTGCTGAGTATCGGCGGCGGTTATCTGCCGACATACTTCGTTGACAAGAAGGGCATGAACCCATACATCGGCCGTATGCGCGCCATGTTGATCTTCGCATGCTTCCCGCTGCTCGGCCTCATCGCCCAGCCTATGGGAGAGATAAGCGCTTGGTGGGTGGCTATCATCATCGGTATACTTGGAGCCGGACACCAGGCATGGTCGGCCAACCTCTATTCTACCATCGGCGACATGTTCCCTAAGTCAACCATCGCCACCATCACCGGTATCGGTGCAATGGCAGGAGGTATCGGCTCGTTCCTCATCAACAAGGGTTCCGGTATGCTCTTCACCTATGCCGAGAATGCTGCATCGTTCAGCTTCATGGGCTTCGACGGCAAGAAGGGCGGCTACATGATTGTGTTCTGCATCTGTGCCGTGGCATACCTCATCGGCTGGATCATCATGAAGATTCTCGTGCCGAAATACAAGCCGATCGTAATAGACTAATCAGAGGATTATAGAATAAAAAAACAAGCGCCGGACTGCAAGGGTTAATCTTGCCGGTCCGGCGCTTTTGCGTATAAATCCAATAGTATTCTGTGAATCTGCAGATTGTCAGTTCTTGCCTTTCAGCACCGGCTCACACGTTACGTCCACGCCGAGCTTCTTGAATATCTTCTGGTCCACTTCGCTGAGCATTACGGTGGAGTGCATCTGACAGCCGCGGAGTTTGGGCAGCTGTTCGAGGGCGAGGCGGCAGTTGTCGTCCTGGTCGGACAATACGGAGAGGGCCACGAGCACTTCGTCGCTGTGGAGACGTGGGTTCTTGCCGCCGAGATAACTTATCTTGGTATGTTGTATCGGCTCAATCAGCGACTGGGGGATAAGCTTCAGACTATGGTCGATGCCGGCAAGATGCTTGGTGACGTTGAGAAGCAGGGCGGCGCTGCATCCCAGGAGTTCGCTGGAGTTGGCGCAGATGATGGTGCCGTCCTCTAATTCAAGGGCTGCCGCCGTGTGTCCGGTCTCCTTCAGCCGGTCTTTTGCCGCTGTGGTGGTGCGACGGAAGGTGGTGTCAATCTTGGCCTGGTTGAAGAGCAGCTGTATCTTGCTTATCTCAGCGTCGTTGCAAGCACCGAGGGCGAGCTTGTTTGTGGCGGCGTAGTAGCGGCGCACTATCTCGTTCTTTGATGCCTCGCAGCAGACTTCGTCGTCGCTGATGCAGAAGCCCACCATGTTTACGCCCATATCGGTGGGCGACTTGTATGGGTTCGTGCCGTAGATACCCTCGAAGAGGGCATTGAGCACGGGGAATATCTCTATGTCGCGGTTGTAGTTGATTGCCGTCTTGCCGTAAGCTTCAAGGTGGAACGGGTCAATCATGTTCACGTCGTTGAGGTCGGCCGTGGCTGCTTCGTATGCGATGTTCACGGGATGCTTCAGCGGTAGGTTCCATACGGGGAAGGTCTCGAACTTGGCGTATCCGGCATGTATGCCGCGTTTGTTCTCGTTGTAGAGCTGGCTCAGGCATACGGCCATCTTGCCGCTTCCGGGGCCGGGGGCTGTTACGATGATGAGCGGACGGGTGGTCTCCACGTAGTCGTTCTTGCCGAAGCCCTCGTCGGAGGCGATGAGCTTCACGTCGTGTGGGTAGCCCTCGATGAGGTAATGGCAGTAGGTCTTTATGCCGCTGCGCTCCAGGCGCTGCTTGAAGGCGATGGCGGCCGGCTGTCCGCAGTAGTGGGTTATCACCACGGAGCCAACCATGAATCCCCGGCTGTGGTATTCCTCGCGCAGACGGATTACGTCTTCGTCGTATGTGATACCGAGGTCGGCGCGCTTCTTGTTCTTCTCTATGTCGGCCGCGTTGATAACGATGACTATTTCTATGCTGTCGCTGATTTTCTTGAACATCCTCAGCTTGCTGTCGGGCAGAAACCCTGGCAATACGCGGCTGGCGTGGTGGTCGTCGAAGAGCTTTCCGCCAAGCTCCAGATACAGTTTTCCGTCAAACTTAGATATTCTCTCCTTGATGTGTTCAGACTGGATGGTCTGGTACTTCTCGTTGTCAAATCCTGTTTTCATCGTTATTTTATTGATAATTTGCCTGCAAAGTTACGGAAAATTAATCACCTTTGCATTACCTTTGCAGAAAATATTGCAAAGAGATCAAGATTAACAGTAAAAAGGATATGGCAGATTTTCATAATCGTCTGAGCGACGATACGGATTACAAGCGCAGCGAACTGATAAGGAAGATAGAGCGTGCGGTGGAACGCATGTCGCTGAGCGAGCTTGAGGCACTCTCGTATGACATGTTCACTAAGGGCTATCTGGAGGATTGCTGACGCGCGCGGTTGCCCCATTGCCGTTGGGCGGACGGGTCAGACTGCTGGTTCGACTGGTTCGGCTGATTTGGCAGCGATGGCCCGTGCCACGGTGTGTGCCATCGTCCATGCAGTCTGGAGGTTGAGGCCTCCGGTCACGGCGTCGACATCGAACACTTCGCCGGCGAAATACAGTCCGGCGTGATGCCTGCACTCAAGCGTGGATGGACTGACTCCATGGCGCTCTGCGACACGGGGAAGACACATTCGTCTTCCTGGGTGAGCAGTTTCACGCCCTCCGTCTCAAACCATTTCATGGGGCAAAGGGGGCAGGGTGAATGAAGGTGTTATTCCGGGTAGACGAGGTTCTCTTCCTTGATGTTCTCAAGGGTCTCGAGATAGCGTGCCGCCTCCCATCGTGCCATCGGCAGGTCGTGGAGCAGCCAGTTGCCGCAATCCTTCGGGGCGGCTCCGGGAATCTCCCCCTCGAACGAAGCCACGAAGCGGAATGTGCGCTTCATAAGTTCCACGAGGTCCTTTGACTCGTAGTCGCCTTTTACGAGGAGGTAGTTGCCTGTGAGGCAGCCCATCGGTCCCCAGTATACTATCCGGTCTTTCCATTCCTCATCGTTGCGCAGGTAGGTCGCTGCGAGATGTTCTATAGTATGGAGGGCACCGGCATGGAGCGCCGGCTCACGGTTGGGGGCTTTCATTCTGATATCGAATGTAGTCACGGTGTCGCTGCCTATCTCGTCCTTGCGTGATACGTAGATGCCAGGCAGGAGCTTCTCGTGGTTGATGGTGAAGCTTGGGATTTTGTTCATTGGTTTTTCTTTGTTTTCTTTATTATATGCTCTCAAGGAATTTCTTTGTCACATTGAATGACCCGTCAGCGAGTCTTGCCCAGAAGTCGAAATACTGCTCAGCCTTGTTGTCCTTCAGCGGAATGTCGCTGATGATGCGGAAGCTGATGAACGGCACGTGGTACGTGTGGCAGGTCTGGGCGATGGAGCAGCTCTCCATGTCGACGGCCTTCGCCTTGGGGAAGTTGTCGAGTATGCCCTGCATCTTCTCTTTCGAATTAACGAACCATTCGCCGCTGACGATAAGTCCGGCATGAACGGGGATGTCCGTATCGAGGTTCGTGGCCTTCTCTACAAGTGCGGCGGGAGCGTCAAACTTTGCCGGCATCCCCAGGATCTGTCCGAATTCACATTCGTCGCCACAATAGGCGTCATGGTAGCAATAAGATGTGCCAGCCACAACGTCCGTCACGTTCATCTCAACGTCGGCTCCTCCTGCCACTCCCGTAGAAATCACCAGATCAGGGCTGTAGCGGTCTATCATCTCCACCGCACCGATGGCGGAGTTGACCTTTCCGATTCCACACTTCTGAATCACCACATCCTTGTCTCCTACCTTTCCGGTGACGAAATCCTTGTGGTGATAACGCTCCACGGTGGTGTCCGTCAGCAGTGTCTTGAGCTGCACGAACTCCTTGTCCATGGCGACAATAATTCCTATCTTCATATTATACTGATATTTTTTTGCAAAGGTAATGCTTATTTTCCAATAAGAAAACGCCAAATGTCATTACTTTTGGCTAATTTTGCAAGCAAATGTGATTTAGAACGAAAATAAAACAATTATAGCTATAATGAAAAACTGGAAACAATATCTGCCGGACATTCTGGCAGTACTGCTCTTTGCAGTTATCTCTTTCGCCTATTTCTTCCCTGCCGACATCGACGGCAAGGTGCTCTACCGCCACGATTCTTCGGCCGGCAGGGGTATGGGACTCGAATCTTCTGAATACTACGACAGGACGGGCGAGGTGACCCGCTGGACGGGTTCCGTGTTCTGCGGAATGCCTACCTATCAGATTACGCCGCGCTACAAGAGTCTTACGGCTCTCACCGACGTGGTTGACATCTACCATCTCGGACTGCCCGAGAACGTGTGGTTCCTTTTCGTCTATCTGCTGGGCTTCTATATCATGCTGCGCGCGTTCAACTTCAAAACGTATCTTGCAGCCCTCGGTTCTGTGGTATGGGCGTTCTCCAGCTATTTCCTTATCATCATCGCCGCCGGACACCTGTGGAAGGTGATGGCGCTTGCGTATCTGCCGCCGATGATCGGCGGTATAGTGCTTGCCTACAGGGGGAAATACCTGTGGGGACTCTTCGTCACGTCGCTCTTCACGGCATTCGAGATATATGCCAACCACGTGCAGATGACATACTATTATATGTTCATCATCCTCTTCATGGTGATTGCCTATCTCGTGGACGCCATACGCAAGAAGCAGATGGCGCATTTCCTCAAGGCTACGGGAATCTGTGCGGCAGGAGCCGTAATAGGTCTGTGCCTGAACATAAGCAACCTGTATCATACATGGGAATACAGCAAGGAATCCATGCGAGGCAAGAGCGAACTCGTGAAGAAGAACTCCGGCAATCAGACCGACAGCGGACTGGAGCGCGACTATATCACGCAGTGGAGCTACGGCATCGACGAGACGTGGACGCTGCTCGTGCCTAACACGAAGGGCGGAGCCAGTGTGCCGCTGACGCAGAGCGAGACGGCGATGAAGAAGGCCGACAACCAGTTCATCGAAGTCTACCAGCAGCTCGGCCAGTACTGGGGCGACCAGCCGATGACGAGCGGCCCGGTATACGTGGGGGCATTCGTACTGATGCTCTTCTTCCTCGGTGCGTTCATTGTGAAGGGACCGATAAAGTGGGCGCTGCTTGCTGCCACATATCTGTCGATAATGCTGGCCTGGGGACGCAACTTCATGCCGCTTACCGACTTCTTCATCGACTACATACCGATGTATTCCAAGTTCCGCACGGTGGCCTCAATCCTCGTCATTGCCGAGTTCACCATCCCGTTGCTTGCGATGCTCGGACTGAAGGAAATCATCGACAACCCGAAACTCCTCGACGAGCCGGAAGAGAAGAAATCAAAGATATGCAACTTCTTCTTCATCTCCGTCCTCTCCGCACTGGTGCGCAAGAAGCGCGACTATATCCTCGTGAGCTTCCTCATGACGGCAGGCGTCGCACTGCTCTTCGCCCTGATGCCAACACTGTTCTTCAACGACTTCATCTCCGCCAACGAGATGCAGGCACTCAGCCAGATACCGGCAGAATACCTCAATCCGCTGCTTGCCAACCTGCGCGAAATGCGTGAGGCCGTGTTTACGGCAGACTGCTGGCGCTCGCTCTTCATCATCGTGCTCGGCACGCTGTTCCTCGTGCTCTTCCTCAAGAAGAAGCTCAATGCCAAGGCAATGGTGGGACTCATGTGCGCATTGTGTCTCATCGACATGTGGCAGATAGACAAGCGCTACCTCAACAACGACATGTTCGTGGAGAAGAGCGCCCGCGAGACTCCTATCCGTATGACGGAGACCGACAAGCTGATATTGAGGGACAAGACGGAATGCGGCAACTACCGTGTGCTCAACTTCGCCACGAGCACGTTCAACGAGAACGAGACCTCATATTACCACAAGAGCCTCGGCGGTTACCATGCCGCCAAACTGCGCCGCTATCAGGAGATGGTGGAGCATTACATCCAGCCCGAAATGGGCAAGGCTATTCAGGCTGTGGCAAACGCCGGGGGCGACATGACGAAGGTGGACGGCAGAAACATATTCCCCGTAATCAGTATGCTCAACGCCAAATACTTCATCATCCCGCTGCAGCAGAGCGGACAGACGGTGCCCGTGATGAACCCCTACGCCCTCGGTCCGGCATGGTTCGTGGACAAGGTGGACTTCGTGGACAATGCCAACGAGGAAATCGACCGCATCGGCAAGATAGACCTGCGCCATGAGGCCGTGGCCGACAAGAAGTTCGCCGGCCAGATAGGCAAGGCGGTTCGCCAGGACGGCAATTCGCTCGTCACCATCACCTCATACGAGCCGAACGAACTGAAATACGATGTCAGTTCAGACAAGGGCGGCGTAATCGTCTTCTCCGAGGTTTACTATCCGGGCTGGACAGCCACGGTAGACGGCAAGCCTGTGGAGATGGGACGCGTGAACTATATCCTGCGCGCCATCAACGTAGCGCCTGGCAGCCACAAGGTGGTGCTCACATTCCGTCCGGCCACGGTGAAGGCCACCGAGACAATAGCCTATATCGGCTACGCCCTGCTCCTCGTCACTCTTGTTCTGCTCCTATGGCGCGAATACAGAAAGAAGAAGGCTGAAGAGAAAGAAAGCTCCCGATCATAGAGGAATCTCATGACTAAAGAAAATGACAATCATTTAAAAAAGAAACGAATTATGAAGAAACTATTATCGCTTCCGCCTAATTTGGTGGACTGCTTCCATGATATTACCGGCCATGACCACAAGGAATGGTTCTGTTCAAACGACCCGATAGGCAAGAAACTCGGTTCGGGCGGCGGCACCACATGGCTCATGCAGAAGGCTTTCGAGGCAGACTGTAAAAATATTGAAGGAGACGGCAAAGCCATTGATGCAGCCGGCAATACGTTTGATGCCGACGGCAAGGACTTCACTTCATGGCTCGCCGCCGACCGACGCCTCATCCTCCACGCCGGAGGACAGAGCCGCCGACTGCCGGCATACGCCCCGTCGGGAAAGATTCTCACCCCAATCCCCGTATTCCGTTGGGAGCGCGGACAGCGCCTCTCGCAGGATCTGCTTTCGCTCCAGATTCCGCTCTACAAGCAGATAATGGATGCCGCACCGGAACGCCTGCACACTATGATTGTGAGCGGCGACGTGTATATACGTGCCACGGAACCGTTGGGCGAGGTGCCGAATGCCGACGTGGTATGCTACGGGCTATGGCTCGGGGCAGAGATAGCAAAAGACCACGGAGTGTTCGTGTCGCGGCGCGACAACCCCGGCGTGATGGAGTGCATGCTGCAGAAGCCGTCGCCCAAGAAGCTCGCCGAGCTCATCAACACCCATCTGTATATCACGGATATAGGCATCTGGCTGCTCTCCGACCGTGCGGTGAAGCTGCTCATGAAGAAATCAATGAACGCCGACGGCACGCTGAAGAACTACGACATGTATTCCGAATTCGGCTGTGCCCTCGGCACCAACCCCACTATGCCCGACGAAGACCTGGCGGAGCTTAGTGTAGCTGTATTGCCGCTGCCTGGCGGAGAGTTCTACCATTATGGAACGAGCCATGAGATAATCTCCTCCACGCTCGCCATACAGAACCTCGTGAACGACCAGCGCGAGATAATGCACCACTCGCTGAAGCCGCATCCCGCCATATTCGTGCAGAACGCCGGAATCGGTATTAACTTAACCGGCGGCAACCAGAATATATGGATAGAGAACAGCTGCGTGGGCAAGGACTGGAATGTGACACGCAACAACATCATAACCGGTGTGCCGGAAAACGACTGGAGCATATCGCTCATGCCCGGCCAGTGCGTTGACATCGTGCCTGTGGGCGAAGACGAATACGTAGTGCGCCCATACGGGTATGACGACAAGTTCCGCGGTCCTCTTGCCGATGAAAGCGTATTGTATATGGGGCGCCCCTTCAAGGAGTGGGCGTCGGCATGCGGCATCGACATCACGCTAATCGACGGCAAGGAAGACCTGCAGTCGGCACGCATCTTCCCCGTATGCCGGAGCCTCGATGATGCCGGACTGCTCCTGCGCTGGATGCTCTGCGGCGAACAGCCGCTCGGCGGCGAGGAATACCGCAAGGCACTCGCTCTCTGGAACGAAAGCCGCAAGCTCAGCGCAGACGACATCTCCGCCGAAGCGGACCTTGAGCGACTGACGAGACAGCGCAGCGCATTCCGTTCGAAGAACTGGAGCGCCGTGGCAAAGAACTGGCGCCATAGTGTGTTCTATCAGGTTGACCTCTGCGATGCAGCACGGGAGTTCTCCCTCTACGGCGTTCCCGAACCATCACCGATAAGCACCGACGCTCCTCTCCTCACGCGCATCCACGACAATATGTTCCGTTCCGAACTCGCCCGTCTGCAGTCCGACGATGCCAAGGCGAAAACCGCCGAAGACAAGGCATTCTCCTTGCTCCGCCAAGGACTGATAGACTCCCAGGCTTCGGCACGCCAGCACCCACGTATGTCGGTATATGCCGACCAGATAGTGTGGGCGCGCAGTCCGGTGCGCATCGACATCGCCGGAGGATGGACCGACACACCGCCATACTGTCTGATGGAAGGCGGAAAGGTGATAAACCTCGCAATAGAGCTAAACGGCCAGCCGCCGCTGCAGACCTATGTGCGGCCGTGCAGCCAACCGCATATCATCCTGAGGAGCATCGACCTCGGGGCGTCTGAAACAATCGAGACCTACGACGAGCTGCGCGACTTCCGTCATGTGGGCAGTCCGTTCTCGATACCCAAGGCTGCCCTTGCCCTCGCCGGTTTCCTGCCGGAACATGCCGAGGAACAACACGCCACATTGCGCGAACAGCTCGAAGCTTTCGGTTGCGGAATAGAGCTGACCCTGCTCTCCGCCATTCCTGCAGGCAGCGGACTCGGCACGAGCAGCGTATTGGCAGCCACCGTGCTCGGAGCGCTCAACGACTTCTGCGGTCTTGCCTGGAGCAAGAGCGAGATAGGCTGCCGCACGTCGGCACTGGAGCAGATGCTCACCACGGGCGGCGGATGGCAAGACCAGTTCGGCGGAGTGCTCGGCGGAGTGAAGATGCTGCAGACGGAGCGCGGATTCTACCAGAACCCCACCGTGCGCTGGTTGCCCAACGACCTCTTTACGCGGAATGAATACAAGGCATGCCACCTTTTATATTATACAGGCATCACGCGCACGGCAAAGACTATCCTTGCCGAAATCGTGCGCCGCATGTTCCTCAACCACAGCGGCGAACTGTCAATGCTGCGCGACATGAAATGTCATGTGGAGGATATGTATGACGCCATACAGCGCGTTGACTTCCAGCGTATGGGACACCTCATACGCAAGACATGGGCGCAGAACCAGGCGATGGACAACGGCACGAACCCCGACAGCGTGCGCCATCTCACCGACCTCGTGGACGACCTCTGTCTGGGCTACAAGCTGCCTGGAGCCGGAGGCGGCGGTTATCTGTATATGGTGGCGAAAGACCCTGAGGCTGCAGCCCGCATCCGTCAGATTCTCCAGGAGAACCGACCCAACGCCAACGCCCGCTTCGTGGACATGACACTGAGCGAAACGGGATTGCAGGTAAGCAGAAGTTGAGTTTAGAGTTAAGAAACAACGTTCGGTAGCCGAACGTTGTTTCTTAATTCGAATTGAAAGTTGGGAACATATAAGAAAATATTGTATATTTGTGGCATAATTAAGAAAAGGAGATGAGCATGAATACAATAACAATCCAAGTCGAAGACCATAAAGTAATGGCAGGACTTAAAAAGGTATTAGAGGCAATGAACGGAGTCGTTATATTGCCTGCCCGCAAAAAGAAAAGCGGCATAGAAGAAGCTATGGAAGATGTACGTAAAGGCAGAGTGACAAAGTATGAAAGCTCTGATGATATGTTTGAAAAACTTGGGATATGAGATACCAGATTGTAGTGACCAACAGGTTTAAAAAAGATATCAAACGGTGCCAAAAGCGTAATCTTCCGATGGAAAAGTTGAAAGAGGCGGTGCGTATCCTTGAAGAAAATGGCGAACTGCCTCCTCAATATAAAGCGCATAAACTTTCGGGTCAATATGCCGGGAAATGGGAATGCCATATCTTGCCTGATTGGTTGTTAGTATGGGAGCAGCACGACGATGAATTAGTCTTGATTATGATTAATACAGGCTCGCATAGCGATATATTCTAGTTTTTTGTTCTTTTAGCAATGTCGTTTAAAGAATCTTGTATGTTTTCAATTAGATAAGCTCTACATTCTAAATCTTGCTTAGCAAGACAACTCTAAATTCTACATTCTAAACTCGAATTATGTTTTTCAGAACAGAAGTACTCATCCCCAAGCCATCGTTCAGCTTACGTCCGCTTCAGCGGATGCTGTTTGTCGGTTCGTGCTTTGCCGACAATATCGGACGGAGGTTCGAAGAAGAGAAATTCCGTGCCGTGGTCAACCCATACGGTGTGATGTACAACCCCGTGAGCATCCTGCACACCGTGGGGCGCTACGTCGACGAAAACCGAAACAGTCTTGCCGCCGCCAGACCCGAAGGGGAGTCCGGCAGGGAAGTCCCGCTCGTGGCAGTATTCACGCTCGGCACCAACCACGTGTACCGTCTGAAAGAGACGGGAGAGATTGTGGACAACTGTCAGAAGCGTCCCCAACGACTCTTTCAGGAAGAAGAGCTGACCATCGACCAGTGTCGCGATGCCCTCGCCGAAGCTGTGGACAAGCTCCGGGGCATAGTCCCCGACGTGCAGGTCATCATCACCGTAAGTCCCATCCGTTATGCCAAATACGGATTCCACGGCAGCCAGTTGTCCAAGGCTACGCTCTTGCTCGCTGCCGACCGCCTCTGCCGGGAGTATGGATGCTGCTCATACTTCCCCGCTTATGAGATTGTAAACGATGAGCTGCGCGACTACCGTTTCTACAAGGAAGACATGCTCCATCCCTCCGACCAGGCCGTGGCATATATCTGGGAGCGCTTCTCCGCCGCCTATTTCTCCAAGGAAACAAATGCCTTCCTTGAGAAATGGCGACCGATAAAGGCTGCCCTCAACCACAGACCCTTCAATCCCGACAGTGAGGAGCACCAAACCTTCATGCAACGCACGCAGGAGAAAATCGAAGAACTGAAGCGCCAATATCCCGAACTGGAATTCTGATAGAATATAGTATGTGGCGGTGGGTTCAATTCTTTCAAAACAAAAAAATATTTTTTTTCTTTTATTACCCTCACACCCTCACTTTTCGTCTGAAACGCCCTGTTTATCGGAGTTTCAGTGGTGAGGGTAAGTGTGAGGGTAAACCTTCTCCCCTCACACTTCCCCTCACACTTCCGGCAGGAAAGTATCCTGTCAGGGATTCTATGGATGAGTGAAGCAGCGCTTTATCGGGAGTATACCTATGAGTAAACTGACAAGTTCCTTAGAAGTAATAATTTTTAGTGTAAAGGAATATAGTAATTAATTAAGAAACTGTCAAGTGAATCAAGTAAACGTCAGAGATACGTCAGTATAGCTATGGTATACTGTCGGTATACCTATGCTGGACTCTTGGTACCAGACAGTTGGACTCTTGGTACCAGACAGTTGGACTCTTGGTACCAGACAGCTGCACTTTTCTGGTACTATTATTCTAAAGTCTTTACAGTGGCTTTTCTGTCTGACGTCGAACGTTGTTTCTTAATCCTATAATTGGCTTTCCCTCCGGCCGCCGAACCTTGTTTCTTAATCGGCGAAGCCGACAACTCTTCATTATTCATTCTTCATTCTTCATTCTTCATTCTTCATTCTTCATTCTTCATTTTTCATTTTTCATTCTGATTGTCCTGTCAAGACACAATCCAAATCAAACGAAAATAATGGTACCAGAGAAGTGCAGCGCCCTTGCACCAAAGGTGCAGCCCCCTTGCACCGACAGTGCAGCATAGGTATACCGACAGTATCTCATAGGCATACTGACGGTAAACCACAGCTTCCGTAAGTTTTTACATTCCTGATTGTTTTCGCTGAGTTCTGCTTCTTTCCTTTATTATAAAGACGTCTTCTTCTATGCTGACACAAGGTCCAGGCAAACCCTAATGAGAGATTCGGGTTATAAAGCCCTCTCCAATCCATCAAATCAGCCATATTTTATGGATAAATTGAAAAAATGTTGCGGAAAAATTTGGTAGTTAGAAAAAACTTCGTACCTTTGCACCCGCAATTAAGCAACAAGGGAGTTGCGGATACGGGGTGTAGCGCAGTTGGTAGCGTTCCTGGTTTGGGACCAGGCTGTCGCAGGTTCGAGTCCTGTCACCCCGACGAAGAGAGAATAATTCAGGTTATTCTCTCTTTTTTTATTTTGCGTGTTTGATGTGTGTTTTGAAATATTTGTAGTACTTTTGTGTTGAATTATAATAAAACGCAAATTTATGTTGCCGTATAATGATAAAGATATAACGTCTATATTCAACTATAGCAAGCAGTTGATAAACAAGTGTCTGCGTGATTTCGTACCTGATGCTAAAGAACAAAAGGGTAAGGGTGGCTTAGGACAATTGGTTGAAGAGCTGTTTTTCAAATACGATGTTAACAGCCGTCAGGAAGCAGACTTTGCATTTGTTAATGCAGAGCTGAAGTGTACGCCATTGAAATTGGCTGTTAATGATGGCGATTTTTTGATAAAGGAACGTCTTGTATGTAGCATGATAAACTATGCTGAGGATTGGGACAAGAGTTTCGAGCAATCGCATTTCTACAAGAAATGTTTGGTTATGCTCATTATGTTTTATCTTCATCAGGGCGGTGTGTCAAAACTCGACTTGCATTTCTTGTTTGCTGTCTTATGGAGGATTCCGGAGAAGGACCTTCTTATAATCCGCAATGATTATGAGACAATTATAACAAAAATCCGCAATGGGCAGGCGGAAACGCTGTCTGAGGGAGACACGATGTATTTGGGTGCGTGCAGAAAGGGGCAGAAGGGCGATTCGCTTATGGCGCAGCATGGTAGTGACATCGGGGCGCCCAGGCGTGCATGGAGCTTGAAGACGGCGTATATGCGTATCGTTCTTGACGGAGTGAAGAAAAACAATGTGGATGGTGCTTATTGCAATTATGACCTCGAATCAACGGGTTTGGAAGAGCTTGTCTCGGTTGATGAGTTGCGGAAGCGCTCTTTTGACGAGGTGATTAAAGACCGTTTCGCTCCTTATATGGGGCAAAGTTATTCTGATATTTGTTGCAAATTAGGTATAAACCCGCTGACGGCAAAGTCAAAATATTTTGTTATCGCAAATGCTATTGCAGGCAACGGAAAGATTGGTAATGTGAATCATTCGGAAGAGTTCGTCAAATCCGGTCTGACAATGAAAACCGTCCGTGTTGGCAAGAATGGCGGAATTAAGGAAAGCATGTCGTTTGAGAATATAGACTACAGGGAAGTCTATGACTGCGAAGAATGGGTTGATTCGCGGCTTTATGAATTGTTTACGAGCCGCTTCATGTTCGTGGTATATAGAGAAACGGATAATCAGCTTACATTGCCCGATGGAAAGACGGAGCCGGAATACAGGTTGGACAAGGTCGGGTTTTGGACAATGCCGCAGTCCGATTTGGAGGTTGCAATGCAATATTGGGAGAATATCAAGCATTGTGTGATGAATGATAATATTTCTCCGGATTCTTTCTGGGGCATAAAAAAGGACAAAAACTTCCATGTCCGTCCCAAGGCGGCTTTGGCAAAAGATATGGTGGAAACACCTTGCGGAACTAAGGCAAAGAAATATAGTTATTGGTTTAATGCTAAATATGTAAAGAATATTATCGACAATGAAATATAATATAGACGAGGTTTTAGAAACGGAAAGCGGAATGTTGTATGAGCCTGTTGCCAGATATTCTCAAGTTGTTCACAGGAGGTTTAAAGAGCTAAGTCTGTTTGATGATGGTTCTTTGCCTCAAGTGTCTGCAGGAGATATAAAGGTCGTGGAACTGTTTGCCGGTGTGGGTGGATTCCGTATCGGACTGGAGCGTGCTTCAAGGCAATTTCGGACAATATGGAACAATCAGTGGGAACCGTCTACCAAGCGACAGGATGCCAGTCTTATATATTGTCGTCGTTTTGGTGTGGATGGGCATTCAAACGAAGATATAGCAACAGTCCCGACGGATGAAATCCCTGACTGCGACCTTCTTTGTGGTGGTTTTCCTTGCCAGGACTATTCGGTTGCTACAACATTACAGCGTTCTGGGGGTATAGAGGGGAAAAAAGGTGTGCTCTGGTGGCAGATATATCGTATTTTGAAAGAAAAGGGTGGTAGCCGTCCTCGTTATCTCATGTTGGAGAATGTGGACAGGTTGCTCAATTCGCCAGCGAAGCAGCGTGGCAGGGATTTTGCAATAATATTGTCTTCTTTGTCAAGTTTGGGGTATGCTGTGGAATGGCGTGTGATAAACGCTGCGGAATATGGTATGCCACAGCGTCGCAGACGGACATATATTGTTGCGTACAAGGATTCCACTTCTTTGTACAAATGTTTTTCTAACATGGATGATAAATACTCGTGGATAACAGATGAAGGTGTCATGGCGAAGGCTTTTACTTGTGTGCCTAAGGATGGAAAGACGTCTTCTTTTGTTGTCGGTGATGATTTGGCTGACGTTTCTGACAATTTCAATAAAGGAAAGAAAGAAAGTCCTTTTAGAAACTCTGGTATAATGTGCGATGGTCATGTCTATACCATGGATACGATTCCTGCATACAGTGGGGACTATATTACTCTCGGGGATGTTCTTGTGGATGAAGAGTTGGTTCCTGAAGAGTTCTTTGTAACAGACGAGGATTTGCCCAAGTGGAAATATCAAAAGGGGTCTAAATCGCTGATGCGCATCAATAAGGCAAATGGGTACGAATACAAATACAGTGAGGGGGCGATGGCTTTTCCCGATAGCCTTGATAAGGCTTCCCGTACTATTATTACAGGTGAAGGTGGTGCCGGGCCATCTCGTTTTAAACATATAATAAGAACTGAAAGTGGAAGATATCGTCGACTCGTACCTGTGGAGTTGGAGCGGCTGAATATGTTTCCGGATAACCATACGTTCGGGTCTAGTGACTTGCGTCGCGCTTTTCTTATGGGCAATGCCTTAGTGACAGGTATAGTCGAGCGTATCGGTATTGTTTTGAAAGAAAGAATGTAGTGTTTTTTTTATCTTGTTCGGTTAAACTCCAAAAACGTCAAAAAGACATAATTAAGGATGATTTCTTGGAGGAACGGGAAAAATGTAGTATTTTAGCGCTCCCAAAACCGCCGCCAGGCTGTTGATATAAAATATATCAGGCTGTGTATATAATATATAAAGGTGGGGTGGGGATGCGAACAAACGAAGAAATTACGCAAAGGAGAATCAATGTATCCTATGACAGACAACGACAACATACAGAGGGAAGAAGAAAAGAAGGAAGGAATGGTGCTGCGCACCGAAGGTCTCGTGAAGCAATACGGCAAGCGGACCGTGGTGAGTAATGTCTCCATCAACGTGAGGCAGGGGGAGATTGTGGGACTGCTCGGTCCGAACGGTGCCGGAAAGACCACGTCGTTCTATATGACCACCGGACTCGTGGTGCCTAACGCCGGACATATCTATCTCGACGACAAGGACATCACCGACTATCCCGTCTACAAGAGGGCAAGGGCCGGAGTGGGTTATCTACCGCAGGAGGCGAGCGTGTTCCGCAAGCTGAGTGTGGAGGATAACATCATGGCTGTGCTCGAGATGACAAAACTCTCGCGCAAGGAGCAGCTGGAGAAACTGGAGACGCTGATCGACGAGTTCGACCTGCACAAGGTGAGGAAAAACAAGGGTGACCGCCTTTCGGGAGGTGAGCGCCGCCGCACGGAAATTGCCCGATGTCTCGCCATCGACCCTAAGTTCATCATGCTCGACGAACCGTTTGCCGGTGTGGACCCTATTGCCGTGGAGGATATACAGCATGTGGTGTGGCAGTTGAAATACAAGAATATCGGTATCCTCATCACCGACCACAACGTGCATGAGACGCTGAACATCACCGACCGTGCCTACCTGCTCTTCGAGGGAAGAATCCTCTTCCAGGGCAGCCCTGAAGAACTCGCCGCCAACCAGATTGTGAAGGAGAAATACCTCGGAGTGGACTTCGAGCTGAAGAAGAAGAACTTCCAGGAGGTTGACGAGAGAAAGAGGAGTAGAAGGAGTTAAAAAATCCTAATGTTTAGGTCTTTACACCTTTTATAATTAATTTTGCAACCCTGAAACCCCTTTCGACCGTCTCTGACTACTGATGACGGCGCTAAACGGCGTGTCTGCACGCGTAAAGCGGGGGGTATGAGAACAGCTAATAATAATTTAAAAAACATAGATAACAGAAAATGAAGATTTCTTTTGAGAATCCAGATAAGGTGAACGGACTGTTGACCTTGACAGTGGAGACAGCAGATTTCCAGGAAAGAGTAGAGAAGACTCTGAAGAACTATCGTAAGAAGGCAAACGTTCCGGGATTCCGTCCAGGCATGGTGCCTATGGGTATGATCAAGAAGCAGTTTGGCGAGGCTGTAAAGGCTGAGGAAATCAACAAGCTGATTGGCGAGGAGATTTACAAGTATATCAACGACAATAAAATCAAGATGCTCGGCGAGCCTTTGGCAAGCGAGACACAGGAGCCTGTAGACCTGTCGAAGGACGCACCGTATGAGTTCAAGTTCGATATCGCTGTAGCACCAGAGTTCAAGGTGTCGCTTACAGGCAGGGACAAGATCGACTACTACACAATCAAGGTGGATGATGAGCTGGTGAACCGTCAGATTGACATGTTCGCATCACGTGCCGGCCACTACGACAAGGTGGAGGAGTATCAGGCAAACGATATGCTGAAGGGTGACCTGCGCGAGCTCGACGAGAACGGCAACACCAAGGAAGGCGGTATCACCGTTGAGGCTGCCGTATTGATGCCGGAGTATATCAAGGCAGAGGACCAGAAGAAGCTCTTCGAGAACGCCAAGCTCGGCGATATCATCACATTCAATCCGAAGAAGGCATATCCTGAGAGCGACGTGGAGGTTTCTTCACTGCTGAAGGTGACAAAGGAGGAGGCTGCAAACATCACAGCTGACTTCAGCTATCAGATCACAGAGATCTCACGCTTCGTGAAGGCAGAAATCAACCAGGAGCTCTTCGACAGCGTATACGGCAAGGACGAGGTGAAGGACGAGGAGTCATTCCGCAAGAAGATTGCAGAGGGTCTTTCGGCACAGCTCGTGAACGACGGCGACTACAAGTTCCTCGTTGACCTGCGCAAGCATCTCGAAGATAAGGTCGGCGCCCTGACATTCCCTGACGCTCTTCTGAAGCGCATCATGCTCAACAACAACAAGGAGAGAGGCGAGAAGTTCGTTGAGGAGAACTACGAGCAGAGCATCAAGGAGCTGACATGGCACCTGATCCGCGAGCAGCTCGTTGAGGCAAACGGCATCAAGATTGACGACAACGATATCCGCGAGACGGCCAAAGAGGCAGCACGCGCACAGTTCGCCCAGTATGGTATGACAAACATCCCTGAGGAGTATATCGACAACTATGCAAACGACATGATGAAGAAGAAGGAATACGTGGATTCACTCGTAGACCGCAGCATCGACCGCAAGCTGACCGCAACTCTGAAGAATGTGGTGAAACTCGTGCAGAAAGAGGCAACTCTCGACGAGTTCAACGAAATGATGAAGGGCGAATAAAGATTTTTTGATAAAATCTCTTTCAAATATAGAGGTTATCTACTTTTTTTATTATCTTTGTATAACGAAAAAGGTAGATAGCCTTTTTTTATGAAAAAAGAATTAAAACAAAGTATGATAAACGATTTCAGAAAATACGCAACAGGACATCTCGGAATGAGTGGAATGACCGTGGACAGCGTGATGAAGACGCAGGCACAGTATGTCAATCCCTACATTCTGGAGGAAAGAACTCTCAACGTGACACAGCTCGACGTGTTCTCCCGACTGATGATGGACCGCATCATCTTCCTCGGAACGGAAGTTAACGACTATACGGCAAACGTGCTCCAGGCACAGCTGCTGTATCTTGATTCGGTGGATTCGGGCAAGGACATATCGATATACATCAACAGCCCCGGCGGAAGCGTGACCGCAGGTCTCGGCATCTACGACACCATGCAGTTCATATCAAGCGACGTGGCGACAATCTGCACCGGTATGGCAGCCTCGATGGCAGCCGTGCTGCTCGTTTCGGGCACCGAAGGCAAGCGCTCGGCACTGCCACACAGCCGCGTGATGATACACCAGCCGCTCGGCGGAGTGCAGGGACAGGCATCCGATATCGAAATCGAGGCAAAGGAGATAATGAAGTTCAAGAAAGAACTCTACACCATCATAGCCGACCATTCGCATACACCATACGACAAGGTATGGAAAGACTCCGACCGCAACTACTGGATGACAGCCGAGGAGGCAAAGGAGTATGGAATGATTGACAATGTATTGAAAAGGAAATAAGCATAATGTCGGAAAGAAGGAAATCAACTAAGGTGTGCAGCTTCTGTGGCAGGGACGAAAGCCAGGTGAAGCTGCTCATCACCGGAATGGACGGATTCATCTGCGACGACTGCGTGGTTCAGGCATACGAAATCCTCAAGGAGACCGGCGTAATGTCGGGTTCGAAAGGAAAAGGCGGGGATTTCGAGCTCAAGGAAGTGCCAAAGCCGCACGAGATAAAGGCATACCTCGACCAGTATGTCATCGGACAGGACGAGGCGAAGCGCTATCTCGCAGTATCCGTATACAACCACTACAAGCGTCTGCAGCAGAACATTGAAGACGACGGAGTGGAGATAGAGAAGAGCAACATCATCATGGTGGGAAGCACCGGAACGGGAAAGACCCTTCTGGCGCGCACCATAGCCAAGCTGCTCGACGTGCCCTTCACCATCGTCGACGCCACGGTGTTCACCGAGGCGGGATACGTGGGAGAGGACGTGGAGAGCATCCTCAGCCGCCTTTTGCAGGTGGCCGACTACGACGTGGAGGCAGCCCAGCGCGGCATCGTGTTCATCGACGAGGTGGACAAGATTGCGAGAAAGAGCGACAATCCGTCGATAACCCGCGACGTGAGCGGCGAGGGAGTGCAGCAGAGTCTGCTCAAGCTGCTCGAGGGTTCGGTGGTGAACGTGCCGCCACAGGGCGGACGCAAGCATCCCGACCAGGAATACATCCACGTGGACACAAAGAACATCCTCTTTATCTGCGGCGGAGCCTTCGACGGCATAGAGCGCAAGATAGCACAGAGGCTCAACACCCATGTGGTGGGCTACAACTCCGTGCAGAACGTGAGCAAGATAGACAAGAAGGACCTGATGAAGTATATCCTTCCGCAGGACCTGAAGTCGTTCGGACTGATACCCGAAATCATCGGCCGTCTGCCGGTGCTCACGTATCTCAATCCGCTCGACAGGGAAGCCCTGAGGTCAATCCTCGTGGAGCCGAAGAACTCCATCATCAAGCAGTATATGAAGCTCTTCGAGATGGACGGCATCAAGCTCAGCTTCGACGAGGATGCGCTCGACTTCATCGTAGACAAGGCCACGGAGTACAAGCTCGGAGCCAGAGGACTGAGGTCGATAGTGGAGAATGTGATGATGGATGCCATGTTCGACGTGCCTTCAATGAAGGTAAAGAAGTTCAACGTGACGCTCGACTACACCAAGAAGCAGCTCGACAAGGCGCATCTGCAGAAACTGGAGACAGACTGACCGCAGGCCGTAGGCGGACAGGAGTCTGCATACGGACCGGCGTGAAGCGTCTGCAAGGGACTGTTTTACTACAATCCAAATCAAAAAAACACAACTGGCTGTGTGCCGGGACATACGGACCGGCGCACAGCGGACAAAATAAAAAGGGAAACCGCTTGTGATATGACGAACGATGTTAATCTTACGGCAAAACTGAAGCAGTATTTCGGCTTCGAAAGTTTCAAGGGAGAACAGGAGAAGATAATCCGCAACCTGCTTGACGGCAATGACACCTTCGTGCTCATGCCTACGGGAGGCGGCAAGTCGCTCTGCTACCAGCTGCCATCGCTCCTGATGGAAGGCACCGCCATCGTGGTGTCGCCCCTGATTGCACTGATGAAGAACCAGGTGGACGTAATCAATGGCATGAGCGAGGAAACGGGCGTGGCGCATTATCTCAATTCGTCACTCAACAAGGCGGCTATCGACCAGGTGAAGAGCGACATACGCTCGGGACTCACCAAATTGCTCTACGTTGCCCCCGAGTCGCTGACCAAGGAGGAGAACGTGGAGTTCCTCAAGACCGTCAAGATATCATTCTATGCCATCGACGAGGCCCACTGTATCTCGGAATGGGGACACGACTTCCGTCCGGAATACCGCCGCATCCGTCCGATAATAAACCATATCGGCAATGCCCCCGTAATCGCCCTCACGGCGACAGCCACCGACAAGGTGCGTACGGACATCAAGAAAAGCCTGGGCATCGTGGACGCAAAGGAGTTCAAAAGTTCGTTCAACCGCCAGAACCTTTATTATGAGGTGCGTCAGAAGACGAAAGACATCGACAAGGACATTGTGAAGTTCATCCGTCAGAACAGCGGCAAGAGCGGTATAATATACTGTCTGTCAAGGAAAAAGGTGGAAGAGCTTGCTGCCGTGCTGCAGGCGAACAACATCAAGGCGGCTGCGTACCATGCAGGATTCGATTCCGCCACGAGGTCGAAGACGCAGGACGATTTCCTGATGGAGAAAATCGACGTCATCGTGGCAACCATAGCGTTCGGCATGGGAATAGACAAGCCCGACGTGAGGTTCGTGATACACTACGACATCCCGAAGAGTCTCGAAGGCTACTACCAGGAGACCGGACGCGCCGGACGAGACGGCGGAGAAGGCAAGTGTATAGCCTTCTACTCGAAGAAAGACCTGAGGAAACTCGAAAAATTCATGGAAGGCAAGTCCGTGGCAGAACAGGACA
This sequence comes from uncultured Prevotella sp., assembly GCA_900557405.1. Lineage (GTDB taxonomy): Bacteria > Bacteroidota > Bacteroidia > Bacteroidales > Bacteroidaceae > Prevotella. Next base: position 34,983 of record USSF01000005.1, read on the forward strand.
TCGGCAGACAGTTGCTGCAGGAGACGGCGGCGTATGCCGAATCATCCGTATGCCGCAGGAAGATGCTGCTCCATTATTTCGGTGAGGAATACGACAGGGACAACTGCGGAAACTGCGACAACTGTCTGCATCCGCACGAGAAGATTGAAGCCACTAAGGAACTCACGGTGGTGCTTAGAGCCGTGAAAGCCGTGAAGGAAGACTTCCGCCAGGAATACATCATCGACTTCGTTAAGGGGCGTGACACCGACGACATACGCGACCACAAGCACGACCTGCTGGCGGAATTCGGCGAGGGGGAAGGCTGCGACGTGAAGATATGGAACCCCGTAATCCGTCAGGCAATCATCGCCGGATACCTGAAGAAGGACGTGGAGAACTACGGAGTGCTGAAACTCACCGCCGAAGGAAGGGAATACATCAAGCATCCCGAGACCTTCATGGTGGTGAAGGATGCTGAATTCGGCGAGGAAGAAGAGGAGGAAGCATGCGACAAGCCGACGGGAGCACTCGACCCCGCCCTCTATGACATGCTCCTGGACCTGAGGAAATCCATGAGCCACAAGCTCGGCATCCCGCCATACGTGATATTCATGGACGTTTCGCTGGAACAGATGGCCACCGTATATCCGGTAACAATGGACGAGCTGATGAATATCCAGGGCGTAGGCGTGGGCAAGGCACACCGCTACGGCAAGGAGTTCATCGCCCTCATCAAGCGCCACTGCGAAGAGAACGAAATCGAAAGGCCCGAGGACCTGAGAATACGTACCGTGCCGAAGAAGTCCATGCTCAAGGTGAAGATAATACAGAGCATCGACCGCAAGGTGGCGCTCGACGACATCGCCGATGCGCAGAACATCGAATTCGATGACCTGCTCAACGAAATCGAGGCAATCGTATACAGCGGAACGAAGCTCAATATCGACTATTTCCTTGAGGACGTCATGGACGACGACCACGTGGATGACATCTACGAATACTTCCGCGAGAGCGATACCGACGACCTCGATACCGCCATGGATGAGCTGGGCGGAGACTATACGGAGGATGAGGTGCGCCTGGTGCGTATAAAGTTCTTCTCCGAAATGGCAAACTAAGATATCATGCAAGAAATACTGCACCTTTCCAACCGGCTTGCCTATAAGGTTGGAGAAGTGCAGCACTTGTTTTGAAGATATATTGACTACTAACTACTAAAACAAAAATGATCAGGAAAAAGACATTGTTCGCTGCAGCGCTGCTCATGCTGGGCGGATTCCTCCTGCCGGCAGACGCACAGCAGGTGGACGGAAGGGATTTCTCGATAGACGGATTCGCCGCCTGTACGGGAAAGCCAGGTACCAACTATTATCGCGCCGAAGGAACAACCGGCGGAGCGGGAGGCAAAGTGGTGTATGCCGGGAACTTCTCGCAGCTGCAGGCATACATGCAGGCAAAAGACCCCTACATTATCCTTGTGGACCACGACATCACCACGGGTATCAAATGCTACGTTGACGGCATCAACACCGGCAAGCTCTGCGACAAGCAGGACGGTTCGGAAGGCGTGGAGACCACCTACGGCGAGCGCATCCTCGTGGCTCCGAACAAGACCCTCGTGGGAGTGACGGACAAGCAGACGGGCAAGGCTCCCCTCTTCTCCCACATCACCTTCGTGATGCAGAGCGTGGACAACATCATCATCCGCAACTGCCGCTTCACGATGAAGGGAGTGCCGGTGCTGAAGACCGGTGAGAACAAGATCGTGGCATGGCGTGACGGAAAGCAGGTGGAAGTGGGCGACCCCGACTGTATCGGCATCCAGGCCGACAAGGTGAGCGCGAAGACCAACTGGGGCGGTCACATCTGGGTGGACCATTGCGAATTCTTCAATGGCGACCAGGCCAACAAGGACCGTTACGACGGACTGCTCGACTGCAAGAACAATGTGCAGTGGATGACCTTCAGCTACAACCTCTTCCACGACCACGACAAGGCATGCCTCTTCGGCAAGGGCAACAGCGACATCTACGACGGATGCCGCACGATATCCTACCACCACAACTACCTGAACAACATACAAGGCTCGCGCCTGCCGCTGCAGCGCGGCGGACACATGCACTATATGAACAACTACCAGAAAGGATGTGAGGACGGATGGGACGTGCGTGAGAAATCCGTCGGCTATCTTGATGCATGCTATTTCGAGAACACCAAGTCGCCTGTACGCTCAGACCGCGGCGGAGCGCTCAATATCAACAAAGCCGAGGGCTACGACGTGATATTCAAGGGCTGCAACAACCTGATGACGGGCTACGAAAACATCGACGGAGCCAAGGTGAGCAACATTTATCCCGTGAACTCGAGCGACTGGCTGCCCACGCAGACCGATGCCAGTTACAGGATAAACAACCACGACAAGACGGCCGACGTGCCGGCAGTGTTGGAGAAATACGCCGGAGCGGGCAAGATAGAAATCTACACCGCCTATACGGACAACATCCCGGGCGAGGACATCTTCGAATACGCCAACGCCGTAAAGAACTATTCCACCGCCCCCACATACGACGGACAGGGCAACAAGGTGACAAGCGTGGAGACGGCAATCAGTTCTGCTGTTGCCTCCAATATGGCATCCGTGGAATACTACACTGTTGACGGCACCCGTCTCTCGGCTCCAAGCCGCGGCATGAACATCATCAAAACCATTGATGCCGGGGGCCATAAGAGCGTGAAGAAGGTGATGATAAGCGAATGAAAGTAACAATCTTCGGGAAACATTGTCCGGCTCCCCTGAAAGCATTGCGGCAGACAGGCAGGCGGACAGCTTCCCGGCATGAAGAAACATGAGGAAACTCCGGTCTATATATATAATATAAGGTGTATAGACCGGAGTTTCTGCGTTAAATAGATTTAACACCGGAAAAATATTGCCCAAAGCCGTTTAGTATATAATAAAATTGTGGTAAATTTGCACGCAATAAATTTTTTAAATACAAAATATGTCATCATTTGTTGCAGATAGAATCGTAATGGACGGTCTGACTTTCGACGACGTCCTCCTTATCCCAGCTTATTCAGAAGTACTGCCACGCACAGTAGAGTTGAAAACCAAGTTCTCGCGTAACATTGAATTGAATGTTCCTTTCGTTACGGCGGCTATGGACACCGTGACCGAGTCGGCAATGGCAATAGCCATCGCACGCGAGGGTGGTATCGGTGTTATCCACAAGAACATGAGCATAGAGGAACAGGCAAGACAGGTTGCTATCGTAAAGCGTGCCGAGAACGGTATGATTTATGACCCAGTGACTATCCGCCGTGGTTCTACGGTGGGCGAGGCGCTCGACATGATGGCTGAATACCATATCGGCGGTATCCCAGTGGTTGACGACAGCAACCACCTCGTGGGAATCGTCACTAACCGCGACCTGCGCTTCGAGCGCAACCTCGAAAGGAAGATTGATGAGGTTATGACATCCGAGAATCTCGTTACTACACATATCAAGACAGACCTTGCTGCCGCTGCTCAGATTCTGCAGGAGAACAAGATTGAGAAGCTCCCTGTAGTGGACAGCGAAAACCATCTCGTGGGTCTTATCACATACAAGGACATCACCAAGGCAAAGGATAAGCCAATGGCTTGCAAGGACGAGAAAGGCCGTCTGCGCGTTGCTGCCGGAGTGGGCGTCACGGTTGATACCCTCGACCGTATGCAGGCTCTGGTAAATGCCGGTGCCGATGCTATCGTAATCGATACCGCACACGGACATTCAAAGTATGTTATCGAGAAGCTCGTTGAGGCCAAGAAGTCATTCCCTGGCGTTGATATCGTTGTGGGCAACGTGGCCACCGGTGCTGCAGCAAAACTGCTCGTTGACAACGGAGCAGACGCAGTGAAGGTGGGTATCGGCCCGGGTTCAATCTGTACCACACGTGTCGTTGCTGGTGTCGGCGTACCGCAGTTGAGCGCCGTTTACGACGTGGCAAGCGCATTGGACGGAACAGGCGTGCCGTTGATTGCCGACGGTGGTCTGCGCTATTCGGGTGATGTGGTGAAGGCACTCGCAGCCGGAGGATGCTCCGTGATGATCGGTTCGCTCGTGGCAGGAACAGAGGAAAGTCCTGGCGACACAATCATCTTCAACGGACGTAAGTTCAAGAGCTACCGCGGAATGGGCTCTCTCGAGGCAATGGAGAATGGTTCGAAGGACCGTTACTTCCAGGCTGGCACAAAGGACGTGAAGAAGCTCGTGCCGGAGGGAATCGCAGGACGCGTGCCTTACAAGGGAACTCTGCAGGAGGTGGTATACCAGCTCGTTGGCGGACTCCGCTCGGGTATGGGCTACTGTGGCGCCCATACCATCGAAGACCTTCATCAGGCAAAGTTCGTGCGCATAACAAATGCTGGTGTGCTTGAGAGCCACCCGCACGACATCTCCATCACGAGCGAGGCTCCTAACTACTCACGTCCTGAGTAAGGGAAAGCCCGTAGAGAACGAAAAATAAGGAAATACAAATACAAGTGATTATAGAATTATTCATATTTGCAGCAGACGGAATGGTGTGAATAAGGATAATTCTATAATTGGCTTGATACCAGTACGGCCGATGGTGCGGCGGAATACGCTGCATCGGGGCATAAAATAAAAAACTTAAATCAATAAAGAAAAATGAAATTCAAATCCTTGTTTGTTGCCTTGCTCCTTGCAAGCGGAGCGGCACATGCACAGCAGAACGACCCGACGATAATGACTATCAACGGACAGCCTGTATCGCGTTCCGAGTTTGAGTATTCATACAACAAGAACAACTCCGAGGGCGTTATCGACAAGAAGACCGTGAACGAATACGTAGACCTCTTCATCAACTACAAACTGAAGGTGGCTGCGGCATACGATGCCAAGATCGACACCATGTCGTCTTTCCAGAAAGAGTTCAGGTCATACCGCGACCAGCAGATCCGTCCGTCGTTCGTTGCCGACAAAGATATCGAGGCAGAGGCCAGAAAGGTATACGAGGACACTAAGAACCGCATCGGCGACAGGGGACTCGTGAAGCCGGCACACATCCTGCTCTATCTCGCGCAGGACGCTACCGACGCACAGAAGAAGGAGGCCGAACAGCGCGCCGACTCCATCTATAACGTATTGAATGTCAAGCTCACGCCCGTTTACAAGAAGGTGAAGGGCAAGAACGTGGCGCAGCCGGTAGATTCGGCAGCCTTCGTCAAGGCGTTTGCCGAACTGGCAAAGAAGTTCTCGCAGGACCCGGGGTCTGCCCGCAACGGCGGCGAACTGCCATGGTTGTCGCCCGGTCAGACACTGCCCGAGTTCGAGAAGGCAGCCTATGCCCTCAAGCCCGGTCAGCTGGCAAAGCCGGTGTTGTCGCCCGTGGGCTACCACGTGATTTATATGAAAGAGCGCAAGCTGTTTGATCCATACGACAGTCTGAAGGTAAACATCATCCGCTTCCTCGAATCGCGCAACATCCGTGAGAAGGTGGCAAAGGACAGCATACAGAGAATCGTTGACGCTTCAAACGGAAAACTGAAGGCGGAGGACGTGCTCGACGAGCGCACCGATCTGCTGACAGCCAAGGATTCAGACCTGAAGAACCTTATCCGCGAGTATCACGACGGACTTATGCTCTATGAAATCAGCAACCGCAACGTGTGGGAAAAGGCGGCCAAGGATGAGGCCGGTCTCGCTGCCTTCTTCAAGAAGAACAAGAAGAAATATGCATGGAGCGAGCCACGCTACAAAGGAATGGCTTATCATGTGAAGAATGCCGAGGACGTGGAGGCAGTGAAGAACTGCGTCAAAGGACTCGCCTTCGACAAGTGGGCGGATAAACTGCGCACCACTTTCAACAACGACTCCGTAATCCGCATCCGTGTGGAGAAGGGAATCTTCAAGAAGGGCGACAATGCGCTCATCGACAAGGAGGTGTTCGGTGTAGACACCGTGTCAAAGCCTTTGAAGGATTATCCTATCGATGCTGTCTACGGCAAGATTCTGAAGAAGGGTCCGGAGGACTATACCGATGTGAAGGGCCTCGTTACGGCCGACTACCAGGATTTGCTCGAGCAGCGCTGGGTGGCCGAATTGCGCAAGAAATACCCTGTAGTGGTTAACAAGGAAGTGCTTGAGACCGTTAACAAGCACGGCAAATAATCACGGTGCAAGAATGAAGCAGGAGTGGGAAACCACTGGCAACGATATTTAAGGAAAATCCCCAAGTTAATGTTAATTTGGGGATTTTTGTATATAATAGAATGCAGTAAAGCTCTGTTTTCACAGACATTAGTAAAAAAAACTTTGTGGTTCCCCGAGAACTGCGTATCTTTGCATTCTAATATTTACTAAAGAACAAAAATAAGATACAGCTTAGATGAGATACGGATTAAAGACAGCTTTCTGCACCTTGGCGATGTCGGGGGCAATCCTCGCCGCAAGCGGAGAGGCAAGCAGACTCGCTACAGGCTTTGCAGCAACCGATAATGCAACAACAGACACAGTGGGCAAAAAGACCGCCGCGGATGCTCCGGCAAACGAAAACAGCATCATCGACCAGGTGGTGTGGGTTGTCGGCGATGAGGCAATCCTCAAGTCTGACGTTGAGGCGATGCGCCTTCAAGCCGAGATGGAGGGAATGAAATGGAACGGAGACCCCGACTGCATCATTCCGGAACAGCTTGCCGTACAGAAGCTTTTCCTGCATCAGGCTGCACTCGACAGTATCGAGGTGACGGAGTCGGAAGTTTCCAAGAGCGTTGACCAGCAGATAAACTACTGGATAAACAATGCCGGAAGCCGCGAGAAGCTTGAGGAATGGAAGAAGATGACCGTGAAGCAGATGAAGGAGAGTCTGCACGACGACTTCCGTAACCATCAGCTCATCGAGAAGATGAAGGCGCAGCTCGTGAAGGACATCAAGGTGTCGCCGGCCGACGTGCGCAAATACTTCGAAAAGCTTCCCGAGGACAGTCTGCCGCTGATTCCTACGGAGGTGGAAGTGGAAATCATCACGCAGTCGCCGAAAATAGATGCCGAGGAGATAAACCGCGTGAAGAACGACCTGCGCAGCTATACCGACCGTGTCACCAAAGGCGAGACCTCATTCGCCGCTCTCGCTCGTCTGTATTCCGAGGACCCGGGTTCAGCCCGACAGGGAGGTGAGCTCGACGAGTATATGGGCAGGGGAATGCTCGATCCGGCTTTTGCCGCCGTAGCCTTCAACCTTACCGACCCGAAGAAGATTTCCAAGATTGTAGAGACGGAATTCGGTTATCATATCATACAACTCATCGACAAGAGAGGCGACAAAATCAAGGTGCGCCACATCCTGCGCGTGCCGAAGGTCAGCGCCGAGGCAATAGAGAAGGCAGAGCTGCGCCTCGACTCCATCGCTATGGACATCAGGGCAAACAAGTTCACCTTTGAGGCAGCCGCTTCGTATCTCTCTGACGACAAGGACACGAAGAACAACAACGGACTCATGGCAAACCAGTCGCAGGACGGATACACCAGCAAGTTCCGCATGCGCGACCTTCCTACCGAGATTGCCAGCGTGGTGGACACGATGAAGGTGGGCGAGATATCCAAGTCGTTCAAGATGGTGAACCAGAAAGGCAAGACGGTCTGTGTGATTGCCAAGCTGATAAACCGCACCGATGCTCATCGCGCCACCATAACGCAGGACTTCCAGGCGATGAAGGATATCGTGGCTGCCCGCCGCAAGGCTGACTATCTGAAGGAATGGGTGCAGAATAAGATCAAGTCTACTTATATCCGCATCAACGATAACTACAAGAACTGCAACTTCGAATATAAAGGCTGGGTGAAGTAGGGCGCCGTCCCTCAAATAGAGTAGGGGAACCATCCTTTATCAATGGCGGGAAACCTCCTTCGGTAATGGACGTAGACCGCCCTGCAGAAGATGAAAGAAAACAACCAGAAGTAATAAAACAGATGCTTCGAAACAGAATAATAAGATATATCAGCGGGCATAGAACACAATTGTTTGTCGTTCTATGCCTGTTTGGGTTATGCCTGGCACAGTCTCACACTGCGCCGAGGAAGCAGCGCCGCCGGCATAAAACCGACGAGCGGGTGTATCTGCAGCATGCCGATATGCTCCGCTTCGACCAGTTCGGCAACACGCCGGGTGCACAGGTGCTCAACGGTCACGTGTCGTTCCTCCACAAAGGGGCGCACCTCACCTGCGACAGTGCGTATTTCTATCAGGAATCCAATTCCTTCAAGGCCTTCGGCCACGTCAGGATGCGCCAGGGTGACACCCTTTCGCTCAACAGCGACTATGCCTGGTATGACGGCGACAACCAGATGGCGGAGGCACGCCACAACGTGGTGCTGAAGCATCGCGGCACCACGCTCTATACCGACAGTCTCAACTTCGACCGCCTCTACAATGTGGCTTACTTCTTTGAGGGCGGAAAGATGGTGGACAACAAGAACGTGCTTGTGAGCGACTGGGGCGAATACGACACGGAGACTCGTAAGGCGGTGTTCAACTACAACGTGAAGCTGAAGAACCCCAAGTTCGTACTTACCACCGACACTCTGCACTACGACACGCGCACGTCGCTTGCCAATATCGTAGGCCCTTCGGTAATCAAGAGCAAGGAGAGTGTCATCCACTCTTCGAGCGGATATTACAACACCAATACCGGCAGGGCACGCCTCTACGGGCGCTCCACAATGGAGAACAAGGGCAAGGAGATAACCGGCGACAGCCTCTTCTACGACGAGAAGCGTGGCATCAGCCAGGGCTATAACAACGTGGTATACAAGGACACGTTGAAGAAGAACGCCCTTCATGCCGACTACCTCTGGTATAACGAGAACACGGGTTTCGCCCTTGCCACGAACAATCCCGTGCTGATGGAATTCTCGCAGAAGGACACGCTGTATCTGCATTGCGACACGGTGAAGATGATTACGCATCACATGAACACCGACTCCGTATACCGCGTGGCACACTGTTACAATAAGGTGCGAGCCTTCCGCAATGACGTTCAGGCGGTATGCGACTCCCTCGTGTACAGCACCAAGGACTCCTGCATGACCATGTACCGCGACCCGATAGCATGGAGCGGCGAGCGGCAACTGCTGGGCGAGAAGATAGAGATATTCATGAGGGATTCCACCATCGACCGTGCCCACGTGATTAACCAGGCGCTGTCCGCCGAACTGATGAACGACGGGGAGCATTTCAACCAGCTCGCCTCTAAGGAGATGTTTGCCTTCTTCACCAAGGGGCAGATTGACATGACGGAGGCCGTGGGCAACGTGATGTCGGTGTATTACCCCGTGGACGACAAGGACTCCACGCTGATGGGACTGGTCTATATGGAGACCGACACCATGCGTATGTATATGAAAGACCGTCAGTTGCAGAAGATATGGACCTCGAAGACCGACGGCACGTGGTATCCGATGTCGCAGATTCCGCCGGACAGATACAGATTGCCGGGCTTCACATGGTTTGACTATATCCGTCCGCTGAACAAGGACGACATATATGAATGGCGCGGGAAGAAGAGCGGAACGGAGCTCCGCAAGATAGAGCGCCATGCTGCTCCGTTGCAGAAGATTGAGAATAATGAACTGAAGAATGATGAACCTGTTCCGACAACCTAAGCCGCGCCGTTTCGAGCATATCAATATCTATGCCGACGACCGTCGGGAGCGTCTGCGCCGTATGGAGCAGCGGGTGCGCGAGGAACTTGCCCGCAAGGATGCGGGGGAATCATCCTCCGCCAACACGCAGTCGGCAGAGGAGATGCGCCGCCGGCTTCATGAAGCCTTCACCGGCGACATGCGCCATCTGAAGCGCCGTGAGAGACGGAGTGCTGTGGGTGGCGGTCAGGTGATGAACATCGGACTGATAGCCATCATTCTCCTCATCATACTGATTGTTTGGCGCCTACTGCTGTAGGCAGAGAGTGTTTTAAGAAAAGAAGATAACTATGAGCGATATAATCCAACTCCTCCCCGATTCCGTAGCCAACCAGATAGCCGCAGGCGAAGTGATACAGCGTCCGGCGTCTGTTATCAAGGAACTGGTGGAGAATGCCGTTGATGCCGGAGCAAAGCGCATCGACGTGCTTGTGGTGGATGCCGGAAAGACATCCATCCAGGTGATTGACGACGGAAAGGGCATGTCGGAAACCGATGCGCGCCTTGCCTTCGAGCGTCACGCCACATCGAAGATACGGAAGGCCGACGACCTCTTCGCCCTCCACACCATGGGCTTCCGCGGCGAAGCACTCGCCTCGATTGCCGCCGTGGCACAAGTGGAGCTGAAGTCGCGCCAGGCCACCGACGAAATCGGTACTCTGCTCACCATCGCCGGTTGCAAGGTGCTCAACCAGGAGCCGGCGGCATGTCCTGTGGGCAGCAACTTCTTGATACAGAACCTGTTCTTCAACGTGCCGGCAAGAAGGAAATTCCTGAAGTCGAACACCACGGAGCTGAACAACATAATGACAGCCTTCGAGCGCATCGTGCTTGTATATCCGCATGTGCATTTCACCTTCAGCAGCAACGGCACAGAGATTCTCAACCTCCGTGCCTGCGGCGAAAGCTACCGCCAGCGCATCATCGACGTCTTCGGCAAGCGTATCAACCAGAACCTGTTGCCCATCGGCGTGGATACTACGGTGTGCCGCATCTTCGGCTTCGTGGGCAAACCTGAGGCGGCAAAGAAGAAGAACGCCCACCAGTATTTCTTCGTGAACGGCAGATATATGAAGCATCCCTATTTCAACAAGGCGGTGATGATGCCCTTCGAACGCCTGATTCCGTCGGGCGAACAGGTGCCTTACTTCATATATTTTGATGTTCCGGCAGAGGATATCGACGTGAATATCCACCCCACAAAGACAGAGATTAAGTTTGAAAACGAACAGACCATCTGGCAGATTCTCATGGCGTCGGTGAAGGAAAGTCTGGGCAAGTTCAACGATGTGCCATCTATCGACTTCGACACCGAGGGCAAACCCGATATCCCCGTGTTCCAGCAGCAGGGCGGCGACTTCGGTTTTTCTGCCCCGAAGGTGGATTTCAACCCCGCATATAATCCCTTCAACAGTAATCCGCGCCAGCCGGCGACACCCGAAAACTGGGAGGACCTCTATGAGGGCGCGGAAGGGTACAGCCATCGCTCCACCGACCAGTTGCCGATGGGAGGCGACGAGCAGATGATGGGCGGCTTCGACAGTTCGCGCCTCTTCTCCGACGACGAGATGGGGATGGCAGGACATACGGCTGCCGACGGCGAGTCGGGCCTTATGTCATCGGCGCTCAACGGTGGAGGTATCGTGGAGGAAAAGTCGCCTGCCCACTACCAATACAAGGGCAGATATATCATGACGGCGGTGAAATCGGGACTGATGATTATCGACCAGCACCGTGCCCACATGCGTGTGCTCTATGATGAATACCGCAGGCAGATGACCGAGAAAAGCGGTAATTCGCAGAAGCTGCTTTTCCCTGAGATGATTCAGCTTTCACCGTCGGACGCCATTATCTTGCAGAAGATTCTGCCCGATATGACGAGCTTAGGCTTTGAATTGAGTGATCTTGGCGGTGGCAGCTATGCCGTGGGTGGCATCCCCACCGGACTGGAGGGGCTGAACGGTGTGGCGCTGGTAAATGATATCGTGGCGCTTGCAGCGGAGAACACCATATCAGTGGATGAGGAAATCAACCATACCGTGGCGCTCGGAGTGGCGCGCGATGCGGCGATACCATACGGACAGGTGCTTGGCAACAGGGAGATGGAGAATCTTGTGAATGAGTTGTTTGCCTCTTCCGACGTGAATCATTCGCCCGACGGAAAGACTATCATCGCCATCCTCTCGCAGACGGAAATTGATCATCTCTTCTGATATATTATAACGCAAGAAACGGGGCAATCGCCCCGTTTCTTGCGTTATGGAATGTGTGGATTATGCCTGACGTATGCCTCTGCCGCCCTCTTCGAGAGTGATGAGGTGGCGCTTGTAGAGGTCGCCCACAGCCTTCTTGAATGCCTTCTTGCTCACCTGGAAGCGCTCGTATATTTCTTCCGCATCGCTCTTGTCGCCCAGATTGCAGTAGCCGTTGTTCTCATTGAGGTAGTCGAGCAGGGCATCTGAGAATTCCTTCGTCTGCTTCCTGCCTGTGGGCTGCAGAGTGACGTCAATCTTGCCGTCGGGTCTCACGTTGTTGATGTACCCCTTCATGCGGTCGCCGGAGTGTACGTATTTGAATATCTGGTCTTTGTATACCAGTCCGCCGAACTTGTTGTCGATGATTACCTTGAAACCGAGGTCGGTCTTCTGCCAGATGAGCAGGTCCACCTCGTCGCCGTGTTTGTACTGCGGCATCTCGTCGCTCAGGTAGCGGTCCACCTTTGCTGATGCCACGATGCGGTAGCTCTCGTCGTCGAGATGCACGTGGACGATATACGAATTGCCTTTTATCATGCGCATCTTCTGCTCGCGGAAGGGACAGAAGAGGTCTTTCATCAGTCCCCAGTCGAGGAAAGCTCCGTATTGGTTGACCCATGCCACCTCGAGGTAGGCGAAGTCGCCCACCATTGCCTTTGGCGTCTGTGTGGTGGCTATGGGGCGTTCGTCCTGGTCGAGATAGATGAATACGTCGAGGGTGTCGCCCGGTTTGCAGCCTTCAGGCACATAGCGTGTGGGCAGAAGGATTTCGCCTTCGTCGCCGCCGTCGAGGTACATGCCGAAGTCTACGGTCTTTACTACTTTCAGGGTGTTTATCTGGCCTAATTTTATACCTTTCATATTGTTATTTCTCCTCCTCGGTTTCTTTTTCAGCCAGTCCGGTTTCCTTTTCCAGTCGGCCGTCTTTCATGTGGATGGTCCTGTCGGTGATGCTTGCCAGGGTTTCGTCGTGGGTGACGATGACGAAAGTCTGTCCCATCTTGTCCCTCAGGTCGAAGAAGAGCTGGTGTAGCTCCGCCTTGTTCTGGGAGTCAAGACTGCCCGACGGTTCGTCGGCAAGGATGACAGAGGGGTTGTTCACCAGGGCCCTCGCCACAGCCACGCGCTGCTTTTCGCCGCCCGAAAGTTGGTTGGGCTTGTGTTTGGCGCGCTCGGCAAGTCCCATGAAGTCGAGCAGTTCCATGGCACGCTTCTTTGCTTCGCTCTTCGACATTCCGGCGATGAAGGCTGGAATCATGATGTTTTCCAGTGCCGTGAACTCTGGCAGGAGCTGGTGGAACTGGAACACGAAGCCGATATGCCTGTTGCGGAAGTCGGCGAGCTTCTTCTGGCTGAGCTTCCTCACGTCGATGCCGTCGATGTTTATCTCGCCGCTGTCTGGGGTGTCGAGGGTTCCGATAATCTGCAGCAGTGTTGTCTTGCCGGCACCGCTCGGACCAACGATGCTCACTATCTCGCCCTTCCCGATATGAAGGTCGATGCCTTTTAATACTTGGAGTTTGCCGAAACTCTTGGTTATGTTTTTTATGCTAATCATATTCTTGTTTTAGAAATTTATCCTTGCCGGCTTCACCTTCCGATTTTCTTTGAAACCCAGTTGATAATCGTTGAGTAAGCGCTGTCAACGGCGTGGTGCTGAGGATCGGTGAAGGTCATGTCCTCAGGCGACTGACCGTTCTGGTCGGGGTAGACAATCATCAGGTTCTTGTCGTGGAAATGCTTGTATAGCTCATACGGCAACCGCTCGAAGATAGGCTTGTATGACACGGTGCCTTGGCGCGCCGTTACTACCACGAGGATATGGTCGTCGCTGATTTCCTGCGAGAGGTCGGGGAATTCCTTCCAATGCTCCATCAACGCGTATTCCGCCCTTACCCCAGGATGCTGGTTGCGGATGTATTCGTTGATGAGTGATGTGGATTCCAACCTGCCGTGGAACACGATGCGGCAGCCCAGGTTCTCGGCGAGCCTTGACAAGCGCTCTATCCATCGGTAGAAGCCCTGTTCGAATTCCACTCTCGACGGCACGGCAACGACGATGCGGCGCAGCGTGTTGAACGGTCTGTTGCATCGGCAGAGAATGATCTGCCTGTTCAGGGAGTTCACGAGGTCTGGCGTGAATAACCCCCAGAACTTCTCGTTGTCGGTCTTCTTGTCGTGCAGTCCCATGATGATTTCCGAAGCGTCGTATTCCTTGAAGGCATGTATTATGCCGTTTGAGATGTTCGTGGCAAGCCGGCTCTGCGTCATCATCATCACGTCGGCGGCACTCGCTATCTTCATGGCCTGCTCCAGCGTGCGCCTGCCCGTCTCCTGGTTCTTATGACTGTTCTCGTCGTCGTATACCACGTTGAGTCCTATCAGTCCCCTGCCCAGCTTGTCGTTGTGCATCATCAGTCCGAGACTCATCAGCGTACTTATCCCTCCGCCGGGCCTCAGTGCGATGAGAATCTTCTCGTCGTCGCCCCGCTTCTTCAGGTCGGTGTGCGACGTTTCGGCGAGTGTTATTGACTGCGAAGCATGGTCGGTGACCAGCGAACTGATAACGCAGGTGAAGAGAATCATGATCACCACACCGTTGAGCATGTTTGTGTCAACGAGGTATTCGCCGGGGCCGGTGGAAAGCTTCATTCCCACCATCACGATGGCGATGGATCCGGCAGCGTGTGCCGAGGTGAGTCCGAACATCATGTTGCCGTATGCCCAGGGCAGGTTGAACACCGCCTTGGAGATATATGCAGCTATCGCCTTGCCGAAGGTCCCGAAGAAGATGATGCAGAAGATGATGAACGCCGTATGCCATCCGTAGAAGAGCACACGGATATTGATGAGCATTCCCACTCCGATGAGGAAATAGGGGATGAAGAGCGCATTGCCGATGAACTCTATGCGGTTCATCAGCGGCGAGACGTGGGGGATGAAGCGGTTGAGGATGAGTCCGGCGAAGAAAGCGCCGAATACCCCCTCCAGTCCTATCAGCTCCGAGATGATGGCGCTCAGGAAGAGCAGCGCCATGACGAATATATACTGTGCCACGGCGTCGGAATATCTCCTCAGGAAACATCTTGCGAGCCTCGGCAGCAGGTAAATGCCGCCTGCCACGAATGCCGTTATCTTGAGGATGAACGTAATCCAGAACGTGAATCCCGCCCCGCCGCTGCCGAACGACCCCACTATCGCCGCCAGCACGATGAGCGCCATGGTGAGGGCAATCATCGACGACCCCACGCAGAGCGTCACGCTCGAATGTCGCTGCAGTCCGTATTTGCATACGATGGGGTAGGCGATGAGCGTGTTCGACGCCATGATGCTGCTCAGCAGCAGGGATGCCGTCTGACTGTAGCCTATGATGTTCATGCCGCTCCAGTAGGTCAGTCCGAAGGGGATGAGGAACGTGAGGAGTCCGAAGAAGAGAATCTTCACCCCGTTGCTCTTCATTCCCTCGATGTCCATCTCCAGTCCGGCGAGGAAC
Source organism: uncultured Prevotella sp. (assembly GCA_900557405.1). Classification (GTDB taxonomy): domain Bacteria; phylum Bacteroidota; class Bacteroidia; order Bacteroidales; family Bacteroidaceae; genus Prevotella. The sequence goes on from USSF01000005.1 coordinate 50,417, forward strand.
ATGATGTAATACAGACCCACCTTGCCGAACAGCTCGAACGAACTGTCGCGCTCCAGGATATTGAGTCCGTATTTGCCCACCACCACTCCGGCGAGAACCATCCCCACGATATGTGGGATACGCAGCTTGCCCATGACTATAGGAGCCGCGAGAATGATGAAGAGCACCACGAAGAATATCGCCGTGGGGTCTGTAATGGGCAGATAATTGGCCAGATTTGCTATCATTTTTATGTGTATGATGCTTAATTTACCTGCAAAGTTGCAAAAAAAATGTCAGAAACGTTCTGCTTTACTCCGAAAGTTGTAATTTTGCAATGATAATTAAGGAATTTATAACAAGAGCGACACAAACGCTTGATGATTTGGAGAATATAAATAACAAAAACAGATTGAAATGAAAGTAGCAATTGTTGGTGCAAGCGGTGCCGTGGGACAGGAGTTCCTGCGCATCCTGGCAGAAAGGAATTTCCCGTTGGACGACCTCGTGCTGTTCGGCTCAAGCCGTTCGACAGGCACGAAATACAATTTCAAGGGCAAGGAGTATGAAGTGAAGCTCCTGCAGCATAACGACGACTTCAAGGATGTGGACATCGCCTTCACGTCCGCCGGCGGCGGCACGTCGGAGGAGTTCGCCGACACGATAACGAAGTACGGAGCCGTGATGATAGACAACTCCAGCGCCTTCCGCATGTGCGACGACGTGCCCCTCGTGGTGCCCGAGGTGAATGCCGCGGATGCCCTCAACCGTCCGCGCAACATCATTGCAAACCCCAACTGCACCACGATAATGATGGTTGTCGTGCTGAAGCCTATCGACGACCTCAGCCATATCCGCAAGATACACATCGCCTCATACCAGAGCGCCTCGGGCGCCGGCGCCGCTGCCATGGCGGAGCTGCAGCAGCAGTATAAGGACCTCGTCGAGACCGGCTCCACCACTCATGTGGAGAAATTCCCACACCAGCTCGCCTACAACGTGATACCGCAGATAGACAAGATGATGCCTAACGACTATACGAAGGAGGAGATGAAGATGTTCAACGAGACGCGCAAGATAATGCACTCCGACGTTCGCACCAGCGCCACCTGCGTGCGCGTGTCATCGCTCCGTGCCCATTCCGAGAGCGTATGGTTCGAGACGGAGAAGCCGCTCTCTGTCGGACAGATCCGCCAGGCCCTGGAGGCAGCGCCAGGCGTCACGGTGAAGGACGACGCCCAGCATTACGTCTATCCGATGCCTCTCGAAACAGCTGGCAAGGATGATGTCTACGTGGGACGAATCCGCAAGGACCTCGCCGACGACAACGGCAACACGCTGTGGCTCACCGGCGACCAGATCCGCAAGGGCGCAGCCCTCAATGCCGTTCAGATTGCAGAATATCTGATAAAGGTGGGTAACGTGAAATAAATGAAATAGATTATAGATATGGAAGCTACTGTTTTTAATCCCGTTCAAAGACATCTTCTGAAGATGTTTGAATTTGATAAGACTCAGGCAGGACTTGACGAGTTGAAGGAACTGCTTTACAAGTACTATTCGGAAAAGATGAATTCAGCATTGGATACATTGTGGGAGTCTGGTACTTTAAGTCAGGAGAGGCTTGACGAGATTAATGGTATGGATTTGCACGCTTTGTAATATGGCAAGAATAGTATTGGATACTAACTGTCTTATTCAGAGTATTCCCCGACACAGCCGTTATCATATTGTATGGCAGAGCTTCGTGTCGGGTAAAAATACTCTATGTGTGTCAAATGAAATTCTTGATGAGTATGTTGAGATAATTCAGCGTCTTGTCAATTATGAAGTAGCCGAGTATATTGTAAAGACAATAATAAACAGTCCTTTTACCGAATTTATTGTACCATTCTATAAGTTCCAACTTATTGAAGCTGATCCGGATGATAATAAATTCGTTGATTGTGCCATTGCTGCACAAGCAAAATGTATTGTGACTAATGACAGACATTATGACATCCTTTCTTCTGTGGAATTTCCTCATGTTGAATATGTGTCATTGGATGAATTCATAAAAACATTATAGATATGGATATACAGCTCCGCAATCTTTCTATCGGATACCGCCACGGCAAGTCATGCAGCGTGGTGATGCAGAACATTGACGCCGAGATAAAGCCGGGCAGACTGACGTGTCTGATAGGCAGCAACGGCGCGGGCAAGTCAACCCTGCTGCGCACGATATCCGCCTTCCAGCCCAAGCTCGGCGGAGAGATAATGTTAGGTGACAGGGAGATTGCGGAGTATTCGCGCGAAGAACTGGCGCGGATTATCGGCGTGGTGCTCACGGAGCGCCCACAGGTGCAGAACCTCACCGTCTTCCAGATGGCAGCGATGGGACGCAGCCCCTATACGGGCTTCTTCGGACGGTTGGACGAAGAGGACAAGAAAATCGTTGCCGAGAGTCTGGGGATGGTGGGCATAAGCCATCTCGCCGACCGTATGGTGCATACGCTGAGCGACGGCGAGCGGCAGAAGATGATGACGGCGAAGGCCCTTGCACAGCAGACTTCGGTGATATTCCTCGATGAACCTACGTCGTTCCTCGACTACGGCAGTAAGGTGGACACCCTGCAGATGCTCCATCGCCTCTGTGCGGAGGAGAACAAGATGATATTCCTCTCCACCCACGACCTGGAGCTTGCCCTTCAGATAGCCGACGAACTGTGGGTTATGACGCCGCAGGGCATGATAACGGGTACGCCCGGTGCACTTGCCGCCGACGGCACGCTGTCGGAATTCATCAACAGACCCGGATTGCAGTTCGAACCGGAAACGATGTCAATAAGGATAGTGTAGGAATCATTTCTCCTTGTCACTTCGTCTTCTTGTCTCCTTTTAAAATAAAAAAACTTTTTTTCTTCTTTTACCCTCACACCCTCACTTTCCGTCTGAAACGCCCTGTTTATCGGGGTTTCAGTGGTGAGGGTAGGTGTGAGGGCAAATTTTTACCCTCACACCTTCACTCCCTCACTTTTCCGGCAAGAAGCCGAGGCGATACGCTGCCGTCGCTTCGAGGCTATCGTCAACGAGCGGTACGACTTCTTCGATAAAGAGAAGCAGAAAGGAGATTTCCTTGCCTACTTCAAGAGACTGCCAGACAAGAAGAACTCCAAGTGGCAACACGTCTATATGCACTTTCGCACCTTTACCCAAGGCAAGTGTACCAATAGGAGTACTTGAGTAATCCAATAGGAGTACTTGAGTAATCCAATAGAAGTACTTGAGTAATCCAATGCAAGTACTGGAGTAATCCAATAAGGAGTACTGGAGTATTTCAATGCAAGTACTGGAGTAATCCAATAAGGAGTACTGGAGTACTTCAATAGAAGTACTGGAGTAATTCAATAGGAGTACTGCGGCAGTACACTACCTTTATGAACGAACGAGCAATTAAACGCTGGCTCTTTTAGGGTTGTATTCGGATAATATATATTGGCCGAAGTAGACGAGATACGAGTTGACAAGAAGATTTGAATTGGCTTTCCCTTCGGCGCCGAACGTTGTTTCTTCATTCAACTTGCTGCATTGCACTCTGTGAGCCTGCGGCTACAGAGCTTAAATCAAAAAACGCTCACGGAATATCAGATTTTCTACGGAGTCTTTACACGGATTCGTTTTTTTGATTTTTTCTTTTGATTTTCTATTTTTGATTTATCTTTGGATTGTGCCTTGACAGGACAAATGGGATTATAGACGGATTTTTCTTTTGATTCAG